>JAWOIT010000042.1:0-41757 GCA_046484535.1 Pseudomonadota bacterium | reverse complement strand
GTACAGGTGGTCGAGGAGACCCTCGACAAATTGAATGCCGAGGGGCGCAAGTTGGGCGTGGTCAATGTGCGCCTGTTCCGTCCCTTCAGCATGGAGCACATGATCGCGGCACTGCCGAAGAGTGTGAAGCGCATCGCCGTACTGGACCGCACCAAGGAGCCGGGCAGCGCCGGCGAACCGCTCTATCAGGATGTGATCACCGCGCTGGCCGAGGCCTTCAACGGCGGTATAATCGACGCCATGCCGAAGGTGATCGGCGGCCGTTACGGCCTCTCCTCCAAGGAGTTCACTCCGGCCATGGCCCGTGGCGTGTTCGACAACCTGGCCGCGGCGAAGGCGAAGAACCACTTCACTGTCGGTATCAACGATGATGTCAGCCACACCAGCATCGACTACGACGCCGGCTTCGATATCGAGCCGGACAACGTCACCCGTGCCATGTTCTTCGGCCTGGGCTCCGACGGCACCGTCTCGGCCAACAAGAACTCGATCAAGATCATCGGCGAGAGCACCGACCTCTACTGTCAGGGTTACTTTGTCTACGATTCCAAGAAGGCCGGTTCACAGACCACCTCGCATCTGCGTTTCGGTCCTGAACCGATCCGCGCGCCCTATCTCATTACTTCGGCCAACTTCATCGCCTGCCACAAGTCCAACTTCATCGACCAGGTGGAGATGCTGGACAAGGCGGCGGACAAGGCGGTTTTCCTGCTCAACTCACCGGTCGGCCCCGACAAGGTGTGGGACGAGCTGCCCGAGCCGGTGCAGCAGCAGATCATCGACAAAAACATCGACTTTTATGTCATCGACGCCACCACCGTAGCCCGCGAGGCGGGCATGGGCCGTCGCATCAATACCATCATGCAGACCTGCTTCTTCGCCCTCTCCGGTGTGCTGCAGCGCGATGAGGCGATCGCCAAGATCAAGGCGGCGATAGAGAAGACCTACATGCGCAAGGGCGTCGAGGTGGTGGAGCAGAACTTCAAAGCGGTGGATGCGGCGCTGGACCATCTGCACCAGGTCAAGGTGCCGGGCAAGATCAGCTCCCACCGCGGTATGATGCCGGCGGTGGCGGTGCAGGCGCCGAAGTTCGTGCAGGAGGTGACCGCACCGATGCTGGCCGGCCATGGGGACGAGCTGCCGGTCTCGATGATCCCGGTCGACGGCACCTACCCCAGCGGCACCGCCCGTTGGGAGAAGCGCAACATCGCCGACTTCATCCCCAAGTGGGAGCCGGAGGTCTGCATCCAGTGCGGCAACTGCTCCTTCGTCTGCCCGCACAGCGTGATTCGCGCCCGCTTCTATCACGAGGACCTGCTGGAGAAGGCCCCGGCCACCTTTGAGTCGGCGCCGGTCTCCGCCCGCGGTTTCCCCGAAACCCGCTACACCCTGCAGATCTACGTGGAGGACTGCACCGGTTGCGGCCTCTGCGTCGAGGCCTGTCCGGCCTATGATCAGAACGACCAGTCGCGCAAGGCGATCAATATGGCGGACAAGGCGCCGCTGCACGAGCCGGGAAAACAGAACATCGAGTTCTTCGAGACCATCCCGGTCAACCGCCGTGCCACGGTCAACTTCTCCTCGGTCAGGGGGGCGCAGTTCCTCGAGCCGCTTTTCGAGTTCTCAGGCGCCTGCGCCGGCTGCGGCGAGACCCCCTATGTGCGCCTGCTGACCCAGTTGTTCGGACCGCGTCTGCTGGTGGCCAACGCCACCGGCTGCTCCTCCATCTACGGCGGTAACCTGCCGGCGACCCCCTGGAGTGTGAACAAGGAGGGCCGCGGTCCGGCCTGGTCCAACTCGCTGTTCGAGGACAACGCCGAGTTCGGTCTGGGGATGCGCGTCTCCGCCGATCAGCAGATGGCGATGGCCAAGGATTTGCTGTCGCAGATGGGCGACCATCTCGAGCAGGATTTCATCGATGCGCTGTTGGACACTAACCAGCACATCGGCAGCGAGATGAATGCACAGCGTGAGCGGGTGCAGGAGCTCAAACGTCGTTTGACCGGGATCGACGACCCCAGGGCCCAAGCGCTGCTCACCCTGGCCGATCACCTGGTGCGCCGCAGCGTCTGGCTGGTCGGCGGCGACGGTTGGGCCTATGACATCGGTTCGGCGGGTCTCGACCATGCCCTGGCCTCCGGCCGCAACATCAACGTGCTGGTGCTCGACACCGAGGTCTACTCCAACACCGGCGGTCAGGCCTCGAAGTCGACACCGATCGCCGCTACCGCCAAGTTCGCCGCCGCGGGCAAGGCGGTGACCAAGAAGGACCTGGCGCTGCAGGCGATCTCCTATGGTAACGTCTATGTCGCCCGGGTGGCCTTTGGCGCCAATCCGCAGCAGACACTACAGGCGATGCGTGAGGCGGAGGCCTATCCGGGACCGTCCATCATCCTCGCCTACAGCCCCTGTATCGCTCACGGTATCGACTTGCGCAACGGGCTGTCGCAGCAGGAAAAGGCGGTGGAGTCCGGCTACTGGCCGCTGATCCGCTACAACCCACAGCTGCGTAAGGCGGGACGTAAGCCGTTTATCCTCGACTCCACCCGTCCGAGCATCAAGCTTGAGGAGTTCGCCTATGCCGAGCAGCGTTACAAGCTGTTGCAGAAGAGCAACCCCGAGGAGGCGGCACGCCTGATGCAGTTGGCTCAGGAATCGTTGGATCTGCGCTGGCATACCTACGAGCATATGGCCGAGCAGGATCCTGCAGAGTTCCAGCCGACGATGTAAAAAAGGCTACAGGTGACAGGTGGCAGGTAACAGGTTGTTGCGGTCATTCCTGCACTCTCCGGAATGACGGGTATCATTTCCTGCCGCCTGCCGCCTGCCGCCTGCCGTCTGCCGTCTGCCGTCTGCCGCCTGCCGTCTGCCGCCTGCCGTCTGCCGCCTGCCGCCTGCCGCCTGCCAACTTCTACCTCTACCCGTACGGCGCCCTTTGTTCTATCCTCTATAAACGAGCTTTCATTTTTTTACCGAGGAATAATAAAGATGCGCCGTATCTCTCAGTTCCGTCCTCTGACTGCATCGCTTCTACTGTTGCTGTTGAGCGCCTGCGCCACTTCACCGACCGGGCGCTCGCAACTCATGCTGGTTTCTGAAAACCAGGCCATCGCTTATTCCAAGCAGGCCTATGTCGAGACGATGGCCAATCTCGACCGGGAAGGGAAGCTACTTGACGATCCTGCGGTTACCGGCCGGGTGGAGCGGATCACTCGGGACCTGATAAGGCAGGCGCAGATTATGCGTCCGGTAAGCCGGAATTGGGACTGGGAGGTGAAGGTGATCGAGGATGATGAGCAGGTCAACGCCTGGTGCATGGCCGGCGGCAAGATGGCGGTCTACACCGGTCTGTTGAAAAAGGTCGAACCCACCGATGATGAACTGGCGCAGGTGATGGGGCATGAGATATCCCATGCCCTGGCCAACCATACCGCCGAGCAGATGTCCATCGCCATGGCCACATCTCTTGGCATCGGTGTGGCCAGTGCCGCCACGGATAAGCCGGAGATCGCCGCCGGCGCGGGAGCGCTTGCCGCGACACTCGCAATCCAACTGCCAAACAGCCGTACCGCCGAGCGCGAGGCGGATCGCATCGGCATCGAATTGGCGGCGAAGGCCGGTTATGACCCGCGTGCGGCGGTCAGTCTGTGGCAGAAGATGGGGCGGATCAGCGGCAATGGTCCGCCGGAGTTTCTCAGCACCCATCCCAGCCCGGGCAATCGTCTGGAAACCCTGAGTGATCTGTCCGAGCAGATGATGCCCTTTTATGAAGAGGCGAAGTCCCAAAGGTCACGACCCTGATCCTTGAGACAGAGGCAGTAAACCTTGTCTGCTTCGATAAGGGCTTTAGGTAAGTGATTGCTCACGTCTGTCCCGAGGTGCTGTTGCGAGCAGCTGTGTGTAAACAAGCGCCTGTGAAGCAATCATACCGTAGGTGTAAATAGGCAGTCCCTACCTCTCTCAGGTATACTCTCACTTTGTCTTCAGTGGTCCGGCTATGCCGGGCAAAGTCTATCAAGCGGGAGCTGTCATGTCTGATGTCAAGAAAGTGGTCCTGGCCTATTCCGGTGGCTTGGACACCTCCATCATCCTCAAGTGGTTGCAGGACGAGTACGACTGCGAAGTGGTGACCTTTACCGCCGACATCGGCCAGGGTGAGGAGGTTGAACCGGCTCGAGCCAAGGCGCAGGCGATGGGGGTCAAGGAGATCTACATCGATGATATGCGCGAGGAATTTGCCCGCGACTTCGTCTTCCCCATGTTTCGTGCCAATGCCATGTATGAAGGGGAGTATCGACTGGGCACCTCCATTGCTCGTCCGCTGATCGCCAAGCGCCTGGTGGAGATCGCCCGGGAGACCGGCGCCGACGCCATCTCTCACGGCGCCACCGGAAAGGGCAACGACCAGGTCCGCTTCGAGCTCGGCGCCTATGCACTGATGCCCGATGTGAAGGTGATCGCTCCCTGGCGTGAGTGGGATCTCAACTCCCGCGAGAAGCTGATGGCCTACGCTGAGAATCACGGCATTGAGATTGACTTTGCCAAGCAGAGCAAAAAATCACCTTACTCGATGGACGCCAACCTGCTGCACATCTCCTATGAAGGTGACATCCTCGAGGACCCCTGGAACGAGCCTGAGGAAGATATGTGGCGCTGGAGCGTCTCGCCGGAGAAGGCCCCTGATGAGCCTACCTACCTGGAACTGACCTATGAGCAGGGTGATATCGTCGCCATCAACGGCGAGCCGATGAGCCCGGCCACGGTGATGGAATATCTGAACAAGGTGGCCGGTGACAATGGCGTCGGCCGCGATGATCTGGTGGAAAACCGTTATGTGGGCATGAAGTCCCGCGGCTGTTATGAGACTCCGGCCGGTACAGTGATGCTCAAGGCACACCGTGCGATGGAGTCGCTGACTCTTGACCGAGGCGCCGCTCATATGAAGGATGAACTGATGCCGCGCTATGCCGAGATCATCTACAACGGTTACTGGTGGAGCCCGGAGCGGGAGATGCTGCAGGCGGCCATCGACAAGACCCAGGAGCATGTCAACGGTACTGTGCGGCTAAAACTCTACAAGGGTAATGTGATCGTGACCGGGCGAAAGTCTGAGAAGGATTCCCTGTTCGATGAATCCATCGCCACTTTCGAGGACGATGCCGGAGCCTATGACCAGAAGGACGCTGAGGGCTTCATCAAGCTCAATGCACTACGCTTGCGTATTGGAGCAAAACGCAGAAGTAAATAAACAAGAGACGGTGCTGCTGTCGCACCGCTCAGGTGCAGCCAGGGAAGGCTTTCAATAATAACGGGAAAGCGACCAGTTGTCGGCAAATAAATTTTTACAACAGTTTCTCGCTTTAGTGCTGCTGGGTTGGGTGTTACCGCCGGCTTTCGGCATGGTGTTTATCGCGCTTGCCGATATATTAAGTTTCGCCGAAATTCAGGCGATTATGTCCAGCCTGCCGATGATGATCTTTGTGCTGGGAAGTACTGCATTTGCCGGATTCTACTTCTATCGTTTTGCCCGGCCTGTTATCCGTTACCTTGTGAGCGGTCATGATCTTTCACAACCGGCAGCACTGAAACAGGTCAAGTCCTTTCCCCTGCACTTTTGGGGACTCTTTTTACTGACACTGCTGTTGGCGCCCAATGCGGTGATGCTGAGCGGGCAGTGGTTGTTCAGCATTCAATTAGATGCCATAGAGTGGTTTCGCATACACTTGGTGGCATTGACCGTATCCATTCTTGTCGGTCTTCCTCTTTTCTTTCTGGCGATTGATCTATTCGGCCGTGCACTGAGCGGCGTTATTCTCGGTAAGGCGCATATCACCATCCGTATAAAGGTGTTTCTCATCGGTGCGCTGGTGCCCCTGCTAATCGGTACGGTGCTGGTGCAATACTACTGGGCACGCACCGGCTTCTTTAGCCTGGAAACCTTTTTTGTTTGGCTTTTACTGGAGTTGATCGCCATTGCCGGCAGCCTGTTGTTCATGCGCAGTTTCGGCCAGTCTTTGGCGCCGTTGACGAGTTTGCTGCAACAGCAGGTACAGCCGTGTCAACTGGATCTAAAGAAACTCTCCTCTCAATCCACCGATGAGCTGGGAGTGTTGACCAATGAATATCGCCGCCTGCTTGAGCACCACTACCGGGTTGAGGAGAGGCTGCGCAAGTCGGAGCAGGATTTGAACAACATCCTGTATAACATGCAGGATACTTACTTTCGCACCGACACGGACGGCATTCTCATTTACATTACGGCGATGGCTGAACAGTCACTGGGATATACCACCCGTGAATTATTGGGCACACCGCTCGCTGATTATTATGTCGATCCCGAGGAGCGTAACGCATTGTTCCGAGCGTTGAAAAAGAACAACGGTGTGGTGCGCAATGTCATCACCCGATTGCGGCACAAGGATGGTTCGACTGTTTGGGCCTACACCAATGCACATTACTATTATGATGAATTCGGTGAGGTGGCCGGAGTCGAAGGCAATGCCCGGGATATTACCCAGCTTATCCTGGCCGAACGGGCATTGGAGAAAGAGACGCAACGCGCCATGGTGACATTGGAGTCGATTGGCGATGGCGTACTCACGACAGATACTCGGGGCCGAATCGAGTACCTCAACCCTGTGGCGGAGCGATTGCTCGATTGTGAGCTGGATCAGGTGCAGGGCCGGCATTATATGGAGGTGCTCAGGCTGATCAACGAGGGTACCGGCGAGAAGTTACATGATCTGGTGGATCTGATCATCCGCCATGACAGCACCACCGTGCATGCTGATGACGGTGTTCTCACTCATAGCGACGGCAGCCGGTTTACTATCAATATTACCGCAGCACCGATGCGCTCCGGTGAAGAGGTGATAGTCGGTGTGGTGCTGGTGTTGCACGATATTACCGAAGTGATGGGCATGGCCCGGCAACTCAGTTTTCAGGCCAGTCACGACATGTTAACCGGCCTGTATAATCGGCGTGAGTTTGAAAAGCGTCTGGAGCTGGCTATCAGTGAAGCGCGCAGCGCAGATAGACATCATGTGCTGTTCTATATGGATCTGGATCAATTCAAGGTCGTTAACGATACCAGTGGCCACCGCGCCGGGGATGAATTGTTGACTCAATTGGCCCAGATGCTAAAGGAAAGCATCAGAGAGCACGATACCCTGGCACGGCTTGGTGGCGATGAGTTCGGTTTGTTGTTGATGGACTGCCCTATCGATAAGGCTCGCGAGATTGCCGATAAATTACGCCATCAAATCCACGATTATCGCTTCGCCTGGAAGAGTCGTGTTTTTGAGGTGGGTGTCAGTATTGGCGTTGTACCGATCACCGCAACAGGTGGCTCTCTTATCGATGTGCTCAGCCTTGCCGATGCCGCCTGCTACGTCGCCAAGGAAGCCGGTAGAAACCGAGTGCATATTGTGGATGAAAACGATAAGGCGGTCGCCCGCCATCACCGTGAGATGGAGTGGATACACCGTATATACCAGGCCTTCGAGGAGGGTCGGTTTGAGCTTTACTTTCAACCCATTGTCCCGCTTTCCCCCGGTGCTGGTGAAAAACTGCCACGGGGTGAAGTATTAATGCGAATGCTCGATGATGACGGTGATGCCATCTCTCCCATGGCCTTCATTCCTGCTGCTGAACGTTACAATCTTATGCCGACGATTGACCGTTGGGTGGTACGTACCGCCCTGGGTAAACTGCGTGAGGCGCAGGGGCCGGAAGATACGCCGCCGTTTCGTTGCACAATCAATCTGTCCGGTCAGTCATTGACCGATGAGCATTTTCTCGACTTTGTGCTGGATCAATTTAACGAGTGCGATATTAATGGCGAATATATCTGTTTCGAGATCACCGAAACGGCAGCAATCAGCAATTTAAGCAGGGCAAGGATGTTTATTTCCAGATTGAAGCAAGAAGGCTGTTATTTCGCCCTGGACGATTTTGGCAGCGGCCTGAGTTCTTTCGGCTACCTCAAAGGATTGCAGGTGGATTATATAAAAATAGACGGAACTTTTATCAAGGATATGATGGATGACAACCTGGACCGGGCGATGGTTGAATCGATCAGCCAGATAGGGCATGTGATGGGGATGGAAACCATTGCGGAATTTGCCGAGAACATGCCGATTATTGAAGCCTTGCGCGAGATGGGCGTGGATTATGCGCAGGGTTATGGTATCTCCCGACCGGTTCCTCTGGATGAGCTGGTTGAGCAAATGAGACAACCTGAAAGTTTTGTTTCCACACCTTCATGAATCAAGTCATTTGAGGCCTGTATATGCGAATACTTCACACCATGCTCAGGGTCGGTGATCTTGAGCGTTCCATCCGTTTCTATACTGAGGTTCTGGGAATGAGATTACTGCGGCGCCGGGATTATCCGGAAGGACAGTTCACCCTCGCGTTTGTCGGTTACGGCGATGAGGCTGATGAAGCGGTGATTGAGATGACTTATAACTGGGGTGTTAACAGTTATGATTTGGGTGATGGCTATGGTCATATCGCCCTGGAGGTGGATGACGTTTATCAGGCGACCGCTGCTATCCGTGAGCGCGGCGGCAAAGTCCTTCGCGATGCCGGACCGATGAATGCCGGGAGCACCATCATCGCCTTTGTCGAGGATCCGGACGGCTACCCCATCGAGCTAATCGGGAAAAAATCGTAATTATTCACTGCAAAGTTTTCCGCGTCCTGCTCTCGCTTCTCGCCTACTTCCATGTAGGCGAAGGCGCGAAGTACGTAAAGGACGTAAAGTAATGGTCACGGATGCTGTTAGACGCTGTCTCAAAACTGTTCTCGCTCGCTGGTACATGATGCATAGCTGGAGCAGGTGATCAGAGCCGCTGCAGACACTCCAGATATTTTGCTTCATCGGGCGGTGTGCCGCTTTGCTGTGCCTCCCACATCGCCTGGCCAAGGCACTCCATCATACGGTGTTCGGCTTCGTGCTGTCCTCCCAGGCGTTTGCACAAATTCTCATAGGTGCTGACGATACCGGCCGGACGGTTGGTGGAAAGTTGCTCACGGATGCCAAGGTGCATAGCCATGTGCATAAACGGATTGCCCTGGCCGCTCTCTGCGGAGAACTCCCGGGTGATCGCCTCGTCCTCGTTCTCGAGCAGGGGATGGTATTCAGGGTGCTCGGCAACGACTTCTGCGATCATCGCCTCCAATGTCTGCAGCGGTAGTTTGCTACGGTATTTGCGCCAACTCTCGATGTAGAAGCGGCGCAGTTCGTCACGGTTATGGCCAAAAAGCATAATTACCTCGTGAGCGTTGATCGTACAGGTAGGAGCGGCTTCCGGCCGCGATTTGGGGTAGGGGGTGCTCAGGCCAATCGCGGCTGGAAGCCGCTCCTACATTATTATTCATAAATCTTGTGCTTGTATTCGCAGAGGTCTTCAATGATGCAAGCGCTGCACTTGGGCTTGCGCGCGGTACAGATATAGCGTCCATGCAGGATCAGCCAGTGGTGGGCGTCCTGCAGGAATTCCTGCGGGATGAATTTGAGGAGTTTCTTCTCCACCTCCAGCACGGTCTTGCCCTTGGCTATGCCGGTGCGGTTGGCGACACGGAAGATGTGAGTGTCGACCGCCATGGTGGGATGGCCGAAGGCGGTGTTGAGTACCACATTAGCCGTTTTTCTTCCTACCCCGGGGAGTGATTCCAGCGCCTTGCGATCCTCCGGCACCCGGCTGTTGTATTGTTCAATCAATATGCGGCAGGTTTTGATTATGTTGCCGGTCTTGCTGTTGTAGAGCCCGATGGTCTTGATGTATTGCTTGAGGCCCTCTTCACCAAGGGCAAGGATGGTTTCCGGGGTATTGGCGGCGGGAAACAATTTGTCGGTGGCTTTGTTGACGCCCTTGTCGGTGGCCTGGGCGGAGAGAATCACCGCCACCAGCAGTTCAAACGGCGTACTGTAATTCAGTTCGGTGGTCGGGTGCGGGTTCTCGGCACGCAGCCGGCTGAATATTTCGCTACGTTTTTGCTTGTTCATCGTTTGCTGTGGTAATTGATCCGGCCGGTTACTTTAACCAATCAGTCGACTTTTCTCTAGATGCTGCTCTGGAGCAAGGCCGCGTGCTGTATTTTGCCATGGGGAAGGCTGGTTTGATGTCTTGAACCTGCGGTAGTCATGCATTGTTCGGCGATAAAGCTAGGCGGGGTTTACGAAGTGCCTTTGCTCGGTACCGGTATCATTTTGCTGATGATGTCACTGACGCTCATTTCAAGAATTCGGGTCAGGGAGACGAAGATGTGGATCGCATTGACATTGGCATCGTCCCTGGAGGCCTGTCGTATACGTTGCATGAGCGCCCTGTTGACAACGTTCAGTTCCTTGTAAAGTTCATGGATTGCGTTTAATCCCCGGTCTATCTCGCCGTGGTCAGTGTCCGGCTGGAGGTAGTGTTGTACCAAATAGGTGCCGACAATGCGCTGTACGGTCTCCTCCACGGTGGAAAAGGGGAGATGGTAGCGGCTAAGCGGTTTGAGTCGTGAGAGGATGGGGCAGGCGCTGGAGGCCATGATCAGGCCATACAGTGACTGGAGCATTGTCTGTATATCACAGTTTTTAAAGTAGCTGCGCTCAGCACTGTGAACCCATACATCCACCCGATCGACAGATGTGGCATCGGAAAAGTGTGCGGCGATCTCTTCAAGCTCAATGGCGGCCGGGCAGTATAGGAATGTCTTTGCCGGAAGCGGGCAGTTATTGCATTGGTGTTGTTCCAGACGGGTCCATTGTGGATGTTCCTCACCGTTTTGTTCCTGCATCCTGGCTGGGCGGTTGATGTCCACCTCATAGCGGCGTTCGACACCGTCGTCGAGTTTGACCTGATAGGTAATGAGGTGCTTCATGCCGTACCTCGCTTCAGAGCATTTCGGATGCAAAGTCGGCAAGACGGGAGCGTTCGCCGCGCAGCAGGGTCATATGTCCGCTGTGCTCCCAGCCTTTGAAGCGATCGACAACATAGGTTAACCCCGAGTTGGTCTCAGTCAGGTAAGGGGTGTCAATCTGTGCAATATTACCCAGACAGATGACCTTGGTGCCGGGACCGGCGCGTGTGATTAGGGTCTTCATCTGTTTTGAGGTGAGGTTCTGCGCCTCATCGATGATGATGAATTTGTTGAGAAAGGTCCGGCCGCGCATGAAGTTGAGGGAACGGATTTTTATCCGTTTGCTCAACAGGTCCTGGGTCGCGGCGCGCTCCCAGTCGCTGTTGTGTTCGGATTGGGTCAACACTTCAAGATTGTCCATCAAAGCCCCCATCCAGGGTGTCATCTTCTCCTCCTCGGTGCCGGGCAGAAAGCCGATGTCCTCGCCGACTGAGACGGTGACCCGGGTCATGATGATCTCGGCGTAGTTCTGCTCGTCAAGCGTCTGTTGCAGGCCCGCGGCAAGGGTCAGCAGAGTCTTGCCGGTGCCCGCCTGACCTACCAGGGTGACGAAGTCCACTTCCGGGTCCATCAACAGGTTGAGGGCGAAGTTCTGCTCGCGGTTGCGTGCGGTAATGCCCCAAACGTTGTGGTTCTGGTTGGTAAAGTCCCGTGTGGTTTCAATTATCGCCTCGTCGTCATCTACGCTGCGCACAATGGCCTGGAAGCCGTCCTGTTCGGGCAGGTGAATGAACTCATTGGCATGCCAGCTTTCGGCCTCGGGGCCGCTTAGCCTGTAAAAGGTGCGACCCTCCTCCTGCCATGAGTGCATCTCCTTGCTGTGTTGCTCCCAGAAATCGGCGGAGAGCTCGCTGGAGCCGCTGTAGAGCAACTCCACATCCTCCAGTACCTGGTCGTTGCGATAATCCTCGGAGTGGATACCGAGGATTGCCGCCTTAATCCGCATGTTGGTGTCTTTGGAGACGAGGGTGACGCTGCGCTCCGGTTGCTGGTGCTTTAATGCGAGGGCTGTGCCGAGAATGGTGTTGTCCGATTTGCTCCCCGGCAGCGATGAGGGCAGTTGCGCCTCCATGATCTCGGTCTGAAAAAACAGGTTGCCGGTGGGGCTTTTATTGCTGTTGGTGAAGCTTCGCTGGGAGAGGGGGATGCCGTTGGCGATGCTCTCCGTGCTGATGTTGATCATCAACTCGTCCATGAAGCGGCTGGCCTGACGTGCGTTGCGTGCCACCTCCGAGTGGCCCTTTTTGTTGTTGTCCAGTTCTTCGAGAACCACCATTGGGAGGTAGATGTCATGCTCCTGGAAGCGGAACAGGGCTGTGGGGTCGTGCATCAGGACGTTGGTATCAAGCACAAAAAGGCGTTTATCAGTCATCATTTATCTGTGTTAGCTATGGGCCGTGTTTGTCACAAAGGGATTATCCCGACATTACCCCATCCATGGCCGGGGCGCCATAGTTGGGGCTAAGCATATCAAAGGCGGCGTGATGGCGACGTCAGAGCCCCTTGACCGCCTCGAGCACCTCGTCGACATGACCCTTCACCTTGACTTTGCGCCACTCCTGACGAAGAACGCCTTTGGCGTCGATCAGAAAAGTGCTGCGTTCGATACCCATGACCTTTTTGCCGTACATGTTTTTCTCTTTGATAACATCGAACAGCTCGCACAGTGTCTCCTCCTTATCGGAGAGAAGTTCGAAGGGGAAGCCCTGTTTTGCCTTGAAGTTTTCGTGTGACTTGATGCCGTCGCGTGAGACGCCGAGGATTTCCGTATCGAGTTGCTGGAATGCTTGGTAGTTGTCGCGAAAATCCTGCCCCTCGGTCGTGCAGCCGGGGGTGCTGTCCTTGGGGTAGAAGTACAGTACCAGGTTTTTTCCCTTGAGTTGTTTGAGACTAATCTCCCGGTCGCCGGTGGCCGGGAGGGTAAAGTCGGGTACTTTATTGCCTACAGTGACATTGCTCATTGTTTTTCTTCGCTCCGTATTGCTGTCGTTTCCTTATTACCATTAGTAAGACTAGCCCTTGTTCGGTTCCAGTACACCGTCGAGGTTAAGGCTGTCGCAAAAGTCCAGGAACTCCTCCCGCAGCGCGGCAATGGAGATGTTGCCGGGGATATTTACCGTCATGTTGGCGGTGAACATAGGTGTGCCGGTGTGTGCGGCACGATAGCTGTCGGTATAGAGATCCTGAATATTGATATGGCGATTGGAGAAGAATTCTGCAAGGTGGCTGACGATGCCCGGGTGATCCAGCGCGACCACATTGACCGTGTAGGGCAGGGTGGCTTGCTCTTCGCGCTGTCCGCCGGTGCGCTTGGCCAGGATGGTCAGCCCCAGTTTCTGCTGTAACCCGGGGATTTGGGCCTCCAACTTGGCGAGGCTGTCCCAGCTGCCTTCGACCATCATCAGAATGGCGAATTCGCCCCCCAGGATGGTCATGCGGCTGTCGAGGATATTGGCGCCGACCTCGGTTACCGGTCGGGTCAGGTTTCTGACGATACCCGGTTGATCCTCACCCAGGGCGGAAATGACCAGGTATTTATTGTTGGTGGCGTTCATCGGTTGGTTACTCTCCGGCTGAGGTTTGGGTTAATCGCCTTGGCGCGCTAAAACGCATTTTCCAGTCTACCACCTTTTCCAGCGGCTGCACTCCGGTGGAAAGCGGTGGGATAGGGCATTTTTGGTGTCGTTCACTTGTCACGGAGGGGGCGCGCAAGTACCATGCAGGCTTATTTTCCCCTTTCTGGAGAGCGGTATGTTTCACGGCAGTATGGTGGCTTTGGCGACCCCCATGCGGGAGGATGGCTCGGTCGATGAAAAGAGTCTCGCCGAGCTGGTGGAATTCCACATAGAGAGTGGTACCGATGCCCTCGTGGTGGTGGGTACTACCGGCGAGTCGGCGACCCTGGATCATGATGAGCACTGTGTGCTGATCCGCAAATGTGTGGATATGGCCGGCGGGCGCCTGCCTGTGATTGCAGGTACCGGCGCCAACGCCACCAGGGAGGCGATCGACCTGACCCGGTGCGCCATGGAAGCCGGGGCTGATGCCTGTCTGCTGGTCACTCCTTACTACAATAAACCCACCCAGGAGGGGCTCTACCGCCACTTCAAGGCCGTGGCCGAGGCGGTGCCTGTGCCGCAAATTCTCTATAATGTGCCCGGCCGTACCGCCTGTGACATGCTGAACGACACCGTCGAGCGCCTGGCGGGGATATCCAATATTGTCGGCATTAAGGATGCCACCGGGGACATGGCCCGCGGCAAGGAGCTGATTGAGCGTTGTGGTGACCGAATCGATGTTTACAGCGGTGATGACGCCACCACCCTGGATTTGATGCGCCTGGGCGGCAAGGGGTGTGTGTCCGTGACAGCCAATGTAGCGCCCCGGGAAATGCACTTGATGTGCGAAGCGGCCTTAAACGGCGATTTTGCCGCAGCCGAGGCGATTAATGAAAAGCTGATGCCCCTGCACAAGAATCTGTTTGTGGAGGCCAACCCTATCCCGGTTAAATGGGCATTGTATGAAATGGGCCTGATTCCACCGGGAATACGGCTTCCGATGACCATGCTTTCCGAGCAATATCATGACACCGTGCGCCAGGCACTCAAAAGCGCCGGTGTACTGTAAGAGGTAATAAGGTTGACCATCAAATATCCTTCCCACATAGCTCTGGCGGTGGTGTTTTGCCTGTCTCTGAGCGCTTGTAGCGGCGGTGGCGGCAACAGTCGTATCGATTATGACGCCACTGATAGTACAGCTTCGCTGGAGGTCCCACCCGACCTGTCCGTGCCCGTTGATACCGGTGTGGATAAAATCCCGACAATTAACGGCAGTGGGGGCGGTGGTTCGTCCGTATTGCCTCACTACGAGGATATCCGCATCGCACGTGACGGTAGCACCCGCTGGCTGGTCATCGAGTCGGATGTATCCAAACTATGGCCCAGACTGAAGTTTTTCTGGGAAAGCGTCGGGCTTGAGGTCGAGCTTGACCAGCCGTCTCTCGGTATTATGGAAACCGGCTGGGCGGCGAGTCGTACCGAGGTGCCGAAAAACATCCTAGCGAAGCTCTTAAATGCAATGATCAATAGCGCGTACTCGACCGGTCTTCTCGATAAGTATCGCCTGCGCCTGGAGCGTGTAGATGATGAGCGTACTGAACTCTACATCACCCATTACGGCCTCAAAGAAGTCGTAGCCTCAGAAAATAACGGCGTTGTCGATACGGCTTGGGAGGTGCGTCCCTCTGACCCCGAGTTGGCCAATGAAATCCTGAATCGGCTTGTGATCTATCTGGGGGGCAGTGAACAAACCGCTGAGGCGGTGTTGGATTCCAAGCCTGTAGAGTCCTCCTCCCGAGCCCGAATTTTAGGAAAGGAATTGATATTGGAGGAAGGCTTTAGCCGGGGCTGGCGTCTCACAGGTGTCGCCCTGGAGAGAATCGGTCTTGCCGTTGAAGACCGTAATCGCAGTGAGGGAATTTACTATGTTTCCCATGTGGATCAGCTGGAGGATGCGGGGGTGCGGGAGAAAAACTGGATCAACTCTCTATTCTCTTCCGATGAACAGAAGGAGAAATCCAAGCAGTGGCAGGTCCAACTTAGCGGTGATGATTCAACCACGTACATACGCTTGCGTAATGAGCAGGGGGGAGCGGCACCGGAAGATCTGAACCGTTCTATTTTGGAGAAATTGCAGGAGGCGCTTCGCTAAGCGAAGCGGCCCGAGCTCAGAGCAAGGAGCGCTGCACACGAGATTCGGTTCCTTCTCTAAGGTGGCGCGAGAGGTTGAACAGGTGGAGGTAAGTGGCGAAAACGCGGTCCTGAACGCCTTGTTCTCCCGCCGGCGTATAACTCAGAAGATGCCGGTTACTGCGGGGGCTGTTAATCCGCGTCTTCGGTTAGCCCGCCTCGGGCAGGTTTGCGGATGATGCGTTTTGCGCTATTGGGCAGCGGTAGTAAAGGCAATGCGTCATTGGTTGAGTCGGGTCAGACCCGCTTGCTCATTGACTGCGGTTTTTCGGTTAAGGAGCTCGAGGGGCGCATGGCACGGCTGGGGGTGGAGGCCGATTCCATCGATGCGGTGTTAGTGACCCATGAGCACAACGATCACCTTGCCGGGGTAGGCGCCTTCGCCCGCAAATACGGCAAACCGGTGTGGTTGACAGCCGGCACGGCGAAGGGAGCCGCCGGACGTCTGGGTCTGTTGCCTCAGTGCCGCTTGCTGAATTGCCATAGGGAGTTTGCAATCGGGGATTTACAGGTGACCCCCTTTCCGGTGCCCCATGATGCACGTGAGCCGTGCCAGTTTGTTTTCACTAACGGTGACAAGCGCTTAGGGTTACTCACCGATTCGGGCCGCAGTACACAGCATATTGAACAGCAGTTGAGCGCCTGCGATGCGCTGATTCTGGAGAGCAATCACGACACCGGGATGCTGCGTAAGGGTCCTTACCCGCCCCGGCTTCAGGCCAGAGTCGGCGGAGAGTTGGGGCATTTGAGCAACGACCAAGCCGCTGCGATTTTGCAGCGGATTGACTGCTCCTCATTGCAGCATCTGGTGGCCGCTCACCTGAGTGAAAAGAACAATTTGCCGGAACTGGCGACCAGCGCGCTGAGTGAGGCGCTGGGCTGTGAGCCGGAATGGATAGCCTTGGCCCATCAGACATCGGGCCTGGATTGGCGTGAGATTTCTTAATTAATGATTTCGAGGGATGACGATGGAAAAAAAGGCTGAGCTGTATGCGGGTAAGGCCAAGTCGGTCTATACCACTGACGATGACGATAAGCTGATTCTCCATTTTCGTAATGACACTTCCGCCTTCGATGGCGAGAAGATGGAGCAGCTTGAGCGAAAGGGTATGGTGAACAACAAGTTCAATGCCTTTATCATGCAAAAGCTGGAAGAGGCGGGGATAGAGACCCACCATCTCAAGCTGCTCTCCGATGAGGAGTCGCTGGTAAAGAAGCTTGAGATGCTGCCCATCGAATGTGTGGTGCGCAATATTGCCACCGGCTCGCTGGTGCGCCGCCTCGGCGTCAAGGACGGTATGGATCTTAATCCACCGACCTTCGAGTTCTTCCTCAAGAACGACGAACTGCATGATCCGATGATCAACGATTACCACATCATCAGTTTCGGCTGGGCCACCGAGGAGGAGATCGCCAAAATGAAGGAGCTGACCTTCAAGGTGAACGAGGTCCTGACCAAGCTGTTCGCCGAGGCGGGAATGCTGCTGGTGGACTACAAGCTGGAGTTCGGCCGCTATCAGGGACACCTCGTTCTGGGGGATGAGTTCACTCCCGACGGCTGCCGTCTGTGGGACAAGGACACACGCGAAAAGCTGGATAAGGACCGTTTCCGTCAGGGCTTGGGCGGTGTGGTCGAGGCCTATGAAGAGGTGGCTCACCGTCTTGGGGTGCCGCTCGATTAATGTTATGCCGGCACGGTTGGGAAAGGCGAGTGGGCGTGGACCATTCGCTTTTTTTCGGGCTGATGTCACGCGGTTGAAGAGGACCCTGTGTCACAATAGTGGAGAATCAATGAGTCATTCTCTCTTTGCGGCATTGGCTGAGTGTATAAAGTTTCCTGTTAAATCAGATATCTATGGCATCGAAATATACCGCTGAAGAAATTGAGGTCCTGTCCGGGCTGGAGCCGGTGCGCAAGCGCCCCGGCATGTATACCCAGACCGAGCGTCCCAACCACCTTGCCCAGGAGGTGATCGACAACTCCGTGGACGAGGCCATCGCCGGCCACGCCAAGACCATCGAGGTGACCCTGTTCAAGGATCAGTCGCTGGAGGTGAAGGACGACGGCCGCGGCATGCCGGTGGACATCCATCCGCGGGAGGGGATCCCCGGGGTGGAGGTGATTCTCACCAAGCTGCACGCCGGCGGCAAGTTCTCCAATAAGAGCTACCAGTTTTCCGGCGGTTTGCACGGGGTGGGGGTCTCGGTGGTCAATGCCCTGTCCAAACATCTGGAGATCTGGGTGCGCCGTGACGGCAAGGAGTACAACATTGCCTTCCAGGGCGGCCATAAGGTCTCCGATCTGGAGGTGGTCGGTGAGGTGGGTAAGCGCAACACCGGCACCACCCTGCGCTTCTGGCCCGATCCGCAATTTTTCGACTCGCCCAAGTTTTCCGTTCCTCGCCTCAAACACAACCTGCGCGCCAAGGCGGTGCTCTGCCCCGGCCTGCGCATCAAGTTCGATGACCAGGTCAATGGCGAGAAGTATGAGTGGTACTACGAAGACGGCCTCAAAGATTACCTCATCGACGAGTTGCAGCAGGCGCTCACCCTGCCCGAGGAGCCTTTCCTCGGCAGCATGTCCGGCACCACCGAGGCGGTGGACTGGGCGGTGGTCTGGCTGCCCGAAGGGGGCGAGACCGTGGCGGAGAGCTACGTCAACCTGGTGCCCACCGCCCAGGGCGGAACCCATGTCAACGGGTTGCGTACCGGCCTGACCGAGGCGATCCGCGAGTTTTGCGAATTCCGCAACCTGATGCCGCGAGGGGTCAAACTGGCGCCGGAGGATGTGTGGGACAAGGTCAGCTACATCCTCTCGGTCAAGCTGGAGGATCCGCAGTTTTCCGGCCAGACCAAGGAGCGGCTCTCCTCGCGCGAGTGCGCGCCCTTCGTCTCCGGGGTGGTCAAGGACGCCTTCTCCCTGTGGCTCAACCAGCACCACGACCTGGGCGAGCAGATCGCCGAGCTGGCCATCTCCAGCGCCCAGAGCCGGCTGCGTGCCGGCAAGAAGGTCGCGCGCAAGAAGATCACCCAGGGTCCGGCACTGCCGGGCAAGCTGGCCGACTGCACCAGCTCCGATCCGGCGCGCAGCGAGCTTTTCCTGGTGGAGGGGGACTCCGCCGGCGGCTCGGCCAAGCAGGCGCGGGACAAGGAGTTTCAGGCGATCATGCCGCTGCGGGGCAAGATCCTGAACACCTGGGAGGTGGATCCCTCACAGGTACTCGCCTCGCAGGAGGTGCACGATATCGCGGTGGCCATCGGTGTCGACCCGGGCTCGGACAAGCTCGACGGCCTGCGTTACGGCAAGATCTGCGTGCTGGCGGATGCCGACTCCGACGGCATGCATATCGCCACCCTGCTGTGCGCCCTGTTCGTGCGCCACTTCCGCCCGCTGGTGCAGGCCGGTCACGTCTATATGGCGATGCCGCCGCTCTACCGTATCGATGTGGGCAAGGAGACCTACTACGCCCTGGACGACAGCGAGCGCAAGGGGGTGCTGGACCGTATCACTGCAGAGAAGAAGCGCGGCAAGGTGATGGTGACCCGCTTCAAGGGCCTGGGCGAGATGAACCCCAAGCAGCTGCGCGAGACCACCCTATCGCCCGATACCCGCCGTCTGGTCCAGCTGACCATCGAAGCCGGGGACGAGACCAACCAGATCATGGACATGCTGCTGGCCAAGAAACGCGCCTCCGAACGCCGCAGCTGGCTCGAGAGCAAGGGCGACATGGCCGAGGTTTGATGATCGGATAAAGAGCTATTAACGCAAAGGCGCAAAGACGCAGAGGTCGCAAAGAAGAGAACATTACGTGCGTAAAAGCGCCATTTCTCGAATGGGCTTCACAACGTGATATAAGACTTTAGAAACCTTTGCGTCCTTCGCGTCTTTGCGCCTTTGCGTTGAAGGTTTTTTTGGTAACGCACAGGTGCTGATTCTTTGTGCAAAACTTGAACGGTGGGCACAGCCGCACAATGTCATGAGGATCGTTGGTTACGATCTCCATGACATGAGGTAACAGACAATGAGCAAAGCACTACTGGTAGTGGCCCACGGTAGCCGCCGCGAGGCCTCCAATGACGAGGTGCGGGCCCTGAGCGAGGTGATCGCGCAGAAGGCCGGTGGGGAGTACGACATGGTGCGTGCCGCTTTTCTCGAGTTGGCCGAACCGCTGATCCCGGACGGCATCGAGCAGTGTATCCGCGACGGTGCCGATGAGGTGGTGGTGATGCCCTATTTCCTCTCCGCCGGGCGTCATGTGGCCACGGATATTCCGGAAGAGGTGGCGCCGAAACAGGCGCAGTATCCGGACAAGAAGATTCGTATTGCCCCCTATCTGGGGGCGGCCGAGGGCATTGCCGATTTGATGCTGAGCATGAGTCAGAGAGAATCGGGGTAATTATTTTACCCTTTAACATCTACCGCAGAGGCGCTGAGGCGCAAAGGGCAGCGTGTAGGTTGGGGTGAGGAACGAACCCCAACGGTTGTTTGCCGGATGGTGTTGGGGTTCGCAGGCTCACCCCAACCTACGGGCTACTGCTTCAAATGATGTAATAACAGAGTTTATACCCTTCACCCCTTTGCGCCTCCGTGCCTTTGCGGTGAACTTCATATTTGGTGTTAACGGTTGTTTGCGGATGGTGTTGGGGTTCGCAAGTTTACACCAAGCCAAGGGCTTTTACTTTTCACCTCTTTGCGCCCTCAGCGCCTTTGCGGTGAAATGCATTATGAGAGTTAACAGAGAGACAAAAAGAACCGACGCATGAGCGATACCAGCGAGATCAACTACGAAGGGGTGGAGCAGCTTCCCCTCAAGGACTTTACCGAGAAGGCGTACCTGGACTATTCCATGTACGTCATCATGGACCGGGCGTTGCCCAATATCGGTGACGGTCTCAAGCCGGTGCAGCGGCGCATCATCTACGCCATGTCCGAGTTGGGGCTCAAGGCCGAATCCAAGTACAAAAAATCGGCCCGTACCGTGGGCGATGTGCTGGGTAAATACCACCCCCATGGTGACTCGGCCTGCTACGAGGCGATGGTATTGATGGCCCAGCCCTTCTCCTATCGTTATCCGCTGGTGGACGGGCAGGGCAACTGGGGCGCGCCGGACGATCCCAAGTCGTTCGCCGCGATGCGATACACCGAGGCGCGTCTGGCCAAATTCTCCGAACTGCTGCTCTCGGAAGTAGGGCAGGGCACGGTCGACTGGACTCCCAACTTCGACGGTACCATGGACGAGCCCAAGGTCTTGCCGGCTCGCGTACCTCATGTACTGCTCAACGGCACCACCGGTATTGCCGTGGGTATGGCCACCGATATACCACCGCACAATCTGCGCGAAGTGGCCAGTGCTTGCGTGCGCCTGTTGGAGGCGCCCAAGTCCACTATCGAGGAGCTGTGTGAGCATGTGCAGGGTCCGGACTACCCCACCGAGGCGGAGATCATCACCCCGCGCAAGGATCTGCTGAAGATCTATGAGACCGGCCACGGCAGCGTGCGTATGCGCGCCAAGTGGGAGAAGGAGGAGGGCGATGTGGTCATTACCGCGCTGCCCTACCAGGTCTCCGGCGCAAAGGTACTGGAGCAGATCGCCGCGCAGATGCAAGCGAAGAAGCTGCCGATGGTGGATGACCTGCGCGATGAGTCGGACCACGAAAACCCCACCCGCTTGGTGATTGTGCCGCGCTCCAACCGGGTCGATATCGAACAACTCATGGCCCATCTCTTCGCCACCACCGACCTTGAGAAGAGCTACAGGGTCAACATGAATGTTATCGGGCTCGATGGCAGGCCGCAGGTGAAGACCCTGAAAATGATGCTGCAGGAGTGGCTGCAGTTTCGCCAGAATACAGTGCGCCGCCGTTTGGAGCATCGGCTGGAGAAGGTCGACAAGCGATTGCACCTGCTCGAGGGCCTGCTCATCGCCTTCCTCAATATCGATGAGGTGATCCATATCATCCGTACCGAGGACGAACCCAAGCCGGTGTTGATGCAGCGTTTCGAGCTAACCGATGTACAGGCCGACTTCATTCTCGACACCAAGCTGCGTCAACTGGCACGCCTGGAGGAGATGAAGATCCGCGGCGAACAGGATGAACTGGCCAAGGAGAAGGCCGAGATCGAGAAGATCCTCGGTTCCGACCGCCGTCTCAAGACACTGGTGAAAAAGGAGCTGATGCGTGATGCCGAGGAGTACGGCGATGATCGCCGCTCCCCCCTGGTCGAGCGCGAGGCGGCCCAGGCGCTGGATGAGACCGCCCTTATCAGTGCCGAACCCATCACCGTGGTCCTTTCCGAGAAGGGCTGGGTGCGCGCCGCCAAGGGCCACGATGTGGATGCCTCCGGTCTTAACTACAAGGCGGGCGACGGTTACAAGGACAGCACGCCGGGTAAGTCCAATCAACTCGCCACCTTCCTCGACTCCACCGGTCGCAGCTATTCCATCCCTGCACACACCCTGCCCTCGGCCAGGGGGCAGGGGGAACCGCTAAGCGGTCGGGTCAACCCCATCGCCGGGGCCACCTTCGAGGCGGTGCTGATGGGTAGCGAACAGGATCTCTTCCTCATGGCCAGCGATGCCGGTTACGGCTTTGTCGCCAAGCTGGGCGACCTGCAAGGGCGCAACAAGGCGGGTAAAGCGGTACTGAAACTCCCGAGCGGAGCAAAGGTGCTGCCGCCGCAGCGCGTGCCGGATTATGACAAGGATCTGATCGCCGGGGTGACCAACGAGGGGCGTCTCCTGGTCTTTCCCATCAGCGAGCTCCCGCAGATGGCCAAGGGCAAGGGCAACAAGATCATTGGCATTCCTGCCGGGAAAGCCGGTAGCCGGGAAGAGGTGATGGTGGCCGTGACGGTACTGCCGTCGGGGCGTGGTCTGGTGCTCTATGCGGGGAAACGTCATCTCACCCTCAAAAGCGGGGACTTGGAGCACTACATGGGTGAACGCGGGCGCCGCGGCAGCAAACTTCCCCGTGGCTTCCAGCGGGTAGATGTCATGGGGGTAGAGGAGAAGTAAGGTAGGGTGTGATACCGGCTCGTAATGAAGGGGTATCGGGCCTTTAGTTCTGCTTTTCTTTCAACTTTTTTAGCTTTTCCAGAACCCGCTCGGCGCGTTCCAGGTGCTCTTTGGCCTGTTTGTTATCCGGTTTTAGCTCTAACGCCTGGCGCCAGTAGCCCGCTGCCTTGGCATACTGCGCACGACTGTAAGCGTTTACACCGATCTCGAAAAGTCGTGATGCCTCATTGTCCAGGGCTCGATCGAATTTTCGTTGCAAGGCCCGGTAGTGTGCGGTCGGCATGCCTGCGCTTGCCAGGGCCTGCAGGTGTTTACGGGCGGTGGTGAAATTATTTTGCCCGAAGTCCCGATCAAAAGCCGCTCGAAGCCTCTCCACCTTTTCCTGCCGTCTTCTTTCGGCGGTCCGTTTTTGTTGAAGCTCTCTTTTGCGTTGAATCTGCGCCTGTTTATCGGCGCTGCTACGTTGCTGATTGAGTTTTTTCAGACTTTCCTGAATCGCTGGTGCAGGGCTTAAGTCGGCAGCCAGGTTGAGTAGATCCGCTGCCTTGTCCAGGTTGTTATTTGCCAGTGCCCGGTTGCCGTGAAGCGCCAGTTCATCGGCGATCTCTTCGGCCTCCTCCTGCATTCTTTCCAGTCGTCGCCGGGCGCTACTGCTGCGGGGGTCGACACGGGCGATATCCCGGTATGTTGGAAGTGTCTGTTTGAGCCAGGCACCGTGATACATGAGTCTCTCAAGCTCAAGCCGGCCCAGTTCCTTCGCTTGTCTGCGGTGGAGCTTAGCTAAACCGTCCTTGAGCACGACACTTTCCGGCAGGCGTCTGAGGGCTTCATCGTAGCTGTCCAGGGCTTGAGCCCACTTTCCTTCGTCAAGCAGTTTACGGTTTTTTTGCCGTATATCATGCTCATACGTTGCCGCCAGTGCCTCGATCTGATTGCGTTTCTCCGCCGCCTCGAGGTAGTGGGGATCCTTTGGGGAAACACGGCTTAGCGTCTTCAGTGCACGGCCATACTCTTTTTCGCTGACCCATTGCTCTATCTGGCTATTGTTTTTTGTGTAACTGGTGTTAAGCAGGGCGCAGCCATTTTGCAGCACAAGCAGGGGCAGTAACCACAGCAGGCGGGGGTAGCTCATGCCGCCTCCGTTTCGCTGCTGTCGATGATACGACGGATCTCCTCGATCATCCTCGCGCGGAAAGAATCCTGAATATCGCGGATATGGAAGATGGAAACCGGCTCTTTCTTGCCCCGCAATTTAATTTTTCCCCTGTGGGTGGTGATGATACGCTCAAGCAGCTCTTTGGATGCGAGCATCTCCTCGGTCACGATAATTTGTCCCGGATCTCCGGCGTGGGAGAGACGTGAGGCTAGGTTGACCGCATCGCCGACCACGGTGTATTCCATCCTTTCGGTCGAACCCATATTTCCGGCCAACATTGTGCCGCTGTTGACCCCGATACGGAATTCCACGGGGCTAAGCCCGTTTTTCTCTCGCTGCCGATTCATCTGCCGTACCAGTTCCAAAATCATCCAGGCGCAGGAGAGGGCATAGAAGCTGTGGTCCTCATACTCTTCCGGAACGCCGAAGACGATCATGGCGCAATCGCCCATGTATTTGTCGATATGGCCTCTGCAGAAATGGACAGCACGGGCGATATTGCTGAAATACTGATTCAGCAGGCGGCTGATCTCCTGTGGGCTCATGTTCTCGGACATGCTGGTAAAGCCGACAATATCGGCGAAAAGGACACTGGCATTGACGTGCTGACCACCGAGCTCCAGCTCCTCCATGCGTTCGAGATCGGCAATGGCGCGGTTTGCCACCTGCGGGGAGACATAGCGTGAGAAAACCTGTTCCACCTGTTCCTTACGCAGCAGGCCCTCGCCCATGAAATTCATCGATTTCATCAATACACCCAGCTCGTCATTGCGCTCACCGGCAATGTGATAGTCATATTTGCCGTTGGCGAAGGCGTTGCTGGCTTTGACCAATTGTTGGATGGGACGGGTGAGTCGTCGTCCCAGGTAGAAAGAGATGGCGATAGCCAGCAGGAGCATCAGCAGGATAGTGCTGACTACGGTGGTCACCGTCTCTTTCTTGGCCAGACTCATCACCGAGTGATCGAAGGTGATCAGAACATAACCGACGGTAATATCCTGAAAAAAGATGGGGCTGATGTACGAGATCAGTGCCTGCTCGGTTTTACTGATCCCCCAAGTCTGGATGGATACGCTCTCATCGTATTTGCTGCGGACAAGGTTGGTCCGGCGCAATTTAGGAACCAGGCCGGTTTCCACTACCGGCGTGTGTTCTTCCGTGTAGACAGCCGCGCCCATCACGTTGCTGTTCCGGTTCAGGCTGTTGGTGAGTAGTTCAAGGTTGAGCTTATCGTCAGCTAGCAAGGGTTCACGCGCCGTCTCGGCCATCTGTGAAACCAGTGTGGACCCGTAGGTATCCATCTGTTTTTCCAGCAATTCGGTCTGATTGCCGCCCAGCAAAAATCCCAGAACGATCATCCCTGTGGCAATGAGCAGGACGAAGGCGAAGGCCAACTTGAGCGCGATGGGTACACGCGCCGGCATGCGGCGGTTCTTTAACATGTCGCCCACCGCATGAAAGGTCGGCAGAGCCTCACCCTGGTTCCGCGTAAGGGCTGATCGCAGGTTACGACCGGCCTCCCGGAGACGGGGTTGGTAGCGAGCGGTAAATGTAGTAACGGAGCGCTTAAGCTTCACCAGCGGTTCCTATCGCCCTTATGGTTATCTCAGTCAGCCCATATCATAACATGCCGGCGACCAGGATAAGAATAGACAGTATTTTTGTGCGGGAATAGTTCGAGCCGTACGGCAGGTTTCTTTAACGGTATCCTGTTTTTATACAAGTCATTGAAATAACGAAAAATAATTCGTTGAACTTTTTTTGTTGCCCGACAGTCTATTCTGAATGATTGAATCGGATACCGATGAACACTGATTCTCAAGAATGTAACCATCTGGTTCGTTATTACACGGAGACAACAGAGAAAAGATGAAGCGTATTGTTCTGTTTTTGGGTACCAACCTCGCAATATTAGTACTTCTGAGCCTTACCGCCCGTTTGCTTGGCGTAGACCGTTTTCTTACGGCAAACGGACTGAACTTGGGGATGCTGCTCGGTTTTGCCGCTGTCATAGGTTTTGGTGGTGCGTTCATCTCACTTGCTCTTTCCAAGTGGATGGCAAAAAGGAGCACCGGGGCGATAGTAATCGACCGGCCACGCAATGCCCGCGAACAGTGGGTGGTGGATACCGTCCGCCGCCAGGCTCATCGGGCGGGTATCGGCATGCCGGAAGTGGCCATTTATGATTCTCCTGCGATGAACGCATTTGCCACCGGTATGAATCGCAATAATGCGCTAGTGGCAGTCAGTAGCGGATTGCTGCAGAGCATGTCCGCCGATGAAGTTGAGGCGGTATTGGCCCATGAGATCAGCCATGTGGCGAACGGTGATATGGTCACGCTGACCCTGATTCAGGGAGTGGTCAATACCTTTGTGATCTTTCTCGCCAGGGTCATCGGTTATGCGGTGGATTCCTTTTTGCGCCGTGACGGGAATCATGCCGGACCTGGAATTGGCTATTACGTGGCCACGATTGCCGCCGAGATCGTCCTGGGGATCCTGGCCAGCATTATCGTCATGTGGTTCTCCCGTCACCGAGAGTTTCGTGCCGATGCGGGTGGAGCCGACCTGGCGGGCAGAGAGAAAATGGTGGCGGCACTGCAGCGGCTGCAGCAGGGCCAAATCCCCTCACAGCTGCCCAACGAAATGGCTGCCTTCGGCATCAACAGCGGTGGTGGCATGGCCAAGCTGTTCATGAGCCATCCCCCGCTGGAAGAGCGTATCGCCGCACTGCAACGTGGAGTGTAACGCGGAGAAAGCGGTTTTTTCGCTAACTGGAAGCTTTGTCTGCCGGCGGAAAAGGATGGGACCCTGGAACGAGAATCGCGTTACCTCTTCAGCAAACGGTTTCAAACCTTCGCGTCTTTGCGCCTTTGCGGTTAATTTATAGGAGCGAGCAGTTACCCCATGGAGCTGAAGTCGTAATTCATTTCCGCTCCGGGTTCCTGCAGGAAATAACCTTGGATATAATCAATGCCGGTGGAATAGATCGTCGCAAGAGTGCGGGGGTCTTCTACCGAGTTGGCGATGACACTCTTCTTTTCCTTGTCGGCCATTGCCGATATCTCTTTGACCGTGTTTTGAGCATCCTGACTGCTGCTGAGTGCATTGACAATCGAGGCGTCAAGTTTGAGAAAGTCGGCGCCGCAATGCTTGAGCAGGTTCTGGTAGTTGGGGGCGACACCAAAGTTGTCGATGGCCAGCCTCACATGTAATTGTGACAGCCCTTCAATGAGCATCTTGATGGGTTTGAGGTTGCTGCTGGCAACACTTTCACTGACTTCGATCACCAGCGTGTCCGGCTGTGCTTTGGCCGCTTTGAGAATATCACGCATCCAAGGGAGCAACTTTTCGTCTTTCAGTGAGGCGCCGGAAAGATTGACGAATAGTACTACTGGTTTACCCTTACGACGTTGTTCGGTAACAGCCTTGATAGCGTGAGCGATTACCCAGCGATCCACTACAGGCATCAGACCGTTCTTTTCTGCTGCGGGTAAAAAGTCTTTGGGCAGAAGAATGTTTTTTTCTTCGTTTTCCATGCGAATGAAAACTTCATAGTTTTCGTTCGTATCACCCTTCAGGCTGACGATGGGTTGGTAGATCAACTGAAACTTATTATTGCGTATGGCGTTTTTGATCTGCTTACCCAGCAATATCATGCGCTCCTTCTCCGCCATCTCCGCTTCGTCGGGGATATAGATTTGGTAGCGATTGCCTCCCATTGAGGCCGCTTCACTTAGCGCTTGGCTTGCTCGGCTGAGCACATCCTGAGGGTTGGTGGTTGCTTCATTGTACTGGGCGATACCGATACTGCAGGTCACGGAAATATTGTTGCCATCAACTTTGAAAACATGATCGGCAACCTTCTTGCGCAACTCGTCGGCGAACTTTTCAGCGCGTTTCGGCGAAGCCTCATGCAGAAGCAAGGTAAAGTTATCCCCTTCAAAGCGGGCGATAAAATCCTTCTTCCCTTTTACTTGAGCGGCTATGAATTTGGCGATATCCGCCAGTAACTGATCGCTTTGAGCGATCCCTATTTCATCCTGTGTCCGGGCGAAGTGGTCGGGACGGAGGTAGAAAATAACACCCTCCCGACCGGCCTTTCCAATTACATTGTTCAAGGCGGCGAGGAAGTACTGTCGGTTATAAACGCCGGTAAGCAGGTCGAGTTTGCTCATGTCACTGAGCTTTCTTTCGAGCTCTTCATTGTTGGCCTGGGCGCGGATGATGATTTGAGTACAGGGTTCGCCATCGAAGAAGGCGGGGGTGAATTCCATGGTAATATTGAAATCACTGCCGTCGGGACGAAGACCGTCGATGTCGATGGTGTTGGCCTCGGTTTGCCCCTTGTCAAAATCTCGTAAGAATTTTTTGAATTTGGCGTGATCGTCCTTCTTCACCATATTGAGTATCGGCATACCCTCAACCTCAGCCATATCGGAGTAACCGAAGGTTTCCAGGTAGGACTCATTGGCATAGATATGCATTCCTTCATGGACATAAGTGATAGCATCACGGGAGCTGTCCACGAGGTTCTGGGCACGCTTGTTCGCCTCTTCCAGCGCTGTCTCGTAACGGATGAGTTTGCGGTGCTCCTGGGAGGCAAGCGCTTCACGCAGTAAGGCGTGCTCAAGGCGCATGGGGCGGGAAATGTAAACGACGTCCCGGGCGCCGGCCTTGAGAATTTCATTAACCTCCTCTTCTTCCGCGTTATCTCCGATGATAAGTGTCGGGATCTCTTTGCCCGTTTGCCGGATAATGTCGATGGCTTCCAAAGCGGTGAGATAGGGGATTTTCGGTTTCGCGAGAACCATGTCGCAATGGTTCCCGGCAAGCGCGTTGCGCAGATCTTCATCGTCCTCGACGCGCTTTGCGTGCACCGCGTGTCCTGAATTACGGAGCATATTAGCGACGTTTTCCGCATCATTTGATGAGTCATCAAGAACCAGGAGGTGTAGTGTTTGTTCGGCTAACACGGCATACCTTTATTTCTTCTGTTCTTTGTCCAAAGGGAGAGAGATCCCCGGGTTTTCCCCGCGGAGGCTACTTTAATGATAATAATCTGTTTTTTCCAGCTTATCGTCATGGATTGACGGTTACTATGCGGTAACCATGGCTCCTCTCATTCTGACCTCCGTCAAGAGGTGGGCGGAACGGTGGGGGCATTTTGAAACAATTACTTAGAGATCTTCCCAGACTGAGCTGATGGGGTCGCGCCCCTTCGCCTCCTCTCCTGCGGCGGAAGACTCCTGCCGGGAGGGGGTGAACAGGAACTGGGCAAAACTGCCGGTTGCCTGCAGTTGTTGGAGCAGCGTTATCTTAAGGTCATTGTCGGGTGAGTGCAAAATCAGTTCATCACCAGTGTGGAACAGCATGACAGGGGTGATAATGGTGGCAGGTTGTTTGAGTGTAGGGATTTTCGGCAGCATCAGTCCGTACTGATAATCCGCTGTGTGGCCTTTGGGCTCAACTTTTTTGACCATAACAGGTAGTACCTGAGGAGCCAGTGCTTGCACACCGATTTCCAGGCCGCCTTCCAAGTCCTGTCGCAGCCAGCGGACGACGCCGGTCTCCCACAGATCGCCGTCCCTCCTGTGGCGCAAACCGATGAGTTCTCCGACCTGCACTTTTGCCGATTGGCTTGGCTCCAAGGCGAGACGGTAACCACCCGCGCTTTCGTTACGGATTTGCCATGTTTCGCTGACCACTTCGGGAATCTTTATTTCATGATCGGCCTCTTCCGCTGTAAGGTTGAGGTAATGCTCATAGTTCGCCTTCATTTTTGAGCTGGAGAATATATCCCACATATCATCACTGGTGGAGTGACCTGAATCGGTGACGGATTTGCTGCTGAAGTTGGCGGTTTTGCCGCTCAGCTCCGGGATTGCCAGCTCACGGGCAAGGGCGCGGTGCAGCATGGTGGTGCCGACCACGACCTCAATGGTTGCTTGACGATCATTGCGGGAGAATACCCGCCTGGGCGCGACCCCCCAGGTGCGTATAAGAAGACGCATCAGTTGGGCGCCGATCGGGCCGCTGATATCGCCTCTTTTTCGCCGCTCCAGCTCTTCGGTCAGTACCTTGCTCAATTGTCGGGTGTCAACAAGACGGCACAGCTCGCTGTTGCAATTGCGGTGATCGAATACTCGATAGTCCGGTGCCTCGTCACTGTCCATGTGAACTACAAATAAGGCCTCACCAGCCGACGGGTCATCATACGGGATGATATGGCCATGGCCCGCCCATCTCGCCAGGGCGGAGTAGACCGCTTCGGCCTCCCCTTGGCGCAAACGGTAAGGGGAGGTCAGCACGAGAAGTAGGATCTGTTTGTAGACTCGGGCGATGCTGGAGTCCGGCATCAACTGGTTGTACTCGTCTTTTATCGGAGTTTGCTGGATATTTTTGTGTTCGGCATACAAGTAGAGCGAATGGAGCTCTAACCAGCTGTTTTCCGGATGGGGCGTATAGGTCTGATAACAGGTCAGCAGGCTGCGGCTGAGATAGCGCACGGCACGGTGGATAAGCAGGGTCAGGGCCTTGTTGTCCCGGGTGAGGAAGTTGCCTTCCAGCATCTCTTCTATCGCGGCTTTATAGCCCAGTGCCATTTCGTCATAGAGGGTGCGTGCAAGCAGTGAGATACGACGCGCCTTTTCCGGCAGGGGAAATGGCATGCCTGTAAAACGGCGTACCAGCGAGTTTTGCACATAATGGACGGGCTCACGGAGCAACTCCAGAAAGCGGTGGCGCTCTTTCCAGGTAATCTCGAGCCGGTTGACCTCGTAGAGGGCATCGTAGACCAGGCGTGCTGTCTCGCCGATGTTCCCCACAGGTAGGGTCTGTACCCACTTTTCTACGTTTGCACTGCGGTAGTCAAAAGAGTCCTTTCCGGGCTTGCTACGTTCCGCAGTTTTCAGGCCGCTCAGGCCCTTTTCCCCCGCCATGCGCCGACAACTCCCTCAGTATGGATAACAGCCATTTAATATTAGAGCATAGCGTACAAGCAGAATCACGCCATAGGCCGCTTATGGGGCTCGCCCTCGATTTCACGCACCAACTTGGGAACCAGGTAACCGGGAGAGTGTTGTCGTAAGCTGTGTAGAAGCTCTCCGGCTTTTCGTTCGCTGACCTCAAAGTGGGCGGCACCACTGACCCGGTCCAGAAGGTGAAGGTAGTAAGGGATGACCCGGTGCTTGAATAGTTTTTCATGAAGCCGCAAGAGGGTGTTCTCATTGTCATTGACACCCCGTAAAAGCACGCTTTGGTTCAGTAGCGTGACCCCCTTAGCGTGCAGGTCGTGGAGGGTATTCGCAACTTCGGAATCGATTTCCGCCGGGTGGTTGCAGTGTATGACCACCACCACTTGCCAGGGAAGCCCCGCCAACCAGTCGATCAGGGCCGTGTCGATCCGTTCGGGCAGCACAACGGGCATGCGGGTATGCAGGCGCAGGCGCTTGAGCTGCGGCTGACTTGCCAGGCGCCGACTGAGCTGCTCCAGTTGCGGGGTATCCAGCATCAGCGGGTCGCCGCCGCTCAGGATCAGTTCCTCCAGCTCCGGTCTGGCCTGCAGGTAGTCGACAACGCCCTGCCAGTTCTGTTTGCCAGGGTTCTCCTCGCCGTAGGGAAAGTGCCGGCGAAAACAGTAGCGGCAGTGAATGGCGCAGGCGCCGGTGGCGGTGAGCAGTGCCCGGCCATGGTATTTGTGCAGGACTCCCGGTGTGGCGGAGGCGCCCAGATCCCCGACCGGGTCATGTTCGAAGCCGGGAATATCGGCCAGTTCATCTTCAAGCGGCAGGACCTGACGCAGCAGCGGGTCACCGATATCGCCCTTTCGAATGCGCGACAGATAGCTGCGCGTCACCCGTAGCGGAAACTGCCGGGCCGCCTCCCGCGCCTTTGGCAGCAGGCTCTGGGGCAGATTCAGCAGGGCCAGCAGTTCGGCCGGATCACGCACGGCATCGGCAAGGGCGTTTTTCCAATCGGCAGTTCGCGGTATCATATACGATTATTCGGTATTTCAATCTGTTTCAGGAAGAGTTTATGGCCACATACAGCACCAATGAGTTCAAGCGCGGTCTCAAGCTTATGCTTGACGGCGACCCTTACAGCATCGTTGAGAACGAGTTCGTCAAGCCGGGCAAGGGGCAGGCGTTCAACCGTGTAAAGGTGCGCAACCTGAAGACCGGCCGTGTCATTGAGCGTACCTTTAAATCCGGTGAAAAGGTAGAGGCCGCCGATGTCATGGACACCGAAATGCAGTATCTCTACAACGACGGCGAGGCGTGGCACTTTATGCATCCGGAGACCTTTGAGCAGATCGCGGCGAGTGCCGCGGCGGTCGGCGACGAGGCCAAGTGGCTCAAGGAGCAGGACATGTGTGTGGTTACCCTGTGGAACGGCGAGCCGATCAGCGTCATGCCGCCCAACCATGTGATCCTTACCGTGACCGAAACGGACCCGGGTGTCCGCGGTGACACCGCCACCGGCGGCACCAAGCCGGCCATTTGCGATACCGGCGCGGTCGTACAGGTGCCGTTGTTTGTCGAGGTGGGTGACCAGCTCAAGGTCGACACCCGTACAGGCGAATACCAAGGTCGCGCCTAGAGCATTGGGCACGGGTAGCGACTGGCGGCCGACAGCGCCCCTTGAGAGCCTGCAGCAGAGGGCCCGAATCCTGCAAAGGATAAGGGCCTTTTTCGATGAGCGCGGAGTCATGGAGGTGGAGACCCCGGTGCTCTCCGCCGCCGCTATCACCGACCCTCACCTGGAGAGTTTCTCCACCCGCTATACCGGTCCGGGCCATGCAGAGCGGATGCCGCTCTATCTGCATACCTCTCCCGAGTTTCCGATGAAACGATTATTGGCGGCCGGCAGTGGTGCGATATTTCAGCTGGGTAAGGTCTTTCGCCAGGGTGAGGCGGGGCGCCGCCACAATCCCGAGTTCACCCTGCTTGAGTGGTATCGCCCCGGTTTCGACCACAAGGAGTTAATGGATGAGGTGGCGGCACTGGTCGCGCCTCTCTTGGGGCTTGAGAGCGAGGCGGTGGAGAGGCTGAGTTACCGTGAGGCCTTCCTCCGCCATGCCGGTATCGATCCGCTGACGGCCCCGCTGGAAGCGTTGCAGCAATCTGCCAGGATGCATGGCATTAGCGGCTTCGATGGGGAGTCCGAGCGGGATGTGTGGCTCGACCTACTGCTGACCCACTGCATCGAGCCTGAACTGGGGCGTGAGGGGCTTTGTTTTCTCTACGACTATCCTGCCTCACAGGCGGCGCTGGCAAGGCTTAACCCTGATGACCCGCGCGTGGCCGAGCGCTTCGAGCTCTATTATCGGGGGATTGAACTGGCCAACGGTTTTCATGAACTTGCCGATAGCGGTGAGCAGCGAAAACGCTTTGAGGCGGAGCTAAGGGGGCGAAAGGAGCAAAGGCTGGAACCGGTGCCCATGGATGAACGGCTGCTGGCCGCCCTCGATTTCCTTCCGGATTGCGCCGGGGTCGCCTTAGGGGTCGATCGGCTGGTAATGCTCGCCCTCGGCGCCGAGAGCATCGAAGAGGTGATCGCCTTCACCATCGATAATTGTTAAAGAAGATGATCCACCGCAAAGGCGCAAAGAACGCAAAGGAAAATCAAATACACTGATGCGTTCAGACTACGAACGGCACTGAACGAATTTGCCCAACTGCACGTACACGGCAACCCTAAACACCTTTTCCATTTCGGGTATTGCGTAGCACTCAGCTCACTACCGTTTGTCTTTGCGTACTTTGCGTCTTTGCGGTGATACTAGGTATTTCTAGCCGTTGCCAGCAGTTGGCCGAGGCGGACGGGGGCGTCCGCCCGGATCTCTTCGCTCCATTCCACAGCTTCGGGGCCGAAGATCACGATGACGGTGGAGCCCATATTAAATCGGCCCATCTCTTCGCCCTTTTCCAGAGTGACCGCTTCGTCATCCTTGTAGCGCCATGACCGGACCACTCGTCCTGCAGGCGGGGTGACCTCACCGGCCCAGACGGTCTCGATACTGCCGACGTTGACCGCGCCGACTTTGACCATAGCCACCGGTCCGGTCGCGGTGTCGAAGATGGAGACCACCCGCTCGTTGCGGGCGAACAGGCCGGGAATCACCCGGGTGGTGGCCGGGTTGACACTGAACAGCCGGCCCGGGACATGCACCATCTCTCGCAAGGTGCCGCGGAGCGGCATGTGGATACGATGGTAATCCCGCGGCGAGAGGTAAATGGTGGCGAAACTGCCGCCCTGGAACGGGGCGGCTCGCTCGTTCGAGCCACCGAGCAGTTGCTCCAGCGAGTAGTCGTGCCCTTTGGCCTGAAAGAGACGCCCATCCTCGATGGGACCGGCCTGACTCACGGTACCGTCCACCGGACAGGCCACGGCCTGTTCCCCCTCGACGATGGGGCGCACGTCCGGCTTTAAGGCACGTGTAAAAAAGGCGTTGAAACTTTCATAAGCGCGCGGGTCGCTCTCAAGCGCCTCTTCCATATTTACCTTGAACTGCTTGATAAACCAGTCGGTAAAACGGTATTGAATGATGTTGTGTCGGCTGCGGGTAAAGGCGTGTATCACGCGCGATACCAGATGACCGGGCATCAGGTATTGGGGAAGGGCCTTGATGTTATCGAGCAGGCCGGCGCTCTTTGGGGCATTTGCCATGAAACTCTATCCTGCCGGGGTTAGCGTTGGAAGTAATCGCGCAAGCGGCGAAAGTTCTCGGCCATCTCAGCGGCCTTGTGCGGGGCGTTAAAGCGCGCTGCCCAGTGCCCACGCGGGTCTATCACCACGATGCCGGCGCTGTGGTTGACCAAGTAGTCGTCACTGCCGGTATCGCCCTCAAACATATACACCGTACCGAGCCGGCGGGCCAGCCGGTCGATTTGGTCTTTCTCGCCGGTGGCGGCGAGGAAGTCCGGGTGAAAATAGTCCACATATTCTGCGAGATGGGCAGTGGTGTCACGCTTAGGGTCGACCGAGACGAATACAAACTGCGTATCGCTGTAGTAACGGGGACTCTTTTGCTGCAGATCTTTTGCCATGCGGCCTAATGTCGCCAGCGTGGTCGGGCAGATATCCGGGCAGTGGGTATAGCCGAAGAAAATCAGGGTCCACTTGCCTTGCAGTCGTGACAGGTCAAACACTTCGTTTTGACTGTCTATAAGAGAGAAAGGTTCAATGCGGCGTGACTCCGGAAGCAGGATATCTCTTAGCTCGGCCGGGGCCGATCGTTCAGACTCATTCGGTAGTGACTGTAAATAGACACTGCCGACCAAGGCGCTGATCGCGACCACAGCCAGGGCGGTAATAATGTATGGATATTTCATTGGTTCATTATCGCACGGCCCCGGCGGTGGAGGTAGTAGGGGAGTGGTTAAGATTTGATTTTTATTATACAGCAGAGTAGGTTAGGAGGTGATAATAAAGGAGAACCTGCGATGTCTTCCGTAAACTACCTGATTCCTAAAAAGGCGCGTCCCCTCTATATTCCCGGTACCGAGGCGGCGGATTGGAGCCCTGCCGCCATGGCAGAGATCCCTCTGCTTGGGTGGATCACTGCCGGGCAGCCGGTGGAGATTAGTGAAGATAACCAGAGCGTTTCTGTTCCAGCCAATATGGTCAGGCGCAATACCTATGCGCTTCGGGTCCGCGGCCACTCCATGATTGATGACAACATTCAGGACGGGGATGTGGTGATCATCGAAAAGCGGGAGACCGCCGAAAACGGTCAGTCAGTGGTCGCCATGATTAACAGCGAGCATGTGACCTTGAAGAAGTTCTATGTGGAGCGCGACGGCATCCGCCTACAGCCGGCCAACCCTGATATGGAGCCGATTGTCCTCAAAAACGAAGAGGTACAGATCCTCGGCATCGTCACCGGGGTGATTCGTACGCCGGAATAAAAAAGCTTTTAACGCAAGAACGCGAAGAGCGCAAAGGGATAAAACTTTATAGCGCACAGGCCGGCTTTTGCATGCCCAGTGTATGCGGGATGCCGGGCAATGTTTCCCGGTCTGAACACTGCATAATGTAGGTCCGAGTAGATCCGTGTAGGTGCAGCCGTAATCCGACATCCCTATTGTCGGGTTACGCCGCAAGCGGCTAACCCGATCTACATCGATGATGATTCCCCCAGGGGGAGGAAGGACAAGAAAAACTTTGCGCCTCTGCGCCTCTGCGGTGAAAAGGTTTCCGGGAAGGAGCGAGGAGTTACGTCTCCGGAATAAACGATGATCTGCGGTGCCTGACTGTGCGCCCAGCACAGCTGTTCGCATTGAGTGACTATGCGTTGATGGTTTTCACTTTTCAATTGGTGTATCGGGCTGGTTGCCCCAGTCGGACCAGGAGCCCTCGTAGCCCTTTGCATGGCGATAGCCCAGGTATTTGAGTACGAACCAAGTGTGCGCGGAGCGGTGATGGGTCTGGCAGTATGCCACCACGGTTTTGTCGGGAGTGATACTCTTTTCTTCCAACAGGTTGCGAAGCTCGGCGATGCCTTTAAGTCGAAGGTTGTGACTTGGGTCCATCAGCTCGGTCCATTCGATATGGATGGCGCCGGGGATGTGACCGCCGCGTGCCGAGTAACGCTTCTTGCCGCTGAACTCCTCGGCTGAGCGGGCATCCAGCAAGGCCAGCTTTTCATCGTTCAGGTGATCGAGAATGAACTGCCGCCTCGCAACTGCCATGCAGTCGGCATTGTAATGGGCCTGGTAGTCGCTTGGTTGTGGTTTATGTGGGGCTTGCTCCAGCGGGTGGCCCTCATTGAACCAGACGTGCAGCCCGCCGTTAAGCAGCGAATAACGGGTGTGCCCGATGCTCTCCAGGGTCCAAAGCAGCCGAGCGGCCTTGCCGCCGCCCTCCTCATCGTAGGCGACCACATGGCTATCCGATCTCAGGCCGATACCGGAGAGCACCGCACTGAGACGGGCCTCATCCGGCAGCAGGCCTGCAAGGGGCATTTGAGTGCGAACAATGTCGCTGTAATCAAGGTATACCGCTCCCGGGACATGGCCTCTGGCATAGGTTTCAGGTTTGCCCATATCGACGATAAGCAGCGACGGGTTGCCCAGATGCCTTTGCAAGACATCGGCTTCAACCAGCAGGGGTAGCAGCGGTTCCGACATTCATTTTCCTCGTTATCACTTCCAAAAAGGCGTAAGTACGGGCGATTGTGGATCGTGCCGGCTTAGTTGCTGAAGATAACGCCGATGCCGAAGTGCAGGTTGGGGCTGCGCCGCCCGCCTTGAGACCAAAGGTGCAGTTGTTCGGCTCGAATAACGGGATAGGTGTATTCACTTTCGCCCACCTTTCCATCGAGGGTGCCATCGAAGCGGCCCACCACGCTGAGTAGTCGGCCCGGTGCGTAGTCAACCGTTTCCAGATAACCCTCGCGAAACAGCATGAAGCGACCGTAAGGGGCGCTGTCGGTTTGCGGGTAGTGATCGCTGTCGAGCGGATAGGCGAGGACCTCGATTCGGGTTTCATTTTCGAGGTTGGTGCTGTTGATGATCATTCCGCCCCAAAGGACCTGTTTACCCTTTTGCGATGCAGCTTCACTGACGGCCTGCTTCGGAGTAAAAGTGGTGTCGATATCCTCAGTGCTGAATTTGGGGCCGCCCGCACAGGCGCTCAACAGTATGGCGAAGGACAGGAGAAGAATGTTACGAATAGGGTGTTCGCGCATTGTCACAAAAGTCAGTAGTAGGGATAACGATGCCAGGGTGAGTACCAGGGACGATACGGATACCATGGGTCGTACGGGTACCAGGGGTCATAGTACCAGGGGCCGTAGGGATCATTGTAGTCGACAGGTTCCGGCCAGAGATAGTACGCCTTCACATCCACCACCGGATAGGTGTACTTCATCTTATCCAGCTCACGCTCAACGCTGCCGCTGATAGTGCCTACAACGGTGAGATTACGTCCGTCGGCATAGATGGCCGGGTCGAGAAAGCTGCTGATTTTTGCGATAAAGCGCCCTGCACTGACATCCATCCGCTTGGGTTCACCGTCGCCGTAGAGCTCGCGGGCCACGATCTCAATATGTGTTTCATCCTGGCGGTTCTCCACTTTGGATATCGTGCCTCCCCAACGAACCTCAGTACCGATAAAGGCCTCGGGCGGCGCCTGACGAACCTGTTGCAGGCTTGGGGCTCCCGGCGGTGCAGTCCGTATCTTCTCCGGCACACTGCTGCAGCCGCCTAGAATCAACAGTACTGTGAACAACGAGACGAGTTTATAACGCATATCCCGAACACCCTTAACGACTTTCAGCACAAGTTTAGCTTACTCCAGCGGGATTTGTCTTTTTCTGCCCGGCTTCGCAAGATTTCACGGGCGACACTGATTTTGTGGTATTTTATCCCTATCCCCTTAATTGCGGTTTGCTAGGTTTGGGCCGGTCCTATGGATAATGATGAGCTGATTGAAATGCACCGGCGTCTGGAGACTCTGAGGCTGGAGCATCGCGATCTGGATGCGGCGCTCAATGCGTTGCAGGAGAACCACTATGTGGACCAGTTTCAGCTTGGGCGCATGAAAAAGCGCAAACTACAGCTAAAGGATGCCATTGCCAGGTTGGAGAGCCAATTGATCCCGGACCTGAACGCCTGACAGGCGCTGTTTCGGCTAGTCCGGCAGGTCTTTCAGTCGTCTAATCGGTGGTGAACACTGTTGCCCCAGGCAGCGGTAGGCCACGCATTCCCCCCTGTGGCGGTTTATCCCTAAGCGCATCCGGCAACCCCTCCGCCTGTTCTTCCAGGGTGAGTAGATAGTGAAAGGGACGGAAGCTGCCAAGCAGCTTTTCTTTCCATGGCTTGAGCGTCGTCGCATTCCCTCGCAGAACAAACATCTCCATCCCGTGCTGCTGCTTCTGCAGGGCGCAGAGCATGGCCCCGTGCGCGATGGGGTACTGACTCATCGGTTCAAATCCGGCGCGCAGGGTCCGCTCCGCCGCATCCAGATATTCCGGTGCACCCATGAGGTGACCGAGGCGGAACAGGGCGGAGGCGGCAACACCGTTGCCGGAGGGCATCGATTCGTCGAGAAAGGTTTTGGGGCGTTGAATCAGCCTTTCGTGATCATCGGCGGTGAAAAAGAAGCCCCCCGTCGCTTCGTCCTCAAAGTGCTCCAGCAGAATTTCTGCAAGCTGCCGGGCGAAGTGCAGGTCTTGCGGACGCCATCCGGCCTGTAATAAATCCAGCAGGGCGTCGATAAGAAAGGCATAGTCGTCCGGGTAGGCGTTGTACTTTCCCGTTCCGTCTTTCCAGGTGGCCGAAAGGCGGCCCTTTCGAAACATCTGTGTCTGGATGAAATCGGCGGCCCTCAAAGTTGGCCGGTCGGTCCAGGCTGTAATAGCGCCTGGCAACGGTGTACTCCTCTTTCTCAAGCACCGAGCGAAATTCCTCCTGTTGCCAGACATAGTAGCCACCCTCCTCACCACCGCTGTCCGCATCCTGACTGGCGCAGTAACCGCCGTGCGCCGGCTGCATCTCCCGCAGCGCCCACTCGGCGGTCTTCTCCGCGGCGCGCCGGTAAAGCGACTCTCCGGTCAGTTGCCAGGCCTCCACATACCGCCGTAGCAGCGGGCCGTTGTCGTAGAGCATTTTTTCGAAATGGGGAATCTCCCAGCGTTCATCCACCGAGTAGCGGTAAAAGCCGCCGCCGAGCTGATCGAGCAGGCCGCCTGTTGCCATGCGTTGCAGGCTGATCAGGGCCATATGGCGCGAGTGCCAGTCGTTATCCCTCAGCTGCAAGGTGAGGTTGCAAACGTGGGGAAATTTGGGCGCGCTGCCAAAACCGCCGTGGGCCTCATCGAAACTTCCGGAGAGCTCCCGCAAGGCCAGGTGGTTGGCTTGTTGCGTTGTGCCCTGCGCCTGCTCTGACATTTCGCCTCCGGTAAGAATAGGGGGTTCATCATCAACTGTAGTGGATCCCGAAGTGTCTTCCATGAGTGCGCTGTTTGAGACGGCGAAGGTACCGCCGGCACGTCTATCGCCTCGGCGATGCGGGTTAGCGTTAGCCGCCCCGACTGTACTTGCTGTCAGGGGCTGCAATCACGCGTGCGATACTGCGGCAGGGAAGAGGCTTTTTTGTCATAATTCCTCTTTTCATTATCCGGACTTGTCGCCATGGAGCTTGCTCATCTCTACCTGAAAAAGAACGAAGAACGCCGCCTTCGCAACGGCCATCTCTGGATCTACAGCAACGAGGTGGATGCCAAACGCTCGCCACTCGGCGATTTTGACCCGGGACAGCCGGTGAGCATCATCGCCAATGACGGCAAACCTGTCGGGAGCGGTTATGTGAATCCTCACTCACTGATTTGCGCCCGGCTGGTCAGCCGTAAGCCTGAACAGCAAATGGACCGCTCGCTGCTGGTTCATCGGCTCAATATTGCCCTGTCGTTGCGCGAGCGACTGTTCGACAAGCCCTACTACCGTCTGGTCTATGGCGAGGGTGATTCACTGCCGGGGCTGGTGGTCGACCGTTTCGCTGATGTGCTGGTGGTGCAGCTCAATACCGCCGGCATGGAGGCGATCAAGCAGGAGGTGGTCGAGGCGCTGGATAAGGTGGTCAAACCCGCTGCGATCCTCTGGCGCAACGACAGCAGTGCCCGGCAGCTGGAGGGGCTGGAGAGTTATGTCGAACCGGCTTTGGGTGAAGTACCGGAGGTGGTGGAAATCGAGGAGAACGCCACCCGATTCGAGGTGCCGCTTTTGAGCGGACAGAAGACCGGCTGGTTTTATGATCACCGGATTAACCGGGCGGCGGTGCAGCAGCTTTCCCGGGGCATGCGCGTGCTGGATGTGTTCAGCTACATCGGCGCCTGGGGCATCGAGGCGGCAGCGGCCGGCGCCGCTGAGGTGGTCTGTATCGACAGCTCTGCCAGGGCGCTGGATCGGGTAGAGCGCAATGCGGCGTTAAACGGGGTGAAGGACCGGGTTCAGGCCATAGAAGGGGATGCCTTCGAGGCGCTCAAGGCGCTGCGCGCCGAACGGGAGCGCTTTGATATGGTGGTTGTCGACCCGCCCGCCTTTATCAAGCGCAAGAAGGATGTGAAGAAGGGTATCGAGGCCTATCGCCGTATCAACCAGGCGGCGATGCAGTTGTTGGGCAAGGATGGGATTTTGTTCTCCGCCTCCTGTTCCTTCCATCTGCAGCGGCAGGTGCTGCGCGATCAGTTGTTGCAGGCATCACGCCATCTGGACCGTTCACTGCAAATCATCGGTCAGGGGCATCAGGGGCCGGATCATCCGGTGCACCCGGCAATTGCCGAGACCGACTACATCAAGTGCTACACGGCGCGTGTGGTCACACTGTAAGGATTTTATTGGTATACTGGCGCGATGTTGACTTATCCCGAAATCGAACCTGTCGCCTTCAGTCTTGGCCCGCTTGATGTCCACTGGTACGGCATCATGTACCTCATCGGTTTTATCGGCGGCTGGTGGCTCGGCCGTATCCGTGCCGCCAAACCCAACTCGGGCTGGACGACCGAACATATCGATGACCTGGTCTTCTATATCGCACTGGGGGTGGTGCTCGGTGGGCGCGTCGGTTATACACTTTTTTATAATCTGCCGCCCTTTCTCGATAATCCACTGATCTTGTTTAAAGTGTGGCAGGGGGGGATGTCGTTCCACGGCGGGCTGCTGGGTGTGCTGGTCGCCCTGTGGTTGTTCAACCGCAAGCACCATCAGGGCTACTGGAATACCGTCGACTTCATCGCCCCGTTCGTGACGATCGGACTCGGCGCGGGTCGCCTGGGCAACTTCATCAATGCTGAATTGTGGGGCAAGGTGAGCGATGTCCCTTGGGCCATGGTTTTCCCCGGCGCCGGCGATCAGCCACGCCACCCTTCGATGCTTTACGAATTTATCCTGGAAGGGCCGATACTGTTCGCCATTTTGTG
>JAWOIT010000025.1:0-21074 GCA_046484535.1 Pseudomonadota bacterium | reverse complement strand
AAGGCCGGTTACAAGGCGGGCGAGGACATCATGATCGCCATCGATGCGGCCAGCTCCGAATTCTACAAGGATGGCAAATATGTGCTGGCCTCCGAGAACAAGGAGATGAGCTCCGCCGAGTTTGTCGATTTCCTCGCCGAGTGGGTTGATAAGTACCCGATCATCTCCATCGAGGACGGCCTGGATGAGGGTGACTGGGACGGCTGGAAAATCCTCACCGAGAAGCTTGGCAAGAAGGTGCAACTGGTGGGCGACGACCTGTTCGTGACCAACCCGAAAATCCTGAAAGAGGGCATCGATAAGGGCATCGGTAACTCCATCCTCATCAAGGTCAACCAGATTGGTACCCTGACCGAGACTCTGGAGGCCATCAGCATGGCCCAGGAGGCCGGTTACACAGCGGTAGTTTCCCATCGTTCCGGCGAGACCGAGGACACCACCATCGCTGATATCGCCGTGGCGACCAACGCCGGTCAGATCAAGACCGGTTCCATGTCCCGTTCCGATCGCGTGGCCAAGTACAACCGCCTGATTCGCATCGCCGAAGCACTGGGCGAGAAGGGCAGCTACCCCGGACGCGAGGCGTTTTACAACCTGAAAGGTGAATAACCGACGAGGTGTATGTGAACAGACCCGGTCAGCCCCCGGTTGCCCGGGTCTGTTTGTATCTGAACCATGAAATGGATCGTTGCCATATTGTTAGCCCTGTTGCTCGTGCTGCAATACCAGTTGTGGTTCGGCAACGGCGGTCTTCTGCGTGTCTGGCAACTGGAGCAGCGGGTGGCGGAACAGAAAGAGGAAAACGCCAAACTGGAAGAACGCAATAAGGCCCTTGAGGCCGAGGTGCGTGATCTCAAACAGGGCCTGGAGGCGATCGAGGAGCGCGCCCGCTCCGACCTCGGCATGATCAAAGAGGGCGAGACCTTCTTCCAGGTGGTGGAAGAGTAGAAAAAGATCTCAACGCAAAGACGCAAAGGGTTTGATGGCTGTCTCATTTTGGAGTAGGTGTTTTATATGGTCGATAGCCTGCACTGTTGGATATGAGTAACCATAACTTAAAGACATGACCCTGGGCTCTCCGTGAGCATTCATAATCGGTTTTTCTTTGCGACCTTAGCGTCTTTGCGCCTTTGCGTTAAAAATGATTTTTTATGATAGATAAACAGAAATACTGGGCGGTGATTCCGGCGGCGGGTGTCGGCAAACGGATGCAGGCGGACCGGCCGAAGCAGTATCTTGCGCTGCACGGCAAAACGGTGCTGGAGCATACCCTCAGCCGTTTTCTAGACCATCCGCAGATTGCCGGTGTGGTGGTGGCGGTAACCGACGGCGATCCGTACTGGCGTGATCTGGCAATTGCGCATCCGAAATTGCTGACAGCCTCCGGTGGTGAGGAGCGTTGCCACTCTGTGCTCAATGCACTGCACGTCCTGTCGCAGCATGCGGATAGCGATGACTGGGTGCTGGTACACGATGCGGCGCGCCCCTGTTTACGGCGCGAGGATATCGACCGGCTGATCAGTACACTGGATAATCACCCCGTGGGCGGGCTGCTCGGTCTGCCCGTGGCCGACACCATGAAACGGACCACCGCGGACGGTACCGTCATCGAAACCGTATCCCGTGAAAACCTCTGGCGGGCACTGACTCCGCAAATGTTTCGGGTTAACGATCTGTATCAGGCGCTGGAGACGGCACTTGCGAGCCGGCAACTGGTTACCGACGAGGCCTCGGCGATGGAGTTGGCCGGCAAGGCGCCGAAGATGATCGAAGGGCACGGCGACAACATCAAGATCACCCGCCCGCAGGATCTGCGCCTTGCGGAGCTCTATCTGGCCGAGCAGGATTGAAAACCAGGTTCACCGCAAAGGCGCAAAGTACGCAAAGGAAAACCCACTTTATGGCCACGAAATACACGGAATGCGCGGATGACGGACGTCAGCATTATTTCGTGACTTTCCTGTATCCGCCCACACCTGAAGAATTGTGAACCTGGATTCCGATTTTCACTGGAATGATGATGACAACATTACTTGTGTCCGTGTGTTCCGTGGCCATTTGTTTTTTTCTTTGCGTACTTTGCGCCTTCCCCTACATGGAAGTAGGTGAGGAGCGAGAGCAGGATGCGGTAGCTTTGCGGTGAAATGTTTTTTACAGGGGGCATTCTATGAGAATCGGACACGGGTATGACGTGCATGCCTTTACCACGGGAGACCATATCGTTCTTGGCGGGGTACGCATTTCGCATACGCATACTTTTGCCGCTCACTCCGATGGCGATGTGTTGATCCATGCCCTGTGCGATGCGCTGCTCGGCGCCCTGGCGCTGGGGGATATCGGCAAACATTTTCCGGATACCGCCGACGAGTTCGAGAATATCGACAGCCGCAAATTACTCCGCCATGTAGTGGGGTTGATGCAGGAGCAAGGCTATCGCCTGGGTAATGCGGATATGACGGTTATCGCTCAGGCCCCCAAGCTGGGACCCCACATCGACGCCATGCGCGAAAACCTCGCCGTGGACCTGCAGGCGGCAACCGATCAGGTCAACGTTAAGGCCACCACCACCGAGAAGCTGGGTTTTACCGGGCGCAAAGAGGGCATCGCCGCCCACGCCGTTGTTCTGCTGCGCGATGAGTAAGGCAAAGCCGCTGCAGCAGGGATGGGCCTATGCGCTGGGTCAGCCGACCTGCCATGCCCGAATCCGCTCTGTCCCGGAGGACTTCATCGTGGACGAGGTGTTGGGCTTCGACCCGGACGGGGAGGGCAACCACGCCTTCCTGCATATCCGCAAGCGCAATACCAATACCGCTTGGTTGGCGCGTCAGCTTGCAGAGCTGGCCGGAGTGCCGATCAGCGAGGTGGGTTATGCCGGACTGAAGGATCGCCGTGCGGTCACCAGCCAGTACTTCACCGTCAATCTCAGCGGCAAGACCGAGCCCGACTGGCAGCAGTTGGCCTCCGATGATCTGCAGTTTCTCGAGATCACCCGCCACCGGCGCAAGCTGCGACGCGGCAAGCTGCGCGAGAACCGCTTCTGTATCACCCTGCGCGACCTTAGCGGCGACTGTGACCTTGAGATGCGTCTACAGCGTATTGCCTCAGACGGGGTTCCCAACTATTTCGGTGAACAGCGTTTCGGTCATGGCGGCAATAACCTGGTGATGGCGCGTGCCATGTTCCGCGGCGAACATCGCGAGCGTGATCGCCATATCCGTGGCCTCTACCTCTCCGCCGCACGTTCCTGGCTGTTCAACAAGGTTCTTTCTGCGCGTGTCGAGCAGGGTACCTGGAACCGGGCATTATCCGGTGAGTCGCTTATCGCCAATGGCACTACCAGCGCTTTCACCATGCGCATCATCAGCAAGGAGATCGAAGGGCAAATCAGCCGCGGCGCACTGCATCCCAGCGGGCCGCTCTGGGGACGGGGTCGACCGACCAGCTCGGCCGATGCCCGGGCTTTGGAGTTGAAAGCGCTGGAAGAAGAGGAGCCGTTATGCCGAGGTTTGGAACGGGCCGGACTGCAACAGGAACGCCGCCCACTTCGCCTGCCCGTCAAAGCGTTGCACTGGTCATCAGAGCGGCCGCATACGCTGACACTGAGTTTCTCCCTGCAACCCGGCGCTTATGCTACCAGTGTATTGCGCGAGGTTGTGCTGATCTAAGCTCATGCGCCAAGACGTATGAACAACTGCTGTTAATGGGGAAACTCAATATTACATTGATCAGAAGTCACTAAAGTGACTTTTTTCTTAGAGGTGTTGGCGGACGCAAGTGGCCTGTCAATGGGCTAGGCTACTATTATTAATCAGCTTATGTTGAGGCACCGGAGATACGCTCATGACCGCAAGGCAACATGAAAGGGCAAACAAAGTTGTGGAGTCTTTTCGCGCAGTGTTGGACAAAAAGGCGCTGGAGGCGATACCTGATAGTGATTTCGAACAGTTGTCGCTCATTGTTCAGCAGGCTCTTTCGGAGGAGTTGCAAGATGCTGCTGAAGAGGTGGAGGCCCTGGCCCACAAACTCCGTGCAGGAACGGTTATGGGGGATGTGGGGATGGGGTTTATGTAAGTAGGGCAAACATGTGACAGTGGACCTGTCAGTGCGTATCAAGGGCATGTCACCGGTGGTGCTGATTTGTCATATCAACGGCTTCCGCTTCAGCTAATAGATGCAATATGCGACTGATGTCATGTCAATTGCCAAAAGCTACAAATTTGACTGGAATCATTCGTAGTCAAAATAAATAAGGGCGCATCCCGCGCCCTTGGAAATCCCACTAGGAGTTGTACATATTTGGGTTAACGCCGGGTTCCATCCCGGAAAAGATCTCGGTTGGAGCTATTAGAACTTGTAGATAAGGCCCATGGCCACAGCAGTACTGTCACCGGCCAGTTTGCCCTTCTTGGCCAGGCCCCCGTCCGTTCCGTTTGCATACAATGCATAAAGTGTAGCTGATTTATCCATTTTGTAATCCAATCCCACTGCGGACATTACGGCGTCGTCGGTATCGGAGTTGTCATCATCACGCATACCATAGGCCGCTTTGAGTTTCATGTTATCGGCAATCTTGAACCCGGCGCTGACATAGGCCTCTGTCTCGTCATCACTGCTCTCGAAGGCCAGGGTCTCGTAGACCAGTCCCAGATCGACAGGACCGATGGTGTAACCGACACCGAATTTAGTGGCCGTTTCCAGCTCGTCGGCATCGGCCACATCATCGGCGGCGTAGCTTTCGAGGGCGGCCGAGAGGTAGAGCGGGCCATTGTCGTAGTTGATCATGCCGCTGGTGGCGTCACCGCCGTTCTCGCCATCGACACTGTCATCTCCCCCGTAGTAGGCAGCAGCCACACCGATTGGGCCGAAATGGTTCATGTAGGCAATGACATTGCTCAGCCGGTTGTCAACGGTGATGATGTTGTTGTAGTCGGCATAGGTATCACCGAAGACCTCTAACTTTTTTGTGGAGATTTTGTGGGGGCTGTCGTGGCGGCCGACGCGTACTTCACCAAAGCCGCCTTTAAGGCCGATGTAGATGTTTCTCATCTTAAAGGACCGGGTGTCGTCACCCACTGCATCGATCTGGGCCTCGGCTTTGCTGCTGACTTCCATGCCGTTTGCCAGGGCCTTGTTAGCCTTTACGCCGAAACGTGATGCGTTGCTCTTAAACTCGGTGGAACTGGTGTCGGTGGTGCCGTCATCGGCTGAGACGGCTGCGACGGAGGTGTGCAGTTTACCGTAGATAGTGGTTTCCGCAGCGGCATTGGCGGAAGCGGCGAAATAGGCGGTGATTGCTGCAGCAATCAGTGCTTTTTTGTGTTGCATTGTGTACTCCTGATGTTTTTGTACGGATATCCAAAAAGCGCGTGCAGTTTCGCAACGGACTGTTACAGGGCGGTTGCCCGGAGATTACAGTTCGGTGAAAATTTTATGACGCCGGACGAGAGCCATCGCCTATGGTGGGGATATCCCGCTTTGGGGTAGACTTGCCGGCCCATCTTCAGTATTTGGAAGCCGTTTCATTATGAGTAATAGCCACGACACCATTCGCGCCGTTGTCTGGGAGGACGACAAACTCAAGCTGTTGGACCAGCGCCTGTTGCCGCAACAGGAGCTCTATCTGGAGTTCGATGAGCCACGAGCGGTGGCCGATGCCATCCGCGATATGGTGGTGCGTGGCGCCCCGGCCATTGGCGTCACCGCCGCCTATGCGGTGGTGCTGGCGCTGAGAAATCGTATTGCCGAAGGTGGGAGTGGCATGGCGGCAAAGCTGGAGCAGGATTTGGGTTATCTCGCCGAGGCCCGGCCCACGGCGGTGAATCTGGCCTGGGCGCTGGAGCGCATGGGCAAGGTGCTGTTTAACCTGCCGGAGGATGTCGCCGACCCGGTCGCGGTGATGCTGGCCGAGGCCAAAGCGATCCATGAAGAGGATATCGCCGCCAACCGCCGTATGGGCGAGCTGGGGGCGGCGCTCATCGAGGAGGCCGGCTATGGGGTGCTGACCCACTGCAATACGGGCTCTCTGGCCACCGGCGGCTACGGCACCGCCCTTGGGGTGATCCGCACCGCTTATGCCTGGAATCGTATCACCCGTGTTTACGCCGATGAGACCCGTCCCTGGCTGCAGGGCGCGCGCCTGACCGCCTGGGAGTTGGTTAAGGACAACATCCCGGTGACCCTGCTGGCGGATGGCGCCGGGGCGGCGCTGATGGGGCAGGGCAGGGTGAAGTGGCTTATCGTCGGTTCCGACCGTATCGCCGCCAACGGTGATGTGGCCAACAAAATAGGTACCTACCATGCAGCGGTGGCGGCAAAATACCACGGGGTGAAGGTGATGGTGGTGGCGCCGACCTCCACCGTGGATATGTCGCTGGCCCGCGGTGATCTCATCCCCATCGAGCAGCGCGGCCCCGATGAGGTATTGAGCCTGGGCGGGCAGCGGATCGCGGCAGAGGGGGCCGAGGCGTGGAATCCGGCCTTTGATGTCACCCCGGCGGCGTTGGTTGATGCCATTGTCACGGAGAAGGGGGTGGTGATGGATCCCAACACCGAAAAGATGGCCGAGATGATGGCGAAATCCTGAGCAATATCCGGAAAAAACCTGTGAGAGGCCCGCTGAGGGCCTCTCAGCGCATTATTGGCAGATGCAGTGGTTCGGGCGGATATGTTACAATGGCGCTTGTTTCTGCGTTCAGATAACCAGAAAAAGCCCCAGGCTAAGTAAAGGATAACGCTCCCCGATGACCGAATTTGCCAAAGAGGTCCTCCCGATCAACATCGAGGAGGAGATGAAGCAGTCCTATCTTGATTACGCCATGAGCGTAATCGTAGGCCGGGCCCTGCCGGATGTGCGGGACGGTCTCAAGCCGGTCCACCGCCGCGTACTCTACGCCATGCGCGAGCTGGGCAACGACTGGAACAAGCCCTACAAGAAATCGGCACGTGTGGTCGGTGATGTAATCGGTAAATACCACCCTCACGGGGATTCTGCGGTTTACGACACCATCGTGCGGATGGCCCAGCCCTTCTCCCTGCGCTATATGCTGGTCGACGGTCAGGGTAACTTCGGCTCTATCGACGGCGACTCGGCCGCCGCCATGCGTTACACCGAGGTGCGCATGGCGAAGATCGCCCACGAGCTGCTGGCCGATATCGACAAGGAGACCGTCGATTTTATCCCCAACTACGATGAGTCCGAGTCCGAGCCGGAGGTACTGCCGGCGCGTCTGCCCAATCTGCTGATCAACGGCTCGGCCGGTATCGCGGTGGGCATGGCCACCAACATCCCGCCGCACAACCTTACCGAGGTGACCAACGCCTGTCTCGCCCTTATCGAAAATCCTGAGATCGACATCGCCGGGCTGATGCAACACATCCCGGGCCCCGATTTTCCCACCGCCGGCATCATCAACGGCGCCAAGGGGATTCACGAGGCCTATCACACCGGACGCGGTCGCATCTACGTGCGTGCCCGCAGCGAGATGGAGGAGATGGACTCGGGCCGACAGCGCATCGTGGTCACCGAGCTGCCCTATCAGGTCAATAAGGCCCGCTTGCTGGAGAAGATCGCCGAGCTGGTCAAGGAGAAGAAGATCGAGGGGATCTCCGAGCTGCGCGATGAGTCCGACAAGGAAGGTATGCGCATGGTCATCGAGCTCAAGCGCGGCGAGGTACCGGAGGTGGTGCTCAACAACCTCTACAAGCAGACCCAGATGCAGAGCGTATTCGGCATCAATATGGTTGCCCTGGCCGGCGGCCAGCCCAAGCTGCTTAACCTCAAGCAGATGCTTGAGGCCTTTATCCGCCACCGCCGTGAGGTGGTCACCCGTCGTACCGTCTTCGAGTTGCGCAAGGCGCGCGAGCGCGCCCATGTGCTGGAAGGCCTGGCGGTGGCGCTGGCCAATATCGACCCCATCATCGAGCTTATTAAGGCCGCGCCCAACCCGGCCGAGGCCAAGGCGGGGCTTTTGGCTAAAACCTGGGAGGCGGGGGTGGTCACCGATATGCTCTCCCGCGCCGGCGCCGAGGCCTCCCGTCCCGACGGACTGACCAAGGAGTTCGGGTTGGTCGAAGGCCAATACCGGCTCTCCGAGGCCCAGGCCCAGGCGATTCTGGAGCTGCGCCTGCACCGCCTGACCGGGTTGGAGCAGGACAAGATCATTAATGAGTACAAGGAATTGCTCGACATCATCGCGGATCTGCTGGAGATCCTCGGCAGTCATGAGCGGCTGATGCAGGTGATCCGCGAGGAGCTGGAGACGATCCGCGAGCAGTACGGCGATGAGCGCCGCACCGAGATCATCACCACCAAGCTGGATCTGACCCTGGAAGATCTGATCAGCGAGGAGGATGTGGTGGTGACCCTCTCTCACGAGGGTTACGCCAAGGCGCAGCCGCTGACCGATTACCGGGCGCAGAAGCGCGGCGGCCGCGGCAAGTCCGCCACCGCCACCAAGGACGAGGACTTCATCGACAAGATGTTCGTGGCCAACACCCACGACACCATCCTCTGCTTCTCCAGCCGCGGCCGGGTCTACTGGCTCAAGGTCTACGAACTGCCGCAGGCGGGCCGTGCCTCGCGCGGCAAGCCCATCGTCAATCTGTTGCCGCTGGAGGGGGATGAGCGGATTAACGCCATCCTGCCGGTGCGTGAGTTCGAAGAGGGCCAGTATGTCTTTATGGCCACCGCCAACGGTACGGTGAAGAAGACCCCGCTGGTCGACTTCTCCCGTCCGCGCGCCAGCGGCATTATCGCCGTCGACCTGGTCGAGGGCGACTGCCTGGTGGGTGTGGCCCTGACCGACGGTCAACGCGACATCATGCTCTTCTCCAGCGCCGGCAAGGTGATCCGCTTCAAGGAGGAGAATGTCCGCTCTATGGGACGCGTCTCCCGCGGTGTGCGGGGCATCCGCCTCGGCGAGGAGCAGAAGGTGATCTCGCTTATCGTCGCCGATGAAGGTCACGTGCTGACCGCCACCGAAAACGGCTATGGGAAACGCACCCCGATTGACGACTACCCGGTCTATGGTCGTGGCGGCCAGGGCGTGATCGCCATCCAGTCCAGCGAGCGTAACGGTCCGGTGGTCGGCGCAGTGCTGGTCAGCGAGGATGATGAGATTATGCTTATTACCAATGGCGGTACACTGGTGCGCACGCGTGTCGCCGAAGTCTCCTCCATGGGCCGCAATACCCAGGGGGTAAGGCTGATCAACCTCACCAAGGGGGAGAAGCTCATCGGTATGGAGCGCATCGCCGAGACCGACGAGGACGAAGAACTGGATGCCGGTGAGGCTGAGGATTAAAGTTTTTAGCCACAGAGCGCACAGAGAACACTGAGTATGCATGGCTTACCGGCGAGGCTATGCTGTGCCTGGAGTAACTGTATGGCCAATGCCCTTTATACGGTGTGAAAATGAAAAGCCGATTTGACTCTCTGTGCTCTCTGTGGCCTCTGTGGCAAAGTGTTTTCTCTTAAATTGACCCGAAGGGAGATGTAGATGGCACGTGTATTCAACTTTAGCGCCGGTCCGGCGATGTTGCCCAAGGCGGTGATCGAGCAGGCCCGCGACGAGTTGCTTGAGTGGAACGGCAGCGGCATGTCGGTGATGGAAATGAGCCACCGCGGCAAGGATTTCATGTCCATCGCGGAGAAGGCCGAGGCGGATCTGCGCGAGGTGATGAATATCCCGTCCAACTACAAGGTGCTGTTCCTGCAGGGCGGCGCCTCCAGCCAGTTCGCCATGGTGCCGATGAACCTGCTGCGCGGCGCCAATAAGGCCGACTACATCGTCACCGGTTCATGGGGCAAGAAGGCGATCGCCGAGGCCAAACGTTACTGCGATGCGAATGTGGCTTTCGACGCCTCTGCCCAAAACGCTGAACAGCCCGGCAAGTTCACCTTCGCTCCGGCGCAGGGGGATCTCAAGCTCTCCGACGATGCCGCCTACGTTCACTACACCCCGAACGAAACCATCGAAGGGGTGGAGTTTCCCTATGTGCCGGAGGTGGGGGAGAAGCCGCTGGTGGCCGATATGTCCTCCACCATCCTCAGCCGGCCGATGGATGTCTCCAAGTACGGCGTGATCTACGCCGGGGCGCAGAAGAACATCGGCCCGGCGGGCCTGACCGTAGTCATTGTGCGTGAGGACCTCATCGGCGAGGTGATCGACCATACCCCGGCGATGTTCAACTACGAGACCCACGCCAAGGCCGACTCCATGTACAACACCCCGCCGACCTATAGCTGGTACCTGGCCGGTCTGGTGTTCGACTGGCTGAAGCAGGGCGGCGGCCTGGAACATATGGCGGAGGTCAATAAGCGCAAGGCGGACAAGCTCTATGCGGCCATTGATAACTCGGCTTTCTATGCCAATCCGGTGGCGCCCGAGTCCCGCTCCTGGATGAATGTGCCGTTCACCCTGGCCAACCCGGACCTGGATGCTACCTTCCTCTCAGAGGCCAAAGAAGCGGGCCTGGTTACCCTCAAGGGACACCGTTCCGTCGGCGGCATGCGCGCTTCCATCTACAACGCCATGCCGGAGGAGGGCGTCGACGCCCTGGTCAGCTTCATGGCCGACTTCGAAAAGCGCAATGGATGACGTGAAACGTGAGGGCGTGAAAGCGTGAGTGCGTGAGGGTGCCTCAACTGTTCACTCACGCTCTCGCGCCCTAGCGCTCTCACGAACCAAAAGGGGAAAAAAGCAGATGCACAAAATACTAACGCTAAATAATATCTCTGCTGCCGGTCTGGACCGTCTGCCGCGGGACAGCTATGAGGTCGCTTCCGAGTTCACTTCTCCTGATGCGATCCTGTTGCGTTCGTTCAAGATGCACGACATGGAGATCCCCGCCTCGCTAAAGGCGGTGGGTCGCGCCGGCGCCGGGGTGAACAATATCCCGGTGGACAAGATGAGTGAGCGGGGCATCCCGGTGTTTAACGCCCCCGGCGCCAACGCCAATGCGGTCAAGGAACTGGTGATCGCCGGCATGCTGATGGCCTGCCGTAATATTCCCCAGGCGTGGGATTTTGCCCGCAATCTGGAGGGGAGCGACGAGGAGATCGCCAAGGCGACCGAGGCGGGCAAGAAGAACTACGGCGGTTTCGAGTTGCCTGGCCGTACCCTCGGTGTAGTCGGCCTCGGTGCGATCGGCGTACGTATCGCCAACGCGGCGATTGCCCTTGGGATGAAAGTGATCGGTTTTGACCCGGGTATTACCGTGCGCGGCGCCTGGCAGCTGGATGCGGCGGTGCAGCAGGCGACCAGTGTCGATGAGCTGTTGTATCGTTCCGACTTCATCACCTTCCACGTGCCGCTGGTCGACTCAACCAAACACCTGATCAACGAAGAGCGGCTCAAGCACATGCAGGATAATGTCATTGTGCTTAATTTCGCCCGCGGCGGTATCGTCGATGACGAGGCGATGGTCAAGGCGCTGGATAGCGGCAAGGCCTACGCCTATGTCTGCGATTTCCCCACCAACCTGCTGAAGAAGCACCCCAAGGTCATTACCCTGCCGCACCTGGGCGCTTCCACCCGCGAGGCGGAAGAGAACTGCGCCGTGATGGTGGCCGATCAGGTGAAGGACTATCTGGAGAACGGCAATGTGATCAATTCGGTGAATTTCCCCGAGGTGGTGATGCCGCGCAGCGAGGGGGCCTTCCGTCTGGCGGCGGTCAATTCCAATGTACCGAACATGCTGGGGCAGATCTCCTCGCACCTGGCTGACGCCGGATTGAATATCATTGACATGCTCAACAAGTCCCGTGGCGAACTGGCCTATACCCTGGTGGATGTGGACAAGGAGGTACCGGCGGCGATCATCGACGAGATCGCTGGCATTGAGGGCGTATTGGCGGTCCGTGCCATCGGTTGATTTGTTTTTTTTAGCCACAGAGGGCACAGAGTACACTGAGGTCGGGAAGCCAATATGGTTCGTTCGGTTTGTTGCCGCGCCCAACAATATGGCGGCTGTACCATAAGATTTCGAATTAAATTTTTCTCAGTGACCTCTGTGTTCTCTGTGGCAAATGTTTTATAAACAAAACCGGAAAAGATGAGCAGCGAAGAAAAATTACAGGCGATACGCGAACGTATTGATGCGCTCGACGAGCAGTTGCAATCACTGATCAACGAGCGTGCCTCCCTCGCCCAGGAGGTGGCGGAGGTGAAGCTCGCCGCCGGTGAGGATGCGGTGTTCTATCGCCCCGAGCGTGAGGCGCAGATCCTGCGCCGGGTCAAGGAGCGCAACCAGGGGCCGTTGCCTGCCGAGGAGATGGCGCGCCTGTTCCGTGAGGTGATGTCCGCCTGTCTGGCGCTGGAGCGTCCCACTACCGTCGCCTTTCTCGGTCCGGAGGGAACCTTCTCCCACGAGGCGGTGCTCAAACACTTCGGCCACTCGGTGCGTCCCGTTCCACTGGCCGCCTTTGATGAGGTCTTTCGTGAGGTGGAGGCGGGCAGTGCCGACTACGCGGTGGTGCCGGTGGAGAATTCCACCGAGGGGGCGGTTAACTATACCATCGACCTGCTTTTGAAAACGCCGCTTAAGATCGGCGGTGAGGTGGAGCTGCGTATCCACGATCACCTGATGAGCAGTGCCCCCGATCTTCATTCGATTAGCAAGGTTTATTCCCATGCCCAGTCCCTGGCCCAGTGCCGGGAGTGGCTCGATGCCCATCTGCCGACAGTCGAGCGTATTGCAGTGAGCAGCAATGCCGAGGCGGCGCGTCTGGCTGCTGTTGAGCAGGGGGCGGCGGCGGTGGCAGGTAAATCGGCATCTGAACAATACGGCCTGCCCATTCTTGCCTCCAATATCGAGGACGAGCCGAACAATACCACCCGTTTTCTTATTATCGGCCGCGAGCCGGTCCCCCCCAGCGGCGAGGACAAGACAGCGCTGCTGCTTTCCACACGCAATAAACCCGGTGCATTGTTCAAGTTGCTGGAGCCTCTGGCGCAAAACAGCATTTCCATGACCCGTATCGAATCACGACCTTCCCGGCAGGGAACCTGGGACTATGTCTTTTTTGTCGAGATCCTGGGGCATTGCGATGATGCCCCTGTCGCCAGTGCATTGGCTGAGCTTGAAAAAGAGGCGGCGCTGTTTAAGATACTCGGTTCCTTTCCCAAGGCTGTGTTATAGCCCGAAATTTCAGGATTAACATCCATGACCGACTTTGCCAAATACGCCAATCCGGGCGTACTGGGACTCCATCCCTATCAGCCGGGCAAACCCATCGAGGAGCTCGAGCGTGAATACGGTGTCAGTAACATCGTCAAGCTCGCCTCCAACGAGAATCCGCTCGGCCCTTCGCCCAGGGCGCAGGCGGCCATGCGCGGTGAGCTGGAGGGGGTCTGGCTCTATCCGGACGGCAACGGGTTTGAGCTTAAGCAGAAGCTGGCGGCCAAACATGGGGTGACGATAAGCCAGATCACTTTAGGTAATGGTTCCAGCGACGTGCTGGAGTTTGCCGTACGGGTGTTCGTAAGGCCCGGGGATGAGGTGCTTTTCTCCGAGCACTCCTTTGCCCTCTACCCGATCCTCACCCAGGCTGTGGGGGGAAAGGCGGTGGCCGCTCCGGCGAAGGAATGGGGCCATGACCTGGAGGCGATAAAGGCGTCTATTAGTGAACACACCCGGGTTATTTTTATCGCCAACCCCAATAACCCGACCGGCACCTGGTTGGGAGCCGGGGAACTGGAGTCATTCATTCAAACCGTCCCGGAGCACACCCTCGTGGTGGTGGACGAGGCCTATTTCGACTACGCCATTGACCCGGCCACCGGCGCAAAGAACTATCCCGATACCACTGCCTGGGTGAGCCGCTATCCCAATCTGATGGTGGCCCGCACCTTCTCCAAGTCTTACGGCTTGGCCGGATTGAGGGTAGGCTATGCGATCTCCCATCCGCAGGTGGCGGACCTGATGAACCGGGTGCGCCCGCCTTTTAACGTCAACAGTGTGGCGTTGGCGGCGGCGGCCGAGGCGCTGGATGATGTCGAGCACCTGGAGCGTTCGGTCAAAATGAATGCCGAGGGGCTTCGTCAGCTGGTGGCCGGTTTTACAAGCCAGGGGCTGGACTATGTTCCCTCTGTCGGCAATTTCATCAGTGTTGATGTCGGAAGACCTGCCGGCCCCGTTTACGAGGCGTTATTGAGAGAAGGGGTGATCGTGCGCCCGGTGGCCAATTACGGTATGCCCAACCATCTGCGTGTGACGGTGGGGACAAAAGAAGAGAACGAGCGTTTCCTCACCGCCTTGCAGAAGGTGCTGGCTGGCTGAGAAGCGTATTCCGATTCAAGGCCGTGCCAAGCTGACGGTGACCTGCAGCAAATGAAGGTATAGAGAGCGAACGATGATTATCATCATGAATTCCGACACCACCGATGAGCAGATCGACGGTGTAGTCGGAAAACTGAAGGAGTTCGGCCTCGACAGCAACGTCTCTCGTGGTATCGAGCGGACCGTGATCGGCGCCATCGGTGATGAAACCCGGGCCGACAAGGAGTTGCTGCAGGCGCTGCCCGGCGTGGAGGATGTCATCCGCGTGATGAAGCCCTACAAGATCGTCGCCCGCTCCTACCACAAAGAAGACACCGTTATCGATATCAACGGGGTGAAGCTGGGTGGCAAGCAGGTGCAGATCATCGGCGGTCCCTGTTCGGTGGAGACCCCGGCGCAGATGGATGCCGCCGCCGAGGGCGTTGCCGCCGCCGGCTGCCGGCTGATGCGCGGCGGCGCCTTCAAGCCGCGCACCTCGCCCTACACCTTCCAGGGGACCGGTGTGGAGGGGCTGGAGATGTTCCGCAAGGCGGCAAGCAAGTACAACCTGCCCATCGTTACCGAGCTGATGGATGTGCGTATGCTCGATACCTTCCTGGAGCATGATGTGGATGTGATCCAGATCGGTACCCGCAACATGCAGAATTTCGACCTGCTCAAGGAGGTGGGGCGCACCCACAAGCCGGTGATCCTCAAACGCGGTATGTCCGCCACCATCAAGGAGTGGCTGATGGCGGCCGAGTATATCGCCGCCGGCGGGAACCACAACATCATCTTTTGTGAGCGCGGTGTGCGCAGCTTCGAGACCTACTACCGCAACATGCTCGATGTGACCGCCATTCCTGTGTTGAAGAGAGAGACACATCTGCCGGTGATCGTCGATCCGAGCCATGCCGGCGGCAAGGCGTGGATGGTGCCCGAGCTCTCCCGCGCTGCGGTGGCCGCGGGCGCCGACGGCCTGCTGGTGGAGATGCATCCGACACCCTGTGAGGCCTGGTGCGATGCCGACCAGGCCATCGACCCGCAGGAACTCAAGGACTTGATGGTTCAGCTCGGCGGCATCGCCCAGGCCATCGGCCGGAGTATTTAACTGCTCTATAAATTTGCCACAGAGCACACAGAGTACACAGGGCGTAGAGAATTAAGGAGTTGGCGGAGTGTCTTGGCACGATGCGTGATAATCAGTCCGCGGCTGCCCGGCCGCCAGTCAGTAAGCTCTGTGCCCTCTGTGGCTAGATATTTGAAATTATGATTAAACGTTTGACTATCATTGGCGTCGGGTTGATCGGCGGCTCGCTGGCGCGGGCGCTGAAGGCTGCAGGTGCCTGCAACGAGATCGTCGGTTGGGGACGTTCCGAAGCCCCGTTGCAAAAGGCGCTGGAGCTGGGAGTTATCGACCGGGCGGAGACCGATATTGCTGAGGCGGTGCAGGGTGCGGATGTGGTGCTGATCGGGGTGCCGGTCGGGGCGATGGAGAGTGTCCTCTCCCAGCTCAAGCCGCACCTCGAGCCTCAAACGGTAGTCACTGATGTGGGTAGCACCAAAGGCTCGGTGGTGGCCGCGGCACGAAAGGTTTTCGGCGTTCTGCCGCCACGTTTTATTCCCGGCCACCCGATTGCCGGTACCGAGAAGAGTGGGGTGGAGGCGGCCTTTGCCGAGCTTTATCAGGACAGAAGGGTCATTCTTACCCCCGATGAGGACAGCGATCCGGATGCGGTGGCGCTGGTACGTAGCCTGTGGGAGCTGGCCGGCGCCGAGGTCACTGAGATGTCGGTGGTGCACCACGATGAGGTGCTGGCCGCAACCAGTCATCTGCCGCACATGCTCGCCTTTACCCTGGTCGATACCCTGGCGCGGCTGGAGGACCACGACGATATCTTCCGCTTCGCGGCAGGCGGATTCCGCGACTTTACCCGCATCGCCTCGAGCAATCCGCAGATGTGGCACGATATCTGTCTGAACAACCGCGATGCGCTGCTGAAGATGCTGCGCCGATTTAGTGAGGAGCTGAATAACCTGGCCGCCGCCATCGAACAGGGCGATGGCAAGGTGCTGCTGGAAACCTTTGAACGGGCCAAGGCGGCGCGTGACGATTACTGTGAAAAGAGTTGCTAGAGACAACATGAGTAGTGAAAAAAATATTACGTTCCAGGTACAACCCGGCGGCAGTCTCAACGGCGACATGCGCGTGCCCGGCGACAAGTCCATCTCCCACCGCTCCATCATGCTCGGCTCCCTCGCCGAGGGGGTGACCGAGGTGAAAGGCTTTCTGGAAGGGGAGGACAGCCTCGCCACCCTGAAGGCCTTCCGCGACATGGGGGTGCAGATCGAGGGGCCGGAAAAGGGCAATGTCACCATCCACGGTGTCGGTCTGCATGGCCTCAAGGCGCCGCAAGGCCCGCTCGATGTGGGCAACTCCGGTACCTCCATGCGCCTGCTGGCGGGGCTGATGGCCGGCCAAGCCTTCGATGTGGAGATGCACGGCGATGCCTCGCTCTCCAAGCGGCCGATGAAACGGGTCACCGACCCGCTGGCGCTGATGGGTGCGAAGGTGGATACCGCAGAAGGCGGCACCCCGCCGCTCAAGGTGCACGGCGGCCAGACGCTGCATGGCATCAACTATGACATGCCGGTGGCCTCGGCGCAGGTCAAATCATGCCTGCTGCTGGCCGGTCTCTATGCCGACTCGCCCACCTGCGTGACCGAGCCGGCGCCGACCCGGGATCATACCGAGCGGATGCTGCGCGGCTTCGGCTATCCGGTGAAGGTCGACGGCGCCACCGCCTGTGTTGAGCCGGGCGGCAAGCTCAGCGCCACTACCATCGATGTGCCGGCGGATATCTCCTCGGCCACCTTCTTCATGGTCGGCGCGGCCATCGCCGAGAACGCCGATGTGACGCTGGAGCATGTGGGTATCAACCCGACCCGTGTGGGCGTTATCAATATCCTGCGCCAAATGGGTGCAAACCTTACGGTCCTCAACGAGCGCGAGGTGGGCGGCGAGCCGGTGGCCGATATCCGCGTTCGCTCAAGCAAACTCAATGGGATCCGCATCCCCGAAGAGCAGGTGCCGCTGGCCATCGATGAATTTCCCGCGCTGTTCGTCGCCGCAGCCTGCGCCGAGGGCGAGACCGTGCTCACCGGCGCCGAAGAGCTGCGGGTCAAGGAGTCGGACCGCATCCAGGTGATGGCGGACGGCCTGGTGGCGCTGGGGGTGGATGCGAAGGCAACTCCTGACGGCATCATCATCCAGGGCGGCGGCAACATCGGTTCGGGTACGGTGGAGAGCCACGGTGATCACCGCATCGCCATGTCTTTCGCCATGGCGGCGTTGCGCGCCACAGGGCCGATCACCATCAACGACTGTGCCAACGTCAATACTTCCTTCCCCGGCTTCGTCGACTTGGCCGCCGGGGCCGGGCTCAAGATTCAGCAAATTTAAATTAGCCACAGAGCACGCAGAGATCACAGAGAATGTCTCTTATTGGGCTTGGTTAGGCTGGAGCGAGGGCCGAGTCAATCGTTCACCTGCTACGGAAACGCTCTCAGTGTTCCCTGTGCCCTCTGTGGCTAAAAATCATTAACTAAGGGTAGAAACCAATGTCGGATGAGATTCCGGTTATCACTGTCGACGGCCCCAGCGGGGTGGGGAAGGGCACCATCAGCCATCTGCTGGCAAAGAAGCTGGGCTGGCACTTTCTCGACAGTGGGGCGCTCTACCGGTTGACCGCGCTCGCCGCCGTGAACCACGGGGTCGCGCTGGAGGATGAGCCGGCGGTGGCGGACATTGCCCGCAATCTGGGTGTGGAATTTCATGCGGGTGATGATGGAGATGTTAAAATTATTCTCGAAAATCAGAATGTTACCAATGATATCCGAACCGAGCAGGCCGGTAATAACGCCTCCAGGGTGGCGGTACTGCCTGCCGTTCGTGAGGCGCTGTTACAACGCCAGCGCGACTTTGCCAGGGCGCCCGGGCTGATCGCCGACGGTCGTGATATGGGTACGACAGTCTTCCCCCGGGCGGCGCGAAAATTCTTCCTAACCGCCTCGGCGGCGGTAAGGGCGGAAAGGCGTTATAAGCAGTTGAAAGAAAAGGGGTTCGATGCTAACCTGGATAGTCTGATCGAGGAGATCGAGCAGCGTGACGAAAGAGATCGTACACGTAGCACCTCCCCGCTCAGGCCGGCGGAGGATGCCGTAACTATCGATACCTCAACGAAGGGTATCGAGGAAGTCTTCGAGGAAGTGCTTTCTCACTGCGGTAACTTCATTCGCTGAATAACGGGGTACGGGCAGAAAGCCCGTGCATTTTGCAGGAACCAACAACCCGCTTTACTCCTGATGCCATAGAGTAATGCGGTTTTTCTATTTTAGGTTACATAGCGATGAGCGAAAGCTTTGCAGAACTTTTTGAAGAGAGCCTTAACGATACCCAGATGCGTCCCGGATCCATTGTCTCCGGTACTGTCGTTTCCGTGGGTTCTGATATTGTAGTCGTCAACGCCGGCCTCAAATCCGAGGGCATGATTCCGGTCGAGCAGTTCCGTAACGAGAACGGCGAGATTGAGGTTGCCGTCGGCGATCAGGTCGATGTTGCCCTGGAGGCCGTTGAAGACGGTTTCGGTGCTACCCGCCTCTCCCGTGAGAAGGCCAAGCGTGCCGAATCCTGGAACCGTCTGGAGAAAGCCCACGATGCCGATGAGACCGTGACCGGTCGTATCATCGACAAGGTCAAGGGCGGCTTTACCGTAGAATTGCAGGACATCCGTGCCTTCCTGCCCGGCTCTCTGGTAGACGTGCGTCCGGTTCGTGACACCGCCTACTTGGAAGGTAAGGATCTTGAGTTCAAGGTTATCAAGCTCGATCGCAAGCGTAACAACGTTGTTGTTTCCCGCCGTGCCGTGGTTGAGTCGGAGACCAGTGAGGAGCGTGAAGCGCTGCTCGCCAACCTGGAAGACGGTCAGGTCGTAAAGGGTATCGTCAAGAACCTGACCGACTACGGCGCATTCGTCGACCTGGGCGGTATCGACGGCCTGTTGCACATCACCGACATGGCCTGGAAGCGCGTCAAGCATCCGAGCGAAATCGTCAATGTCGGCGATGAGATTGAGGTCAAGGTGCTCAAGTTCGACCGTGAGCGCAACCGTGTCTCCCTGGGTCTGAAGCAGCTGGGCGAGGATCCGTGGGAGGATATCACCCGCCGTTATCCGGAAGGCACCCGCCTGTTCGGCAAGGTGACCAACCTCACCGATTACGGCTGCTTTGTCGAAATCGAAGAGGGTGTCGAGGGCCTGGTCCACGTCTCCGAAATGGATTGGACCAACAAGAACATCCACCCGTCCAAGGTGGTTCAGCTGGGTGACGAGGTCGAGGTCATGGTGCTGGATATCGACGCCGAGCGTCGCCGTATCTCCCTCGGCATGAAGCAGTGCCAGGCCAACCCGTGGGAAGAGTTTGCCGCAACCCATAATAAGGGCGACAAGGTCTCAGGCACCATCAAGTCCATCACCGACTTCGGTATCTTCATCGGTCTGGACGGCGGTATCGACGGTCTGGTTCATATGTCCGATATCTCCTGGCAGGAGAATGGTGAAGATATGGTTCACAACTTCAAGAAAGGCGATGAGGTTGAGGCCGTTATCCTGGCCATCGACCCTGAGCGTGAGCGTATCTCCCTCGGTATCAAACAGATGGAGCAGGACCCCTTCTCCAACTATGTTGCGGCCAATCAGAAAGGCAGCATCATTCGCGGTACCGTACGTGAAGTGGATGCCAAGGGCGCCATCATCGATCTGGCTGAGAGTGTCGAAGGTTATCTGCGAGCTTCCGAGCTTTCCCGTGACCGTGTGGAAGATGCCCGCACCCTGCTGAAGGAAGGTGAAGAGGTTGAGGCCAAGTTCATTGGCGTTGATCGCAAGAACCGCACTATTAACCTCTCCATCAAGGCTAAAGACACTGATGAAGAGAAGGTGGCGGTTCAGGACTATAAGCGTTCTGCTCCGGTTAACCCGACATTGGGTGACCTGCTCAAAGAGCAGATGGAAAATCAGGACGACTAAAGTCATGTCGGGCCTGTCTTCGGACAGGCCCGCATACTTTATACGGGAAGCGCTATGACAAAATCAGAATTGATCGAAATACTCTCGCGCAAGCAGTCACAACTCGCTTATAAAGATGTCGAACTGGCGGTGAAAACCGTGTTGGAAACAATGGCCAACTCACTGGCCAATGGTGAGCGTATTGAGATTCGGGGTTTTGGAAGTTTCTCTCTCCATTATCGTCCTCCACGTATGGGGCGCAATCCAAAGACCGGTGAATCCGTATCGTTGGGCTCCAAATATGTTCCGCACTTCAAGCCGGGTAAGGAGTTGCGTGAGCGCGTCAATGATGGTTTGATTCAGGGTAACGAAATTCAGCAGGAATCCGCCTGAATTAGCAAGGTTCCAAGCAAGCGGTCTATGGTCATTTTACCGCCTTACTTACCCAATCGGCGATTAGCGTAATCGACAAGACCTGACCAACTCCAATAACTTATTCATCCAGGCACAAACCGCTTCGAGTGAGTTCACAATTCCCGGCGGATCGAATAAAGTGGCTGTATGAAACGTATCACTATCTCTATATTACTCTTGGTGATCGCCCTGCTCGGGGTGATACTCGCAATGCTGAATGCCGACAGTGTCGCGATTGACTTCTATTTCACCAGTGTAGAACTTCCTTTGGCATTACTGCTTTACCTCGCACTCGCTCTTGGTGCTTTGGGAGGCATTGTGCTATCGAGTCTTATGATC
>JAWOIT010000004.1:0-13760 GCA_046484535.1 Pseudomonadota bacterium | reverse complement strand
GTAATTACTGCCCCATAAACACCACAAACCTGGATGTTCTTCTTTGAAGGTAGGTATACTTTCTTCGGAATTATCGGAAAACGGCTCTGAACTGCTAATTCATGGTTTTAAACTTGGGAGATTACTCCTGCCGATGACCGTGAGCACCACCCCGACACTGACAAAAAAGAATATCGAAGCCAGCAGACTCGCTGAAACAGGGTTATCCCATCCCGCCTCGCCGACCTGCAGATAAAGCCACACAGCCGATACAACTGAAAGGATAAAACTCAGCACCGCAAAAACCTGTGACAGCCGTTGCAGAAAACCTTTATGCTTCACCATCTCCACCTCCCTCCGTCCTGCTTGGATAATACCACATACTCGCTGTTCAACTAACCTGCTTCACAAGCAAAAAGCGCAGACTCAATTGAAATTCTCCAACTACCAATTTCTTTTGAGCCAACCCTTTTTTAATGCAGTATTACATCACCTGGATTCCGGCGAAAGACACAACGGAATAACAGCATCAATTATAGATTATGCTAAATTAAATGCCATCCAGTTCAGATAATCTTTACATCCGCTTCCTAGCTATGAGCCCGTAGGTTGGGGGTGAGGAAGCAATTTCAACATTGCCCTTAATTCAGGCAACAATCGTTGGGGTTCGCAGGCTCACCCCAACCTACGACCTCGAGGGTGCATGTCATCACGGGTTGTGATGATGCGATGGTACAGAATAGCAACCAGCAACCGGACGGTCCACCATTTTCCACTTTAACTATTGATATAGCGAAGGGCTTCCTGGCAACAACAATCTACTATCTCCTTCGGTCGCCAAACCGACTAAAAAGCCTACTCTTCATCTCCAAACAGCCTATCGCCTTTTTCCTGCCGCTTGACGCCAAAATCAGGTACTCTATCACCTATGACAAAGCCACTTACTCCCGATGTTGCGATTGCCAGAACCCGCTGCTGGATAGAGCGCGCGGTGATCGCCTTTAACCTCTGCCCCTTCGCCGGCAAACCCTATGCCGGTGAGCAGGTGCGTTATGTGGTGAGCGAAGCCCGTGAGCCGGAGCACTTGCTGGAGGATCTGCAGCGTGAGCTGGAGCACCTGCGGGCTACCGATCCAAAAGAGGTGGAGACCACCGTGTTAATCCATCCCCGGGTGCTGCAGGATTTTCTCGACTACAACGACTTTCTCGATCTGGTCGATGCCCTGCTGGAACAGGGAGGTTACGAGGAGGAGTTTCAGGTGGCCGGCCTGCATCCGGACTATCAGTTCGCCGGTACCGAGCCGGAGGATGCGGAGAACTACACCAACCGCTCCCCCTACCCAATACTGCACCTGCTGCGGGTGGAGGGGGTGGCGCGGGCCATCGCCGCATACACCAGGCCCGAACAAATCCCGGAGCGGAATATCGAGCGGATGGAGGAGCTGGGCGCCGAGCGGATGCGCGCGCTGCTTGATGATTGCATGCGGATCAACGAGCCGGATTAGCGATTACTCCGGGATTGCTTCATCACATCGGTGAACCGCTTAAACACCTCCCTTTTTCTACGAACCAGCCGCAAACACGCCTTACAGCTGCAATATCAAAAAACCCATAGAATACAAGGGCATATATTATTGGATTTTCGCGCATTCGGGCGACTCGAATGCTATGATAGCCGCCGCCATGAAAAAGTCAGTACGCAAAAATCCGCTCCGCCAGGCCCCCTGCTCAAGCTCCCGGAGACACAATTTATGGCACGTCTTCTCGGCATAGCGGTCAAACAGCAGCGCAAAGGGGCGGTTAGCCTGCACAGTGAGGCGATGATCACACGCCGCAGCGGCGTTGTCGGCGACTGGCGCGGCAAACCCGGCAAACGCCAGGTCACCCTGATGAGTCTTGCCGACTGGCAGGCCGCCTGCGCCGAGCTCGGTGTGGAACTGCCGTGGCAGACACGGCGCGCCAATCTGCTGGTAGATGAACTGCCGCTATATCAGAGCACAGGTTCACGGATACTGCTCGGTGAAGGGGTGCTCGAGGTCACCGGCGAGACCGATCCCTGCGAACGCATGGAGCAGGCGCAGCCCGGTCTTTTCCAGGCGCTGGCAACCGGCTGGCGCGGTGGGGTCACCTGCCGGGTGGTTGCAGACGGTGTCGTCCGCACCGGGATGGCGGTTTCGCTCATCCGGCCGGAGAGCCCATAGCAGAGCGGGCGTAATGACGTAAGATTGAAATCCGTCATCACCACAGAGCATCTCGACTTTTTGTCGAAGCCGTTCAATCCCGTGGGATGCAAATTAAACATAGGTAGCAGTAGAAACATGAGAGTCGTTATTCGTTATTTTTTCCGCACCCTTCGTATTATCCTGGGACCGTTTATGCTTCTCGGTGAACTGCTCAGCAGTCCCAAAGGGATCGAACGCTCCGCCGAGGCGCAGCAAAAGGTGGATGAACAGTGCAACAACCTGCAGCTCTACATTTTCCGTACCTGCCCCTTCTGCATCAAAGTGAGAAAAACGCTCAAGCGCCTCTCGCTTAATATCAAACAACGCGACGCTCTTAACGATCCGGCGGCGCGGGCCGAACTTGAACAGGGCGGCGGTGAGATCAAGGTCCCTTGCCTGCGCATCACCGACGAAAACGGCAAGCATAGCTGGATGTACGAATCCGACGACATCATCGCCTATCTTAATGAGCGGTTTGCAGAATAGCGCTGTCTTATCACCACATACTTGAACACCATGGGTGCATCCCCCGCCCCTTCCTTCACACCATAAACAGGCGGCCTGCGTCGCCTGTGGTGCACGAAACAATACTTCGTTTTCCTGGTTAAAAGCTGTTGTCGTCACGCCGAACGCGCCTCGTGCCCCGGCATGGCCATCGGAGTCACACCGCCCTCACAATTAACTCAGTAACGAGAGTAGCCTCGCTAACCGTGCTAGGGCATACTGTCACTTTGACTTGCACGGAGGACTGTCATGAGTACAGGCGGCTGGATTTTACTCGGTATCGGCGTGGTTTTGATTATTTGGCTGATTGCCATCTACAACGGCTTGGTATCGCTACGTAATCGGGTGAAGAACGCATTCTCCCAGATCGACGTACAGCTGCAACGCCGCTATGATTTGATCCCCAACCTGGTCGAGACCGCCAAGGGCTACATGAAACACGAGCGCGAAACGCTCGAGGCGGTGATTAATGCCCGTAACTCCGCCCAGGCGGCGGCACGTCACGCCGAGGGCGACCCCACCGATGGTTCCGCCATTCGCGCCCTCTCCGGGGCTGAGGGTATGCTCGATGCCGCACTCGGAAAATTCTTCGCCCTCGCCGAGGCCTACCCCGATCTGAAAGCGAGCCAGAACATGGCCCAACTCCAGGAGGAGCTGGCCGGCACGGAGAATCGCATCGCTTTCGCACGTCAGGCTTATAACGACGCGGTGATGAACTACAACAACAAGCGTGAATCCTTCCCCGACATGTTGGTCGCCAATAACATGGGTTTCCATCATGCGGATATGCTGGAGTTGGAAGATAAAGAGGCCCGTAAAGCGGTTAAGGTCAACTTCTGAGGCATTCCATCGTGGACTTTTTCACCGAACAGGATCGAGCCCGACGCTCCACAAAATTTCTGATCGCACTCTTTGTGCTGGCGGTGGCGGCGATCATTCTCGGCATCTACCTGCTGCTGGTCGTGCTTCTCGGATATGGCAACTCAACCCATCCGAGTGAACCGATTCACTTGTGGAATCCCGAGATACTGCTCTGGACGGCGCTCGGTGTCGGGCTCGTCACCGGCATCGGCAGCCTGTTCAAGATCGCCTCGCTCTCACGCGGCGGCGGAGCCGCGGTGGCGCTGAGCCTGGGCGGGACACCCATCCTGCGCGAAACCACCGATCCGCTGGAGCGTCGCCTGCTCAATGTAGTCGATGAGATGGCCATCGCATCGGGCGTGCCGGTACCCCAGGTGTTTGTGCTCAACCATGAACACGGCATCAACGCCTTCGCCGCCGGGACCACGACAAACAACGCCGTCGTGGCGGTCACCCGCGGCACTTTGGAACAACTCTCCCGTGATGAACTGCAGGGAGTGGTGGCCCACGAGTTCAGCCATATCTTCAACGGCGATATGCGGCTTAATCTACGCATCATCGGTCTTGTCCACGGCATCCTGTTACTCGCGCTGGCCGGCTGGCACCTGCTGCGCAGCGGCAGTTACAGCCGTTCCCGTAACTCCGGCGGAGCCGTCGCCCTGGGTCTCGGCTTGGTTGTCATCGGTTATATGGGGGTTTTCTTCGGCCGCCTGATCAAGGCATCCGTCTCCCGCCGGCGAGAGTTTCTCGCCGACGCCTCGGCGGTGCAGTTCACCCGCAACCCGGCCGGAATCTCCGGTGCGTTGAAAAAAATCGGTGGCTTCGAAGGCACCGTCAATCACCCCAAGGCGGAGGAGGCAAGCCACCTCTTCTTCGCCCAGGGCCTACGCTTTTCCCGACTGTTCGCCACCCACCCTCCGCTGGAACAACGCATCGCCAAGCTTGAGCCCGCCTTCGCCCACTACAGCGAGATGCAAACGGCTCAGCCGGCAGCCGGGTCAAGCTCCTTTGCATCATCCGCTGCGTCCGCTGCAACCATGGGCTTTAGCGCAGCGCAGCGGATTCCCTTGAATGCAAAGGCTGTCATCAATACTGTCGGCAATCCGACCCCCGATCAGACCGAATTTGCCCACCATGCCATCGACCGCCTGGGGGAGGACATCCACCGCGACATCAATACTCCCGAAAACGTGGCCACGGTGATATACGGCCTGCTTGCGGCGGACATGAAAGGAGGTGAAAAGGCGCTTCGAGATCATTTGACCGATGAGGCGATAATCGCACTTTCGCTGGCCCATGCCCGTTGGTTCCGGGAGTCGGACAGGGCGCTGTGGTTGCCGGTAGTCGAGCTGGCGCTGCCCACCCTGCAGGAGTTGCCGCCCAAGCAGCTTGATGTGGTGCTCGGTAATGTGGAGAAGCTGGTCGCCGCCGACGGTCGTGTCTCCATCTTCGAGTTTGCACTCAGCTCTGTGATGCATCACACACTCAGGGAGCGTCACGTCAGCGGGGAAGGAAAAAAGAGCGGCATAGGTCATCTCCGTGAAGCGCTTGCACTGGTACTGTCGTTGCTGGCGCATGCCGGCCACAAGGATAACGAGCAGGCCCGAACCGCCTTTGATAACGCCGTAGCCACCGCTCCGCTGAACGGCATCGGGCAGTTACTATCCCGCGATCAAATCAGCCTGTCCCGCCTGGATTCGGCCCTTGATCGCCTGCTCGGGGGGAATTTCCGCTTTAAGCAGCAGGTCATAGAATCCTGCATTGCCGCGATCGCCACTGACGCCACGGTCACCATAAGTGAAATGGAACTGCTTCGCGCCATCGGCGCGCGGTTGGATGTGCCGCTTCCCCCACTCGTTCCCGGGAAGATTTCCACCAAGCAATAGCTGGATTTTTTGTGGAAAAGTGAACGGGTCGACACAATCCATCCAACCCTTTCGTTGACGGCTTAACCTTTGTGGTACGCTTTCAGTCGGGCGAAAAGACGCGACCAGATAATTAAAACATCACACTCACAAACTATGGAGAAATAGCTGTGAGTCAAGACCCTTACCGGCCACCCACTGCCAATATCGAAAACTTCAGCCCGGCAGATATTGCTCACGCCGAACAGACGCGAAAAAAATATCTCAATCACGAGGCCTCGGTGCGATCCATCGGCCTGCTCTATTACCTGGGTGTGGCGGGCATGCTGGCTGTAGCAGCCGCCTTCGTCATCGACTTCAATGAAGCGGAACTCCATATCTCAGCATTCGTTATTGCGATTCTCATCGCACTGGCGGGGCTCTATTTCTGGATCGGCAAGGGCCTGCGTAGCCTGAAAAAGAACGTCCGCATCGTCGCCGGGATTATGGCCGCAATAGGCCTGGTGAGTTTTCCCGTCGGCACCATCATCAACGGCTATATCCTATACCTGCTCTTTTCTGCCAAGGGCAAGGTGGTCTTCTCCGACACGTATCAGGAAATGATTGATGCAACGCCGCATATTAAATACAGAACCTCACTGCTCGTCTGGTTTGTACTGGTTCTGCTTATTCTAATTCTGCTAGCGATTGTTCTTCCTGAATTGGTGCAATAGCCGCCGACCAAACAGCTCTTCCGTTCGGGCATCGCCCGTAATCGTTCTCGATTCGGCTTACTGCTGCAAAACGCTGATGTGTTAACTACTTTTCCCCGCAGCGGTTAACGTAATCTCTACGCCTCATCCCGCTTTTTAAAATCCAACGACACCGAGTTGATGCAGTAGCGCTGCCCGGTCGGGTCCGGTCCGTCGGGAAAGACGTGGCCGAGGTGGGCGCCGCAGTTGGCGCAGGTGACCTCGATGCGGGTCATGCCGTGGGAGTGGTCGGTGATGAGCTTCACTTTGGTCGGGTCGAGTACGTCCCAGAAGCTGGGCCAGCCGGTGCCGGAGTCGAACTTGGTGCCGGCATCGAACAGCTCGGCGCCGCAACAGGCGCAGGTGTAGATCCCGGGCTCATTGTTGTGGAGGTATTTGCCGCTAAACGGCGCCTCGGTGCCTTTTTCCCGGCAGACGTGATACTGCTCGGGACTGAGTTCTTCACGCCACTTCTTGTCAGTCGTTGTGTCTTCGCTCATGGCCAATCACCGTCGCATTTCTCTAACAGACTATAACCCATTATCCAGCGTTTTCCGTTGCAGCAGGGTAAACATAATCAGAACAAACACCAGACACAACAGCTCGATACGGCGGGGATAGTCGACGGGGCGGCAACAACATCAGCACCGTATCGGCGGAGAGCACGGCCTCGGGTAGCTGAGCAAGCGAAACGCGCCTTGCATTGACGGCCCGGGCACGCCCTCGGTGTTGACAATATTCTGTCGACCAGCCCCCTAAGGATGCTCTGCCTCGCGTCATGGTGACTCCGCGGAAAACCGGATATCCCCGTACCAGGCGGTGGCGCTCTGGCCCGAGTTATCCGTATCGGTCATGATCGCCACCGCATCGACGTTCCCCGGCTCCTCGCCGAAGAGTCGGCGATAATCTTCGGCCACATTACGCTGTTCGCTCACCCACCGGCCGAGCCGCTCCGGGCCTGACTGCACCGCCAGCATCCGGGCGTTTGCGGTAAAGGCGTTGGGCCAGACGGCGCCTTCCGGCTGGTTGCTCGACCAGACATAGTTAATCGCCCGGGTTCGCCAGAAAAAGAGCCCGCCGGAGAAGACCACATAGACCCTGGCCGGATAGTCATCCCCGGCCTTGCTCCGTTCGTCCACACCCTCAAGCAGGTTATCCACCCGCCAGGACCAGTGCAGCACCGGGGTCTTGTCGAGATCGATTTTGACTTCCTTGAAGCGCCCCGAGGCGGCACCCTCACTTCGGGCGCGCAGGACAGTGCGGTTGTCCTTGTTGACCAGTCGGTAGTCGGTCATCCCCTCGAAGCTCTTCTCCTGCCAGTCGCTGAGATCACCGCTTGAGAAAAGGCCTACCTGAACGACCGGTTCAGCAGCGGCGAGGAGGACGGGACAAAGAAGGAGGGTCAGCAGCAGGGTCTTCATGGTGTCGCTCCATTGTTCGGTGCGATATCGAATAGCCGCTCAATGAGGTAGGGGTCATCATAGTGGCGCCGGCCGACAAAGGCGGTGGGGTGGCGGCCCCACTGGCGCATCGCGCCTGGGGATCGTATCCCCATCGGCCACAGCAACACCCGCTCGGGCCGTGCGCTTTCCTCGATAATGCCGTGATCATCGAACAGGCTGCGGCGGTCGCCCGACGCCAAAAGCAGGCTGCGCAACCGGTGATACTCATCCCAGTGGTAGCGCTCGCCCTCCGGTTGCGAGGTAAAGCTCAGGCGATCCACATAGTGGGTGCGGCTTGCCACATGCAGCACCGGTATTTGCCCCAGCTGTTCAATACGGTCCGGCACCAACGGCGCCTCGGTCCAAAAACCGGTGGCCGCCTCATCGGCCACCAGCGGCGCGACCGGGAAGAACTTGTGATAACAGCCGCAGTTGTGGATGGTGTCGAACAACAGCGGCTTGCCGCCGGCATCGAGAGTGACGCGGAAATTGATGCCGTCGATGGGACCGGCATAGATATCGAAGCTGCCGGCCGGCGGCCTGGCCTTGAACCAGACGATGTAGTTGAGCTGAAGCAGCACATCATCACCAAAGCGAGTATGGGAGAGGCGGCGGAACACCGCCGGATGCCCGGTGTTCACACTCGCCACGCCGTCGCTGAAGTAAGGGGTGCCCGGAAGGTCGTTTGTATCCGCCGTGTCGATCCGCCACTGGGGGGCGAAGGTTTGGAAAAGGGCATCCCGCTGTTTCGCATCGGGTTCGGGGATGCCGAGTGAATTGTCCGCACTGTCACGCAACAGCGCGGCGACCTCATCCTGGTTCAGTCGTGGCGCGGCCAGTGGCTGCCAGCTGCGCAGGGTTCCATAGGTCGGCAGCTCTTCCAGCGGTCGGGCATAGGTTTCTTCAACCTCATCGTGCCAGTTGGCCACCCCGGCCTTCACGAACAGGGCGGTGACAGGGTAGAGGCCGATCACCCGCCAGGCGGGGACATAGTCATCCGGGAACTCGGCCTGTTCCCGCAGCAGACGGCGATTCGCCTCTATGGCCAGTTCGCTCTCTATCAGCTGCGAGCGGCATATATCCAGCGCTGAAATCAGATCAGCACCGTCGAAAGAGGTTTTCTGAAGTTGTGAGCGCTGACTATCCGGCAGGTTGGCGATCTCAAGGCGGCGCGCCTCCCGGTCCAGTCGGCCAAGCCGCTGCGTCCAGGCATCAAAGCCTTCGGGTTCATCGACCTCATCGGAGAAGGAGGCGAGGAAGCGATCCATTCGCAAATAGGGAAAGCCCGGCACGCGCAGCGGCCCCTGGTCGCGAACCCGCGCCCTATCAACCGCCTGATCCAGGGCATGGAAAAGCTGACGGCATGAGGGATCAGCGTCGAGCGAGGTCTGCACCTGGGGCGCCGCACAGCCGGTGAGAAAAATAAGGGGTAACAAAAAGCACCAGCGATTTCGCATCCGGTTTCTCCGTTAGCGATACATTGAGGTGCAGACGGCGTGGATAGGGCCGCCCCCGAACTGAGTTCTTTAGATAAGGGTAGTTAGTCCGGGCAGGTTTGCTAAGAGAATCGAACCTCTAATCGCGGCCGGGATGACCGCCCCCACAGCTCGACAACTCAAGAGTTGTGCTCCAAAGCACGGACTCTGGAGTCCACCTCTTGAGGTGGCATCCCATCACGTCGGCACCCATAGGGCGGGTCATGCCCGCCAAAAATCGCGGCCGGGACGTCCGCTCCCACAGCTCGAAAACTCAAGAGTTATGCTCCAAAGCACAAACTCTGGAGTCCACCTCTTGAGGTGGCTTCCATCACGTCGCACCCATAGGGCGGGTCATGCCCGCCAAAAATCGCGGCCGGGATGACCGCTCCCACAGGATCGGTGGATTCTATTGTTTGGGGGACGTCCGCTGCTACTGGTGCTGCGTCAGCCCGGCAGGGTGATGCGGATGCAGGCGCCGCCGTGGTCGGAGCGTTCGATGGTCAGTTTGCCCTCGTAGGCCTCGATAATGTCGCGGACCATCGGCAGGCCGATGCCGTGGCCCGGCGTGGTCTCGTCCAGGCGCACGCCGCGGGCAAGCACCGCTTCGGCGCGTTCCGGCGCGATACCGGGGCCGTCATCCTCCACACGGATCTGCAGCTGCTTTCCCTCGCGCCCGACAGTCAGCCAGATCCCGCTATCGGTCCATTTCCAGGCGTTATCCAGCAGATTGCCCAGCAACTCCATCAGATCACCCTCGTTACCGCGAAAGTGAGCGCTCACATCAAGCGCTTTTTCCACCCGGATCGCCTTGTTCCGATAGACCTTCTCCAGGGTGGCCAGCAGGCGTTCGGCCAGCGGCGCCACGGCGATGGGGGTGGCCAGTGCGGAACGTCCGGCGGTGGCGGCGCGCTGCAGCTGGTACTGCACGATATTGTCCATCCGCGTAACCTGTTCGTCGATTACAGGTGAGCGCTCACTCTCTCCCAATCCCCGCAGTACCGCGAGCGGTGTCTTCAGGCTGTGGGCCAGATCGGCCAGGGCGTTTTTGTAGCGCGACTGCTGCGCCCGCTCATGATGGAGCAGGGTGTTGATGTTGTCGGTGAGGCGGCGGATCTCTTTCGGATAGTCCCGCTGCAGACTCTCCTGGCGACCCGACTCGATCGCCCGCACCTCGCGGGCGACGGTGCGCAGCGGCCGCAGCCCCCAGACGAGCGCCCCGGCCAGTGCCAGCAACAACAACACCGCCATCGCCCCGAGCCAGCCCCACAGACTGTGGCGGTAGCGACTCATCTGTTCGGTAAAGGGGGCGGGGTCTTCGAGTACGCTGAAGCGCAGCGGCACGCTGCCGTCCAGAGTCTCCCATTCGATATCGAGGGTGGCGAGAAAATAGTCTTTATCCTCAAAAGGGATACGGGTAAAACTCTCCCCGTTTGCCGGGGCGCCGGGCAGTTCCAGGCCGACGGCGGAGGGGGAGTGCCATAGGGTCTCGCCGCTACCGTCACCGATGCGCGCATAAAGGCCCGAACCGGGCAACTCCAGCCGCGCCTCGCCCAGATGCCCCGGCATCGCCAGCCGGCCGCTGTCGCTGACCTCGGCGGCGGCCATCACCAGATAGAGCTGGGCGGTAAGCCTTTCCTGCATCGCCGAGCGGGCGCTCTCCTCGAAGGCCCGCTCCAGCGCCAGGGCGGTGACGGCGATAAAAACCGCCAGCACGGCGGCGGCGCTCAGGCTGACGCGGGCCGAGAGCGAGATCATGCCGGTTCCAGAGTGAAGCGGTAGCCGCGACCGCGCAGGGTTTCGATGGGCTTTGTGCGGTTATCGGGGTCGATCTTGCGCCGAAGTCGTCCGATCAGCACCTCGATGACGTTACTGTCGCGATCATCGTCGTGGGGGTAGAGGTAATCGGCCAGCTCCGCCTTGGGGATCACCTTGCCGTGGTGGCGGGCCAGGTACTCCAGCAGGCGGTACTCGTAGGCGGTCAGCTCCAGCACGGCATCATCCAGACTGACGCGCTGGCCGGTGGTGTCGAGTTTCAGCGGGCCGAACACCAGCTCGTCGCGGCCGGTGCCGGCGGCGCGGCGCAGCAGCGCCTTCACCCGCGCCAGCAACTCCTCCATGTGGAAGGGTTTGACCAGGTAATCGTCGGCGCCGGCTTCCAGCCCGGTGACCTTCTCCTCCCACTTGCCGCGTGCGGTGAGGATGAGGATCGGCAGGTCATGCCCCTCGGCGCGCAGGGTGCGGATGATATCCAGCCCCGGCATGCCGGGCAGGCCAAGGTCCACCACCGCCAGGTCCACCGGGTATTCGCCGGCGAAAAACAGCCCCTCATTACCATCGCCGGTGGTGTCGACGGTGTAGCCCTCGGCGGCCAGCCGCTCGCGGATCTGCTCCAGCAGTGGCGCCTCATCCTCGATAACTAAAATGCGCATGGTTCGATTAGCCGGCCGGGATGGTGATTACCCGCACCTTGCGGTCCTTGGTCAGCACCTTGATGCGGTGCACCTTTTTCCCGTTCTCACTCACCGTCTCGGCGGAGAGAATCCGCCCGCGGGTATCCCGGCGCACCTTCGCCACCGCCTGATCCAGGCTCATGCCCGATGCCTGCGCAACGGTAATGGGCTCACGGTCATGCCGGGCGGACCCGGCATGCGCGGCATTGGCGCCGAGGGCCAGGAGCAGAAGCAGTGCGGTGGTCAGTTGTTTCATAGCGGGTTTACCGGTTTTCCAGCCGTAAATGCTGAGAATACATGCAGAGGTGGAGCCATATCCAGCGTAACAGGGAACAGGTAAAAAACGGCCGGGGCTTGCCCGGCCGATGGCTTTACAGGGTAAAGCCGTAGTCGATGTGGACGTGTACGCCGTTATTGCCATGATGACCATGACCGTGCGAGCGTTTTACCGGAAGGGGCGGCAAAGGGAGGCGATGCTCATGGCGGTGCCTGCGCTTACCGTAGATGTGACCCCGCTTATTACCGTGATGCTGTCCGCGACCGTACACATGACCGTGGCCATACTTGTGCTTTCTCTTGTGCGAACGATGCTTATGCTCCTGGCGCGGCGGGGCCCAGCGGCGGTTGTTCGCATGATCGCGGCGGTTACTGTGGTCGCGCCGATTGTGGTTGCGGCGGTTGTCATGCTTATAAGCATGTTGCTTCCGGCGCTCGGCCTTTTCATGCGTCTTTGCATGCCCGGGTTTATACCCTTCACGCGCCGAGGCCGTGCCGGGCATGGCGAAGGTGGCGCCGAGTACGGCGGCGATGGCCAAAGTGGAAATCCAGGTCTTCTTGTTCATGACTGTCTCCTTCTCAGGTTAGGGGCGGTGTTGCCCCGGTACGCTGAGAGATTACCGAAAGCTTGCTGAACCGAAGCTGAACGAAACCGTTCAGTTTGAAAACATACTCACGAAACCCGTCGCAGGCGCTACGCTTTAGCAAAGAGGCGTTCAAGGAGGTGTCCGATGAAGCGGCTGATCCTTTGGGGCACCCTGGTTCTCACCTCCCCGCTACAGATCGCGGCGGCGCAGGTGACGGATGTGATCAAACTGCCGGAGGCGGAGCAAAAGGGCGCCACTTCGCTGGAGCAGGCGCTTAAGGCGCGCCGCTCGGTGCGGGAGTTCAGTAACAGTTCGCTGGAGCTAAAGCAGATCGCCCAGCTGGCCTGGGCCGCCCAGGGCGTGACCAACCGGCAGGGTTTTCGTACCGCCCCCTCGGCCGGGGCGCTCTACCCGCTGGAGCTCTATCTGGTGGCGGGGCGGGTTAACGGGCTGGAGCCTGGGATCTACCGTTATCTTCCCGACCGGCATGCCCTGCAGCTCTACGCCCGCGGCGACTACCTCCGGGAGCTGGCCGGCGCGGGCTATAACCAGGGTCCCCTGCACCAAGCCGCCGCCGTATTCGCCATCACCGGCATCAAGGAGCGCACCGCACGCAAATACGGCTCTCGCGCCGAACGCTACGTGCTTATCGAAGCCGGTCATGCGGGCCAGAACCTGCTGCTGCAGGCCACCGCGCTGGGGCTGGGCAGCGTGATCATCGGCGCCTTCAACGACCCATCCGTACATGAGCTGCTTCGCCTGTCCAAAGGCGAGCTTCCCATCACCCTGATACCGGTGGGCGTGCCCGATTAACACAACATTTAGCATGATCCTGGCAGGCGGCATTAACGCAATTTCGGTTCGCCTCGCCTCGACGCTCGGCAAACCCTACGCTGTAGGATGCGCCGCCAGGCGCACCGTGATCCCGCAGCGGTTCGCCTCGACGCTCGGCAAACCCTACGCTGTAGGGTGCGCCGTCAGGCGCACCGCGATCCTCGATCGTTAATACCGTGAGGCGAACATTTATTGAACAAACGTAATACATCCCCCATCCAAACAAGCAATAAAACCCGGATACAAAAACCATGAACACCGAAGCCCAACAAACCGCCCAACTCAAACCCATCTCCCCGTGGAAGGTGGTCGGCCTTATCGCCCTTACCGTACTCCTCTCGGTGGGCATCACCCTGCTGGTGGTCTACAGCACGATCTTCCAAACCGAATTCAAACCGGTCACCCTCAATGAGAAAGAAGCACAGGTGCTGGAGCAGAAACTCCAGCGTCTCGATCCCATAACCCGCTCAGGCGGCGACACCTCCCCGCCGCTCACCCCCGAGCCCTACTCAGAAGAGGGCGCCGACCGCGA
>JAWOIT010000016.1:0-34248 GCA_046484535.1 Pseudomonadota bacterium | reverse complement strand
GCGGTCGGCCGGGTGCTTGCTCGCGGTGATGGCGGCAAGGTGGTGATTGGCAAGGATACCCGTATCTCAGGCTATATGTTCGAGTCGGCCCTGGAGGCCGGGCTTTCCGCCGCCGGGGTCGATATTCTGTTGCTCGGTCCCATGCCTACACCGGCAATTGCCTATTTGACCCGCACCCTTCACGCCGATGCAGGTATCGTGATCAGCGCTTCGCACAATCCCTTCGAGGATAACGGCATTAAGTTCTTCTCCGGTGACGGCACCAAGTTACCGGATGAGGTGGAGCGGGCCATCGAGGCCGAACTGGACAAGCCGATGAAGATGGCGCCTGCGGCCTCCCTGGGCAAGGCGCGCAGGGTGGTCGATGCCGGCGGTCGATATATTGAATTCTGCAAGAGCACCTTTCCCAATACCCTCGATCTCAAAGGTTTAAAGATCGTGCTCGATTGCGCGAACGGTGCCACCTATCATGTGGCACCCCATGTTTTCCGGGAGTTGGGTGCCGAGGTCACAACCCTGGCCGACGAGCCGGACGGCCTTAATATCAATGTGAACTGCGGCTCCACCCATCCCGAGCGGTTGCAGGAGGCGGTTTTGGCCCAGAGCGCGGATCTGGGGATCGCCTTTGACGGTGACGGCGACAGGGTGCTGATGATCGATCACCGGGGAGAACTGGTCGACGGTGATGAGTTGCTTTATATCATCGCAGCGGCCCGGCATCGTCAGGAGGGGCTGCCCGGTGTGGTGGGTACCCTGATGACCAATCTGGGTATGCAACGCGCCCTGGAACGGACGGGTATCGGCTTTGTCCGCGCCCGGGTGGGTGATCGCTATGTGATGGAAATGCTCAAGGAGAACGGCTGGAGCCTCGGTGGGGAGGGGTCGGGGCATCTGATCTGCCTCGACTGTACGACTACGGGGGACGGGATTGTTGCGGCCCTACAGGTCTTGCGGGCGATGGTGGAGCAGGGAAAGCGGCTAAACGAGCTTAAGTCGGCGATGACCAAATTCCCGCAAACCCTGATTAATGTCAGGCTGGGTGGGTGTAAGGATATCCTGGCCATCCCTGAGGTTTCAGAGGCGGTCAGCAAGGCGGAGGCGGTACTGGGTGAGCGGGGCAGGGTGCTGCTGCGGACCTCCGGGACCGAACCGTTGATCCGGGTGATGGTCGAGGGTGAGGATGCCGCCCAGGTTGCCGAGGTTGCCGGGACACTGGCCAAGACGGTGCAGCTATTTGCCGGCGAGGAGGCCGAGAAGGATGCGGAAAAGGCTGTTTTGCATTGATTTATCGGTCACATACCGGTAAGCTTCGCGCCTGATTTCTCTCACAACGGACAATAAGCGGGGAAGATACAATGCGACAGAAGCTCGTTGCTGGAAACTGGAAAATGAACGGCTCCAAGGCCAGCATCAAAGAGTTGTTGGATGGTATCAAAAAGGGTATCGGCGATGTGGAATCCGCCGAGGTCGCAGTCTGCCCGCCGTTCGTCTATCTTGGTGAGGTGGAATCTCAGCTGAGTGGTACGCCGATCGTATGGGGTGCGCAAAACCTCAGCACCGAGGAGAAAGGGGCATTCACCGGCGAGGTGGCCGCCCCGATGCTGAACGATTTCGGCTGTAAATATGTGATTGTCGGCCACTCCGAGCGCCGCACCCTCTACGGGGAGGACGATGCGCTGGTGGCCAATAAGTACAGCGTTGCCCGTGCCGCCGGTCTCAAGCCGATTCTTTGTATCGGTGAGACCCTTGATGAGCGTGAGAAGGGTATTACCAATGAGGTGGTAAAGCGCCAGATCGAAGCCGTTATTAATCAGGATGGTGTTGCGGCGCTGGCCGATGGCGTTGTCGCCTATGAGCCGGTTTGGGCAATCGGTACCGGCAAGACCGCTACACCGGAGCAGGCTCAGGAAGTGCACAAATTTATTCGAGAGCAGATCGCAGCCGAAGATGCTGCGGTTGCTGAAAAGGTACAGATACTCTATGGCGGTAGTATGAATGCCGGTAATGCGGCTGAGCTTCTGTCTCAGCAAGATATTGATGGCGGTTTGATCGGTGGGGCTTCGCTCAAGGCGGAAGATTTCCTGACTATTTGCCGTGCCGCCGGTTAAACTCAGGTTTGGATAGAAATTAATGGAAACAGTAATACTGATCATTCATGTCCTGGCCGCTATCTCTCTGGTTGCGCTTATCCTGTTGCAGCAGGGCAAGGGCGCTGATATGGGGGCGGCATTCGGCAGCGGTGCCTCATCCACCGTTTTCGGCAGTCAGGGCTCAGCCTCGTTCTTGACACGTGCAACAGCGATCCTTGCCACAGCTTTCTTTATCACCAGTCTCAGTCTGGCCTATTTCACCAATCAGGGTGTTGCCAGCAAGAGCGTCACCGAATCCATTACGGAAAAGGTTGACTCCGAAGAGCCGGTTGAAGAAGATATGCCCTCCGTTCCGGTGACCCCTGAAGGGGCAGCCGAAACTGACATGCCTGCCGCCGATGATGCACCGGCTGCGGCGGATATCCCAGAGGGGAAATAATCCTTTAGTTTTTGCCGAAGTGGTGGAATTGGTAGACACGCTATCTTGAGGGGGTAGTGGGGCAACCCGTGCCGGTTCGAGTCCGGCCTTCGGCACCAATCTTCGAGGACCCGCATACGGACTTTCCGATGCGGGTTTTCTTTTAGGAACCGACCCGGGCAAGCCCGTGCAGGTGGATTCGGCCCTGCGAGCCTCCTCCTTCGGGCGCGCTGAAGCGCGTCCCACTCCGTTCCTGACGGAGTGGTCGAGTCCGGCCTTCGGCACCAAACATAAAGAAACCGTATAAGCAGAAACTGATGCGGATTGTTATATCCACTCGAACGGGCCTCAGGTAGCAAAACCAAAGAACCTTATTTAATTAAGCTGATGCGGTCATTGCTTTATCGGCCTACGAGACATAGGTAAGCCTGCTGTGTGGAGGGAATTGTGTTGTCAAATCTCGTGCTGCGACATGCCGGAGTTGCTGTCTGCCGGGTTGCTAGAAGCCTCGGTATTTCATCTATTCGGTTGGTCACTCACCTATCCAGCTAGCATTGCCTGATTTGTGGTGGGGTGAAAGAAGGCTTTGTAGTTGAACCTGTTGTGCCTTTTATCACGTACTCAGTCGATCTGTTTTTTAGAAGGTATATGCATAGAATCCTTGATATAACGTGGCAGATAGGAGGCTGTGAAGTGCACGTGATAACACCGAAGGAGCACCATGCAAATTGTCGGCAAGCTGAAAGTCTAATTTATACGTGCATGCCAGCTTGTGATTAACACAATTTGTAAAGATTAATCTCTTAACTAGTTCTACAATTTTCCCAACGTTGCCGCGCTAATAAACGAAGTTGAATCATTTTTTCTTGGCCGGCAGTAAATGGCAGTGGGAGAGCGGGAGATTGGAAGTACTAAATAACCGACCAATGATGTTGGGCAATAAACTGTACTTTATTGATAAGTGTTTCCCCTTATTAGAAAAAAAATAATAAGTTGGTTATTGTGGTTATTCGCAATTTGTGTAAGATAAAATTGCATTTGTGCAACGCTTTCGGACCAAGTATCCATACTGTTTTCGCTATATGAATAACTTTATGAATTATAAACAATATTAGGCCTGTCTATTCTTGACACCGAATCTTTGCAAGGCCTAAACTCGATACACTTAAACAATAATATTTTCCGTGCCATTGGTAAGTGGCAGACATCTTGAGGGGTTGAGGTCGCTACATGCTGGAGAACTATTTACCCGTTCTGATTTTTATTGCTATCGGCATTGCGTTCGGCGGCTTTATGATCCTCATGGGGTTTTTGTTGGGTCCGCAAAAACCGGATAACGAAAAGCTCTCTGCTTATGAGTGCGGTTTCGAGGCTTTTGAGGATGCGCGCATGAAGTTCGATGTGCGCTACTATCTCGTTGCCATTCTTTTCATCATTTTCGATCTTGAGATCGCCTTCCTTTTCCCGTGGGCAATTGTTCTGCGTGACATTGGCATGTTCGGGTTCCTCGCTATGGTGCTTTTCCTGACCATCCTGGTGATCGGTTTTATCTATGAGTGGAAGAAAGGGGCGCTCCAATGGGAATAATCGAAGGGCGTCTTGAGCAGGGGTTCGTTACCACCTCGATGGATGGCTTGATCAATTGGGCGCGTACCGGCTCTATGTGGCCGATGACATTCGGTCTGGCCTGTTGCGCGGTGGAAATGATGCACGCCGGTGCGGCGCGCTATGATCTGGATCGTTTCGGCATTATGTTTCGTCCAAGTCCACGCCAGTCGGATGTGATGATTGTCGCCGGAACACTCTGCAATAAAATGGCCCCTGCATTGCGTAAGGTTTACGACCAGATGCCGGAACCGCGATGGGTTATCTCCATGGGCTCCTGCGCCAATGGTGGTGGTTATTACCATTACTCCTATTCCGTGGTACGAGGTTGCGACCGTATTGTTCCGGTCGACGTTTATGTACCTGGCTGTCCTCCCACCGCTGAGGCACTGCTCTATGGCATTCTGCAATTGCAGAAGAAAATCCGCCGCACCAACACTATTGCACGTTAACCAGCAGAATGTATAAACATGTCTGATTACTATCAGCAATTGGCATCGCAGGTTCAGGAGCGTTTCAGCACGCGTATAACCGCGACAAATGTAGAATTCGGTGAGCTGACCGTGGAGCTGCCGCGTGAACACCTTCGTTCCGTATGCGCAGCACTGCGCGATGATGAGGCCTTTCACTTTGAACAGCTCATCGATCTATGCGGAGTCGATTATCTTGACTACGGTAATGGCGTCTGGACAGGACCCCGTTATGCGGTGGTTTATCATTTGCTATCGATTAAGAATAATCATCGCATTCGTCTAAGAACCTTCGTTGGAGACGAGATGCCGAGAGTCAATTCGGTTATTGATATCTGGAACAGCGCCAACTGGTTCGAGCGCGAGGCCTTCGATCTCTTCGGCATTGTTTTTGACGGCCACCCGGACCTGCGGCGGATTCTTACCGACTATGGCTTTATCGGTCATCCGTTCCGAAAGGACTTCCCGCTCAGCGGTAATGTGGAAATGCGTTATGACCCTGAGCAGCAGCGCGTCATCTACCAGCCTGTTTCGATTGAGCCGCGTGTGCTGATACCGCGGGTCATCCGTGATGATAACCGCTATCAGGGACAGCCGAAGGAAGGGGGAAGTTAAGGTGTCGGAGATTCGTAATTTTACCCTGAATTTCGGTCCGCAGCACCCGGCGGCTCACGGTGTATTGCGTCTGGTGCTGGAGATGGATGGCGAGGTCATTGAACGTGCCGATCCGCATATCGGCCTGTTGCATCGTGCAACGGAGAAGCTGGCCGAAAGCAAGCACTATGTGCAGAGCCTGCCGTATATGGATCGACTCGATTATGTGTCGATGATGTGTAACGAGCACGCATTTGTTCTGGCCACGGAGAAGATGCTGCAGATTGAGGTACCTGTGCGGGCGCACTACATCCGTGTGATGTTTGATGAAATCACCCGTATTCTCAATCATCTTTTATGGCTCGGTTCCCACGCTTTGGATGTCGGCGCAATGGCGATGTTTCTCTACGCCTTCAGGGAGCGTGAAACGCTGATGGATTGTTATGAGGCGGTCTCAGGGGCGCGCTTGCATGCTGCGTATTACCGTCCGGGCGGCGTTTATCGTGACTTACCGGAAAAGATGCCGCAATTCCAAGGGCAATCCAAGTGGCATAGTGCCGATGAAATAAAGAAACTAAACGATAACCGGGACGGTTCCCTGCTGGATTTCATTGAGGACTTTACCAACCGCTTCCCCGGTTATGTCGATGAGTACGAAACGTTGCTCACCGATAACCGTATCTGGAAACAACGCCTGGTGGATGTCGGGGTGATGTCGCCGGAACGCGCCTTGCAGATGGGGCTGACCGGTCCGATGCTGCGTGGTTCCGGCGTTGAGTGGGATCTGCGCAAGAAGCAGCCCTATGCTGTTTACGATAAGTTGGATTTCGATATCCCTGTAGGCACCAACGGAGACAGTTATGATCGTTATCTGGTGCGAATAGAGGAGCTTCGCCAGTCCAATCGTATCATTAAGCAGTGCATTAATTGGTTACGTAATAATCCCGGTCCGGTGATGTCACCCGATCACAAGGTTTCGCCGCCCTCGCGTACCGAGATGAAGGAGGACATGGAGGCACTGATCCATCATTTTAAGCTGGTGAGTGAGGGCTTTAGCGTACCCGAAGGGGAGGCCTATGCCGCTGTAGAACATCCCAAGGGTGAGTTTGGCATCTATTTCGTCTCAGACGGGGCGAACAAACCCTATAGGATGAAAATTCGTGCACCGGGTTTTGCCCATTTGGCGGCTCTGGATGAGATGGCGCGAGGTCATATGCTGGCCGATGTGGTTACCTTAATCGGGACTCAGGACATTGTATTCGGGGAGATTGATCGCTGATGTCACAGGATAAGATTGCATTGCTGAATGACGCGTCCCGTGCCGATATCGATCATTGGGTAAGTAAGTATCCGCCCGAGAAAAAACAGTCTGCAGTGATGGCCGCACTGCGTATTGCACAGGAGCAGAACGGTGGTTGGTTGAGCAACGATTTGATTGAGGCTGTTGCTGACTACCTGCAGATGGAACCAATCGCCGCGTATGAAGTAGCCACTTTTTATTCCATGTATGAGTTGTCTCCCGTCGGGCGTCATAAGATCAATATCTGCACCAATATCTCATGTATGCTGCGAGGTTCAGACGAGGTTGTGTCGCACCTGGAAAACCGTCTTGGCATCAAGTTGGGCGAAACAACTGAAGACGGTCGCTATACCCTTAAGGAGGTCGAGTGTCTTGGCGCCTGCGTCAACGCACCGATGTTCTCTATCGACAAAACCTATTATGAAAACCTGACGCCCGAGACGATCGATAAAATCCTCGATAGTCTGGACTGATTGGGCGAGGGAAAGGATGAATATGTACCGTCGTATACTCAAATTACTGAGCGACTCTGTGGGGTAGATGACTGATGACCAACGAAGTCTGTTTCCGTACTCTGCAGGTCGACAACTCCTGGACCCTAGAGGCCTACCGTGAAGCCGGTGGCTATCAGGTACTGGAGAAGATCCTCAATGAGAAGATCACTCCGGATGAAATCATCGCAGAGCTGAAAACCTCCGCCCTGCGCGGACGCGGCGGCGCGGGCTTCCCAACCGGCCTCAAGTGGAGTTTTATGCCGCGTAACGTCGAGGGGCAGAAGTACATCGTCTGCAACTCCGATGAAGGGGAGCCCGGTACCTGCAAGGATCGCGACATCCTGCGCTATAACCCGCACCAGTTGATCGAGGGCATGGCAATAGCAGGTTATACCATCGGCGCCTCAATGGGTTATAACTATATCCGCGGTGAGTTCTGGGAGCCCTATGAGCGTTTTGAGGCAGCCCTTGAGGAGGCGCGTGACGCCGGCTGGCTAGGTAAGAATATTCTCGGATCGGGTTTTGATTTCAACATTCACAGCCACCTTGGGGCCGGTGCCTATATTTGCGGCGAGGAGACCGCCCTGCTTGAGTCCATTGAGGGCAAGAAAGGGCAGCCGCGTTTCAAGCCGCCGTTTCCCGCCAACTACGGTCTGTACGGTTGTCCCACCACGATCAATAACACCGAGTCTCTCTCTTCTGTGCCGGTTATCCTGAAAAACGGCGGTCAGTGGTTTTTGGGCCTGGGAAAACCCAATAACGGCGGCAATAAAATCTTCAGTGTCTCCGGTCATGTAAATAAGCCGGCCAACTACGAAGTACCCATGGGTATGCCGTTTGCCGAGCTGCTGGAGATGGCCGGTGGCGTGCGCGACGGACATAAGCTCAAGGCGGTTATTCCGGGCGGCAGTTCCACTCCGGTGCTGCCGGCTGATATCGCCATGCAGATGAACATGGATTATGACTCCATCGCCAAGGCCGGTTCGATGCTCGGTGCCGGCTCAGTAATCGTTATGGATGAGACCACCTGCATGGTTAAGGTGTTGGCGCGTCTGGCCCATTTTTACTATGAGGAGTCCTGTGGTCAGTGCACCCCCTGCCGTGAGGGGACAGGGTGGCTGGCGCGCGTTGTTCATCGCATTGAGCACGGTCAGGGCACTCAGGAGGATCTGGATAATCTGGTCGATGTGGCAGGACGCATTGAAGGCAACACAATTTGTGCATTGGGAGACGCGGCGGCGATGCCGGTGAAGAGCTTTATCAACCACTTCCGCGATGAGTTCCAATATCACATCGATCATAAAAAATGTCTGGTAAGCGGTTAAACCGTTTACCGGCGACAACAAGCTGAACTGAAACGAGACTGGCGATGGTAAACATCGAGATCAACGGAAAGGTGATACAGGCCCGCGACGGGGCGATGGTGATCGAAGCGGCCGATGCCGCAGGGATCACGATTCCGCGTTTTTGCTATCACAGTAAACTGTCCATTGCAGCCAGTTGCCGCATGTGCCTGGTCGAGGTGGAGAAAGCTCCCAAACCGCTGCCCGCGTGCGCCACACCGGTCAGTGAAGGCATGAAGGTATACACCCGTTCGCCCAAGGCTATCGCCTCTCAGCGCAGCGTGATGGAGTTTCTGCTGATCAATCACCCGCTGGACTGCCCCATCTGTGATCAGGGGGGCGAGTGTGACTTGCAGGAGATGGCCATGGGTTATGGTAGTGGTGTTTCCCGCTACACCGAGGGCAAGCGGGTCGTACATGACCCCGAGCTCGGCGCACTCATCGCCACGGACATGACCCGCTGTATACATTGCACCCGCTGTGTCCGCTTCGGCCAGGAGGTGGCAGGAATGATGGAGCTCGGTGCGCCGGGGCGTGGCGAGCATATGCATATCGGGACCTATATGGAAGGGACGGTTGATTCGGAGCTCTCCGGTAATGTGATCGACCTGTGCCCGGTCGGCGCCCTGACCTCCAAACCCTACCGTTATACCGCCCGCCCTTGGGAGCTGACCAGCCATGAGAGCATTTCTCCCCACGATTGTGTCGGCAGCAACGTTCGGGTGGATGTGCGCGGCGACAAGGTCATGCGTGTCGTCCCGAGGGAGAATGAAACGGTCAATGAAACCTGGATCGCGGATCGCGACCGCTACAGTTACACCGCCAATAATCACGCGGAGCGCCTGCAACAGCCGATGCTCAAGGAGCAGGGAGAGTGGGTAGAGACGGATTGGAACACGGCTTTGACCCGTGCTGCTGAAAAATTCAAAGAAATTGCCGAGAACGACGGTGCTGACAAGCTTGGTACATTGGCTTCCTATAACGCCACTACCGAAGAGTACTATCTGCTGCAAAAACTAATGCGCGGTATCGGTAGCGGCAATATCGATCACCGCTTGCGTCAGGTGGATTTCCGTGACCAGGCGTACCAACCCGCTTATCCTGCACTGGGTCAGGCGATTCCGGACCTTGAGACCCAGGATGCCATCCTCCTGGTCGGATCGAATATACGTAAAGACCAGCCGCTTCTGGGGCAGCGGCTGCGCAAGGCCTATCGCAACAATGCCGCACAAATCATGGCCATCAATGCCATGGACTATGATTTTACTTTTCCGTTGGCCGAGAAATGCATCAGCGTCGATCTGACAGCAGAACTTCTCGGTGTTGTTAAGGCACTGTTTACTTTGACTGGGGAGACCGCCCCCGATTCTCTGCTGCCGTCTCTCTCCGCTATAGAGCCCAGCGCCGCCCAGCAGAACATGGCGGAAATGCTCAAGCAGGCACCGCAGGCAACGCTTCTGCTGGGTAATTCCGCTGCATCGCACCCGGTGCGTGCTGAGCTGCAGTTCCTGTCTAACACGATTGCCCGTCTTGCCGGCGCACGAGTCGGTAATCTCGCCGAGGGCGGAAACAGCGCCGGTGCCTGGCTCTCCGGTTGCGTTCCGCACCGGGAAGCGGGGGCAAAGCCCGCTGCCGTGAGCGGTATGGACTGGCTGTCGATGATGAAGGCGGGGCTGAAAGGTTACCTGTTGCTGGGTATCGAACCTGAACTCGACTGTATCGAATCGGCCTGCGCAGTTCAGGCAATGGAGCAGGCGGATTGTGTCGTTGCTTTGACCTCCTATGCCGGCGAGGGGCTGCTGGCGCAGGCGGATATTCTGTTGCCTGTAGGCACCTTCCTGGAAACCGCCGGTTCATTTATCAATGCGGAGGGGCATTGGCAGACTTTTGCAGGCTGTGTCTCTGCCGCCGGTGAGTCGCGGCCGGCATGGAAGGTGCTGCGGGTGCTGGGTAATCTGCTGGATATCAGCGGCTTTGACTACACAACAGTGGAGGATATCCGCATGGAAATGGAGACGCTGTTCAGTGATGTGCCGATGGACAGCGGAAGCGAATGGATAATGGAACAAATCACACCCCTCCCTCAGGGGCTGTTGCGCATCGCCGATGTGCCGATTTACGCCGTTGACCCCATGGTGCGCCGCGCCGCGCCCCTGCAGGCCACGCACGATGCGACGGCTGCCTCCTGCTTGCGCGCCAACAGCAATACATTGAAAAAATACAATCTTGCAGACGGGGCCAGGGCGACGGTCGCCCAGGGCAGTGGTGAGGCAATCGTCACGGTAGTAGCCGATGAGCGGCTGCCCGATGAGGCCGTTTACCTTCCGGCGGGAACTATCGAAACACAGGGGTTGGATGGATCTTTCAGCCCGATACAACTGGCGCAGGCCTGATAACGGAAAATAATGACGAGGCATTGTGAGCTGACATGCTTGTTGAACTGATTCAATCTTTCTTCGCCGCGCTTGGCTGGCCCTGGGGGCTTCCCGAGTGGATGCAGGTCGGTCTGGTTATCCTGGCCAAGATCATTGTCATTCTTGTGCCGTTGATGATCTGTGTAGCTTACCTTACCTACGCCGAGCGCAAGGTGCTTGGTTTTATGCATGTGCGTATCGGCCCCAACCGAGTCGGTTTTTTCGGCAGGCATATGTGGGGCCTGGGGCAGCCGATTGCCGATGCGGTCAAGTTGATGTTCAAGGAGATCGTCATTCCTGTCGGTGCGGACAAGGTGCTGTTCCTGCTCGCGCCGGTTATCGCCATGGCGCCGGCGCTGGCCGCCTGGGCGGTGATCCCCTTCGGCAGTGAGATGGTTCTGGCGGATGTGGACGCCAGCCTGCTGTATGTGCTGGCGATCACCTCTATCGGTGTCTACGGCATCATCATCGCCGGCTGGGCCTCCAACTCGAAATACCCGTTTATCAGTGCCATGCGCTCGGCGGCGCAGATCGTCTCCTATGAGATCGCCATGGGCTTTGCTCTGGTCGGTGTGCTGATGGCCGCAGGCAGCATTAACCTGGGGGATATCGTCACTGCACAGCAGGGCGGGGTGTGGCAGTGGTTCTGGCTGCCGCTGTTGCCGTTGTTTGTGATCTACTTTATCTCCGGGGTGGCCGAGACCAACCGTGCACCGTTCGACGTGGCGGAAGGGGAGTCGGAGATCGTCGCCGGTTTTCATGTGGAGTATTCCGGCATGCCCTTTGCGGTATTTTTCCTGGCCGAATACGCCAACATGATCCTTATCTCCGTGCTGGCAAGCCTGCTGTTTCTCGGTGGCTGGCTCTCACCGCTGGAGGGACTGCTGCCCGAGAGCGCTTTTGACATTACCCTGCTCGGTTCGTTGCTTGGTCCGGGGCTGCATTGGTTGATTGCCAAGACGCTGATCTTCCTGTTCTTGTACTTGTGGTTCCGTGCCACTTTTCCGCGTTATCGTTATGATCAGATCATGCGTCTGGGCTGGAAGGTGTTTATTCCGCTTACCATCGTCTGGATTCTGGTGGTGGGTGTAATGATTATTACCGGGACTCCGCCCTGGTTCGATGTGGCATAACGGCGAGAACTGAAACGCTTATGAGCTCGATAATGCAAATGCTAAAAAGTCTGACCCTCAAAGAGCTTCGTTCAGGGTTGGGGGTGACCGGGCGCTACTTCTTCGGTAAGAAGTTTACTGTGCAGTACCCGGAAGAGCGTATACCGAAGTCACCGCGTTTTCGGGGTCTGCATGCCCAGCGACGCTATCCCAACGGGGAGGAGCGCTGTATCGCCTGCAAACTCTGCGAGGTTGTCTGCCCGGCGCTGGCTATCACCATCGAATCGGAGCAGCGGGATGACGGTTCACGTCGCACCACCCGATATGATATCGACCTGACCAAGTGCATATTTTGCGGTTTCTGCGAGGAGGCCTGTCCGGTCGATGCCATTGTCGAAACTCACATCAGCGAATACCACGGTGAGCAGCGGGGGGACCTGCTGATGACCAAGGAGCGGCTGCTGGAGGTCGGCGACAAATACGAAGCGCAGATCGCCGCCGACCGCGCCGAGGATGCCCCGTACAGATGATTGATAAAGAGAATGATTAACCGCAAAGGCGCAAAGACGCAAAGGGTGGACAATATCCTGATCCTAGGTTTGGGTTGCAGGGGTGTTGGGTCAAAGCTTTGAAAATGAGTCTGTTTTTCTCTCGTTTTCTTTGCGCCTCTGCGTCTTTGCGGTGAATAAATTTGATATTTGATAACGGAATACGACCGTATGAGTTTTGAGCAGCTTGTTTTTTATCTCTTCTCCGCCATTCTGGTGCTCTCCGCCGGTGGTGTGATTAGTGTGCGCAACCCGGTGCATGCGGCGTTGTTTATGGTGCTTTGCTTTATTACCACCTCCGCACTATGGCTGTTGCTCGAAGCGGAGTTTCTCGCTATCACCCTGGTGCTGGTCTACGTTGGCGCGGTGATGGTGCTGTTCCTCTTTGTGGTGATGATGCTGGATATCAATATCGCCAAACTGCGTGAGGGTTTTGCCGGTTACCTGCCCCTTGCTGTTGTGGTGGCGGCCGGGACTATTGCCGTGATGTGGTATGCCGCCAACAACGACGCATTCAGTCCGGCCAATATGCCCGCACCGGAGCGGCTGCCGGCCGACGCCAGCAATACCCGTATGCTCGGAGAGCAGCTCTATACCACCTATGTCTACCCCTTTGAGATCGCTGCGGTGATCCTGCTGGTGGCGATTGTCGCCGCCATCACCCTGACACTGCGCCATCGTCCTGGAACCCGTTACCAGAAGATCGAGCAGCAGGTTAAGGTCAAGCGCGATGATCGGGTGCGTATGGTGAAAATGGAAAGTGAGGAGCGCAAGTAATGGCGCAGCGGCTAACAACACGAATGAAAGAGGCCCAGGCATGATCGCACTGTCCGACTATCTGACTGTGGGCGCCATCCTTTTCGGTCTGAGCATGGCCGGCGTCTTTATCAATCGCAAGAACGTCATCATCCTGCTGATGTGTATCGAGTTGATGCTGCTGGCTGTGAATATCAATTTCATCGCCTTCTCGCATTTTCTGGGCGATACCGCAGGCCAGGTCTTCGTCTTCTTCATTCTGACCGTCGCCGCCGCCGAGGCGGCCATCGGCCTGGCCATACTGGTGGTGCTGTTCCGCAACCGGCGCACCATCAATGTCGCCGAACTGGATACGCTTAAGGGGTAGGGCCGTGCTTGAGAATATGCATAACATCTCGCTGCTGATTGTTCTGGCTCCGCTGGTCGGTGCAGTTATTGCCGGTCTTTTCGGTGGCAGTATCGGCCGGGCCGGTGCGCATACCGTGACCACGCTCGGCGTTGCCGTCGCCTTTATTCTCTCGGCTATCGTCTTCAAGCGTATCGCCATCGACGGCGGCGAGACCTTCAACCAGAGTGTCTATACCTGGTTGGTCTCGGAGGGGATCAAATTCGAGGTCGGTTTTCTCATCGATAAGCTGACCGCGATGATGATGGTCGTGGTCACTTTCGTTTCGCTGATGGTGCATATCTATACCATCGGTTACATGTCCCACGATGAGGAGAACTGGCCGGAGGGCAGCAAGGCGGGCAGCAACAGCTATCAGCGTTTTTTCAGTTACATCTCGCTGTTTACCTTCTCCATGCTGATGCTGGTGATGGCCAACAACTTCATGCAGCTGTTCTTCGGCTGGGAGGCGGTGGGGCTGGTCTCTTATCTGCTGATCGGCTTCTGGTCGGTACGCGAGACGGCGGTATTCGCCAACCTCAAGGCGTTTCTGGTCAATCGCGTCGGGGATTTCGGTTTTCTCCTCGGCATCGCCGCGGTGTTGATGTACTTCAATACCCTGGATTATGCCTCGGTGTTCAATGCGGTGGAGCTGCACCAGGATGTCACCATCAGCATCTGGCCGGGTACCGAGTGGAACGTACTGACCGTCATCGCCATCCTGCTGTTTATCGGCGCGATGGGTAAGTCGGCTCAGGTCCCGCTGCATGTCTGGCTGCCCGATTCGATGGAGGGCCCGACCCCGATCTCCGCCCTGATCCACGCCGCGACCATGGTCACCGCCGGTATCTTCATGGTGGCGCGGATGTCGCCCATCTATGAGCTATCAGAGGTGGCGCTCTCTGTGGTGCTGGTCATCGGTGCCATTACCGCCCTGTTTATGGGCTTCCTCGGCCTGGTGCAGCACGATATCAAGCGCGTGGTCGCCTATTCGACCCTCTCCCAGCTCGGTTATATGACCGTGGCGCTCGGCGCTTCAGCCTACGCCGCCGGGGTGTTCCACCTGATGACCCACGCCTTTTTCAAGGCGTTGTTGTTCCTCGGCGCAGGCTCTGTGATCATCGCCATGCACCACAAGCAGGATATGCGTGAGATGGGCGGGCTGCGAAAGTATATGCCGATCACCTGGATCACCTCGCTGATCGGCTCGTTGGCGCTCATCGGTGCACCCGGATTCTCCGGCTTCTTCTCCAAGGACTCCATCATCGAGGCAGTCCATCACTCGACCCTTCCCGGCTCGGGTTTTGCCTATTTCGCCGTCTTATCGGGGGTCTTTATCACCGCCCTCTACAGTTTCCGCATGTACTTCCTGGTCTTCCACGGCAAGGAGCGGATGGACGAGCACACCCGCTCGCACCTGCATGAGACGCCGTGGGTGGTTTGGGTGCCGCTGGTCCTGCTGGCCATCCCCTCGATCTTCATCGGCGGTCCCTACGTCGGTTCGATGGTCTTCGGCGACTTCTTCAGCGAGGCGATTACCGTGGCACCTGAGCATGACGTGTTGTCGCAGGTGGGCTTCACCAGCGCCTTGGGCATGATTGGTCACGGTTTCCTCACCGCGCCGTTCTGGCTGGCCGCTTCCGGGGTGTTTGTCGCCTGGTTCCTCTATATGAAACGCACTGATCTGCCGGCGAAGATCGTTGCATTGCCGGTGATCAGGCAGATCCACTGGGTGCTGCAGAACAAGTACGGTTTTGATGACTTCAACCAGGCTGTATTTGGTGGCGGTAGTCGCGGCCTCGGTACCGGACTATGGAAAGTAGGGGATGTGGCGTTGATTGATGGTCTGTTGGTCAACGGCTCGGCTCGTCTGGTCGGCATGGTCTCGGCCATTACGCGCCATGTACAGTCCGGTTATCTCTATCACTACGCCTTCGCCATGATCCTGGGGTTGTTGGCGCTGTTCGGCCTGTTTGTGGTCGAGTTATAACAAGAAATCTGAATAAGGGTAGGGTGCATGTTTTCTGATTTGCCACTGCTGAGTCTGGTAATCTGGACGCCGATTGTCGGCGGCCTGCTGGTGATGTTGACGGGGAGCGGTCGTTCCGGCCTGGAGGCCAAGGTGCTGGCGCTGCTGGTCTCGCTGCTCACCTTCGTCTTGTCGATACCGTTGTATACCGGTTTCGATACGACGACCTATCAGATGCAGTTCACCGAGTTTGTTCCCTGGATCGAGACCTTCGGCATTAACTACTCGCTCGGTGTCGATGGCATTTCCATGCCGCTGATTTTGCTGACCACCTTTATGACCGTGCTGGTGGTGATCGCCGGCTGGGAGGTAATCAAAAAGAATCCGGCCCAGTACATGGCGGCCTTCCTCATCATGGAAGGGTTGATGATCGGCGTTTTCGCCGCGCTTGATGCGATGCTCTTCTATGTCTTCTGGGAGGCGATGCTGATCCCGATGTTCATCGTCATCGGCATCTGGGGTGGCGATAACCGGGTCTACGCCACGCTTAAGTTTTTCCTCTACACCTTCCTCGGTTCAGTCTTCATGCTGGTGGCGCTACTGTGGCTCTATTTCCATACCGAAAGCTTCGCCATCCTCGATTATCATGCGGCGACCATCGGCGGTACCGCGCAGATCTGGATCTTCCTCGCCTTCCTCATCGCCTTTGCGGTGAAGGTGCCCATGTGGCCGGTGCACACCTGGCTGCCCGATGCCCACGTTCAGGCGCCTACCGGCGGTTCGGTGATCCTGGCTGCGATTATGCTGAAATTGGGCGCCTACGGTTTCCTGCGTTTCTCCCTGCCCATTGTCCCGGACGCCAGCCACACCCTCGACTGGTTGATGATCGCCCTGTCGCTGATCGCCGTGGTCTATATCGGCTTTGTCGCACTGGTGCAGCAGGATATGAAGAAGCTCATTGCTTACTCCTCGATTTCGCATATGGGTTTTGTCACCTTGGGCTTTTTCATCGCTTGGCGTATCGCCGAGGCCAATGAGGGGAGTTTCAGCGGCGCCGCCATGGGCATAGAAGGGGGGGTGGTACAGATGATCTCCCACGGCTTTGTCTCCGGCGCCATGTTCCTCTGTGTCGGCGTGATGTACGACCGGCTCCACTCGCGCGAAATTAATGATTACGGCGGAGTCGTGCATACCATGCCCAAATTCGCCGGTTTCATGGTGCTGTTCGCCATGGCCAACGCCGGCCTGCCGGGCACAGCCGGTTTTGTCGGTGAGTTTATGGTCATCCTCAGCGCCTTCAAGGCCAACTTCTGGTTCGCCTTCATTGCCGCCACCACCCTGATCCTCGGTGCCGCCTACACCCTGTGGATGGTCAAGCGAGTGATCTACGGAAGGGTGCGCAACGACAAGGTCGCCGCGCTGAACGACATCACCCCACGTGAGTTTCTGTTCCTCTCTATCCTCGCGGTGATGGTCCTGGGTGTGGGTCTGTGGCCGGCGCCGCTGCTAGAGGTGATGGATGCGACGATTCAGAACCTTGTCGCACACATCGGTGTTTCCAAACTACCTGCCGCCGCCCTGTAACGGAGTCTCGCAAGAATGAATTTCGATATGCCCAACTTTCTGCCTGCGATGCCCGAGATGTTCGTGCTCGGCATGACCACGCTGATCCTGATCCTCGACCTGTTCCTGAACGAGCGCACCCGGGTGGTCTCCTACCTGCTGGCCCAGGCCACACTGGTCGGGGCCTTCATTCTGAGCCTTTCGCTCTACAACGGCAGTGTGGAACTGACATTCAGTGATACCTTCGTGCTGGATCCGATGGCCGGTCTGCTCAAGATGTTTGTCTACGGCACCACCTTTATGGTGTTCCTCTACTCCCACAGCTACCTCCGGGAGCGGGGCCTGTTTCGCGGTGAATTCTTCGTTCTCGCCCTGTTCGCGGTGCTGGGAATGATGGTGCTGATTTCTGCCCACAACTTCCTGACCATTTATCTGGGACTGGAGCTGCTCTCCCTGTCGCTCTATGCCATGGTGGCGATGCAACGGGATAACCGCAACGCCTCCGAGGCGGCGATGAAATACTTTATTCTCGGCGCCATGGCCTCAGCGATGCTGCTCTATGGCATGTCCATGATCTACGGGGTAACCGGCACGCTGGATCTGGCCGAGATCAGCCAGGCGGTGGCTGCGGGGCAGGGCGATCAACTGTTGCTAATCTTCGGCCTGGTCTTCCTGCTGGTGGGGGTTGCCTTCAAGCTGGGGGCCGTGCCGTTTCATATGTGGGTGCCGGATGTTTACCATGGCGCACCCACCGCCGTGACCCTGTTTATCAGTACCGCTCCGAAACTGGCCGCCTTCGCCATGCTCATGCGGTTGATGGTGGATGGCCTGTCCGGACTGCAGCCGCAGTGGCACGATATCCTGGTGCTGTTGGCGGTTCTCTCCATCGGTGTGGGCAACGTCGCGGCCATCGCCCAGACCAACATCAAGCGCATGCTCGCCTATTCGGGGATCTCCCATGCCGGCTTCCTTCTGCTGGGTGTGCTCTCGGGCAGTGCCGAGGGCTACGCCGCCGGTATGTTCTACGCCATCGTCTATACCATCATGGGCCTAGGCGGCTTCGGTATGGTGATCCTGATGAGCCGGGCCGGCTTCGAGGCGGAGCAGCTGGAGGACTACAGGGGGCTTAACCAGCGCAGCCCCTGGTTTGCCCTGATGATGCTGTTCATTATGTTCTCTATGGCCGGGGTGCCGCCGTTTATCGGTTTCTGGGCCAAGCTTGCCGTACTCCAGGCGGTGGTTAGCGCCAATTTGATCTGGCTGGCGGCCGTGGCGGTGATCTTCTCGGTTATCGGCGCCTTCTACTACCTGCGGGTGATCAAGCTGATGTACTTTGACCCGGCGGAGGATGAGACCAAACTCAAGCCCGGTGCGGATTTGGCCACCGTGCTCAGCGCCAATGCCATAGCCATACTGGCATTGGGGGCAATGCCCGAGGAGTTGATGGCGCTCTGTCGCCAGGCACTGGGGGCTTAAGAGAACAGTTTGCCAGCCCGATAAAATTATGCTTTTATGCAACGCCCCGGTTCTTCCGGGGCGTTGTCGTTTCAATCTGGAGAATTCGCTATGACTGCCGCTCAGACCGGTTGGTTGATTATCGCCATTGCCATCATTGCCGCCAATCTACCCTGGCTTAGTGAGCGCGTCTTGCTGGTTGCCCGCCCGGCATCGGGGCACAAACGTGCCTGGTGGCGCTGGCTGGAGTGGCTGTTGCTCTATTTTATCACCGGGGCTATTACGCTTGGGATGGAGAAAAAACTTAATGGTGAGATCTACCCCCAGGACTGGGAATTCATCGCTGTGACACTCAGCCTGTTCCTGGTGTTCGCGCTCCCTGGTTTTATTTATCGGCACGATCTGCTGCATCACCTGCAACGCCGCTGATTATTTTCGACTTTATCTCTGTTCGGGCTTGCGCTATATGTAGTCGTTAGGTAGTATACGCGCCATCGATTGCGGGGTGGAGCAGCTCGGTAGCTCGTCGGGCTCATAACCCGAAGGTCGCAGGTTCAAATCCTGCCCCCGCTACCAAATTGATATACAGGAAGCCCCGGTTACGGGGCTTTTTGTTAGGCGAAATTCGCCGGCTGCGGGTGACTGGCGTCACAAAAAGCGTTATAATCCCGTATCAGTTTTGGGTTTAACAGGATGGGCCTCGGGCCCATTTTTTGTTTCCGGGGAAAATATGGGTCAGGCAAACAAACAGCTGTACACCATTATCGAGCCGGCTGTTACTGTCCTGGGTTTTGAGTTGGTCGGTATTGAACACCTGTCACAGGGCAGGCACTCGGTGCTTAGGATCTATATCGATCATGAGGACGGCATTGACGTTGAGGATTGCGCCGATGTGAGCCGTCAGGTCAGCGCCGTGTTGGACGTCGAGGACCCCATCAGGGGCGAGTATACCCTCGAAGTCTCCTCCCCGGGCCTGGACCGGCCGCTGTTTACGCCGGAACATTACCAGCGTTATAGCGGCAGTCTGGCGGAGATTCGACTGCGCAGCCCCCTGGAGGGGCGACGCAAGTTCAAGGGGAGAATGCACGGCGTCAAGGATGACGATGTCGTAATTGAAGTGGACGGGGTGGATTACTCACTACCGCTGGATAATATTGAGAAAGCGAACCTGATCCACGAATGGTAGCAACCAGCAAGCGGTTGCATATTGGTTCGAGTTCCCTCGCGGGAACAATAGCTGAAGGGCAGTTAGAGGCTGTGTTATGAACAAAGAGATCCTGCTGGTTGTAGACGCAGTTTCCAATGAAAAGGGCGTTGCCAAAGATATTATCTTTGAGGCGATGGAGATCGCCCTTGCGACCGCTACCAAGAAAAAGCACGGTGGCGATGTGGATATTCGCGTCGATATTGACCGCGAAAGCGGCGATTATGAAACTTTCCGCCGTTGGGAGGTGATCGACGACAGCGAAACACAGCAGCTGGAACACCCCGAGCGTCAAATCACCCTTAGCGCGGCCCAGATCGACAACCCGGAGATCCAGCTGGGCGAGTTTGTCGAGGATCAGATCGAATCGGTGGAGTTTGGCCGCATCGCTGCACAGACCGCCAAGCAGGTCATCGTACAGAAGGTCCGTGAGGCAGAGCGTGCCCAAGTGGTGGAAGCCTATCAGGACCGCAAGGGTGAGCTGATTAGCGGTGTGGTCAAGCGTATCGACCGCGGAAATGTGATCCTCGATCTCGGTGGCAATGTCGAGGCCCTTATCTCCCGTGAGCATGTGATCCCACGCGAGCCGATTCGTCCCGGTGACCGGGTGCGTGGTTATCTTTATGATGTTCGTTCAGAGACACGTGGCCCGCAGCTGTTTGTCAGCCGCACCATGCCGGAGTTTCTCATTGAGCTATTCACCCTGGAGGTGCCGGAGGTTGGCGAAGGGCTGATTGACATTATGGGGGCGGCCCGTGACCCGGGTCTGCGCGCCAAGATTGCAGTCCGTTCCAATGACCCACGTATCGACCCGGTCGGCGCCTGTGTCGGCATGCGTGGCTCCCGCGTGCAGTCTGTGACCAATGAGATGAACGGCGAGCGCGTGGATATCGTGCTGTGGAACGAAAATGTGGCCCAGTTTGTCATTAATGCCATGGCCCCGGCTGAGGTGCTCTCCATCGTGGTGGACGAGGACTCGCGCAGTATGGATATTGCGGTGGATGAGGACCAGCTCTCTCAGGCAATCGGCCGTAGCGGTCAGAACGTACGACTCGCCGGTGAGCTGACCGGCTGGGAGCTCAATGTGATGACCGAGGCCCAGGCCGAGGAGAAGACCGAGGCGGAACTGGGCGCTCTGGTGAGTCTGTTCCACGAAAAGCTCAATGTGGATGAAGAGGTTGCAGCTATCCTGGTTCAGGAAGGCTTCTCCAGTATTGAAGAGGTGGCCTATGTACCGGTAGCCGAGATGCTGGAAATCGAGGAATTTGACGAAGAGATTGTGAACGAACTGCGTGCCCGTGCGAAGGATATCCTGGTTACCGAGGAGATCAGTAACGAAGAGCACGGCGGTGCAGAACCCGAGCAGGACCTTCTGGAGATGGAAGGGATGGACCAGGCGCTGGCCGAGCAGTTGGCCGGCCGCGGGGTGACAACCATGGAAGATCTTGCCGAACAGGCGGTCGACGATCTCATGGAGATCGATGGGATGGATGAAGAGCGTGCAGCGCAACTTATTATGACCGCACGTGCACCCTGGTTTGCAGATGAGCAAGAAGGTTGAGAGGCAGGAGTATAGCGTAGATGTCAGAGGTTACCGTCACACAATTTGCTGAGACGATTGGGGTACCGGTCGACAGACTGCTGAGTCAGCTGCAGGATGCCGGTATCGGAAGTAAAGCGGCGGACGAGATCATTGGCGACGATGACAAGGTCAAGTTGCTGGATTATCTGCGTCAAAAGCACGGTACCGAGAAAAGCGAAGCCGAGGCTGAAGCCGGTCCAAAGAAGATTACCCTCAAGCGACGTACCACTAGTGAGCTGAAAGTGGGGGGGGCCAGTGCCGGCAAGGGAAAAACCGTTCACGTAGAGGTGCGGAAAAAACGCACTTACGTCAAACGCAGCCTGGTCAAGGCCGAAGAGGACAAGCGCATCGACAGCGAAGTGGCTGAACGCCTTGAGCAGCAACTCGAAGTCGAGGCCAAGCAGCGCGCCGAAGAAGATGCTCGCCGTAAGGCTGAAGAGGATCAAGTCAAGCGTCAGGCCGAAGAGGAAGCTAAGCGTCAGGCTGAAGAGGAGGCTAAACGCAAGGCCGAGGAAGAAGAGGCTGCCAAGCGTGCGGTGGAAGAGGCCGCGAGCCAACCTGCACCTGCGCCCGCAGAAGAAGCCAAACCCTCCAAGGCCGAGCCGCGTAGAAAGCATGCCGAACCCGAGCCGACCAAGCCCGCCGAGAAGAAAGGCAAGGGTAAGAAGGGCCGAAAGGATCGCTTTGAAAAAGGTGAAGGTGAGCTGCATATCGCCGCCGGAAAAGGTGGCAGGCGCAAGAAAAAGGGTGGCAAGGCCAAGCCGGTGGTCAGTCCCGGTGGTAAGCACGGCTTTGAGAAACCCACGGCGCCGATTGTTCACGATGTCTCCCTCCCCGAGACCATTACCGTCGGTGAGCTGGCGCAGAAGATGTCGGTCAAGGCCGCCGAAGTCATCAAGGTGATGATGAAAATGGGCTCCATGGTGACCATCAATCAGGTGCTGGATCAGGATACCGCAGCCATCGTGGTCGAGGAGATGGGGCACAAACCGACCTTGATGAAAGAGAACGCCCTGGAAGAAGAAGTCTTCAAGCAAGCCGAGACCGAGGGTGAAGCGATCACTCGTGCGCCGGTAGTGACCATCATGGGGCATGTCGACCATGGTAAAACCTCGCTGCTTGACTATATTCGCCGCACTCGTGTAGCGACGGGTGAGGCCGGTGGCATTACCCAACACATAGGTGCCTATCATGTAGAGACCGATCGCGGCATGATCACCTTCCTCGACACCCCCGGTCACGCCGCCTTTACCGCGATGCGTGCCCGCGGCGCCGAGTTGACCGACCTGGTGGTGCTGGTTGTCGCCGCAGACGACGGAGTCATGCCGCAAACCAAAGAGGCGATTCAACACGCCCGTGCCGCCGGTGTGCCGCTGATTATTGCGGTCAACAAGATCGATAAGGAAGAGGCCGATCCGGATCGGGTCAAGAATGAGCTGGCCCAGGAAGATGTCATCCCCGAGGAGTGGGGCGGCGATACCATGTTTGTCCATGTATCCGCCAAAGCGGGAACCGGTGTGGAGGACCTGCTTGAGTCGATCCTGTTGCAGTCCGAGGTGCTGGAGTTGAAGGCGGTTGCCGAGGGTCCTGCCAGCGGTATCGTTATTGAATCCCGTTTGGACAAAGGGCGTGGTGCGGTCGCTACCATTCTGGTGCAGCAGGGAACCCTGCGTAAGGGCGACATTCTCCTAGCCGGCCACGAATATGGCCGTGTGCGCGCCATGCTTGACGAGACAGGCAAGCCCGTCGCTGAGGCCGGTCCCTCTCTACCGGTGGAGATCCTCGGTCTTTCCGGCGTTCCCTCCGCCGGTGAATCTGCGGTGGTTGTTGCCGACGAGCGTAAAGCCCGCGAGGTCGCACTGTTCCGCCAGGGCAAGTTCCGCGATGTGAAATTCGCGCGCCAGCAACAGGCCAAGCTGGACGATATGTTCAATCAGATGGAAGAAGGCGAGGTTCAGGATCTGAACATCCTGCTCAAGGCGGATGTACAGGGTTCGCTCGAGGCGATCTCCGATGCCCTGACCAAACTCTCCACCGATGAGGTGCGGGTCAAGCTGGTCGCCACGGGTGTTGGCGGCATCAACGAGTCCGATGCACACCTGGCCGTTGCTTCCAATGCCGTAGTCATCGGCTTCAATGTACGTGCCGATGCCGGCGCCAAGCGTGTTATCGAAGAGCAAGAGATCGACTTGCACTACTACAGTGTCATCTACGAGCTTATCGATGAGGTCAAGCGGGCGATGACCGGCATGCTCGCGCCTGAGTTCAAGGAAGAGATCATCGGTCTTGCCGAGGTGCGTGATGTCTTCCGCTCGCCCAAGCTCGGTGCGATCGCCGGTTGTATGGTGGTCGACGGTACCGTCAAGCGCAACAACCCGATCCGCGTACTGCGCGACAACGTGGTGATCTACGAGGGTGAATTGGAGTCCCTGCGCCGCTATAAGGATGATGTTGCCGAGGTTAAATCCGGCACCGAATGCGGCATCGGCGTCAAGAACTACAATGACGTCAAGGTGGGGGACCAGATCGAGGTCTACGAGCGCGTTCAGGTCAAGCGTACCCTGTAAATGACTGGCTTAGGGTTTAAGGCGTAAGCAAGGCGTGGGAAGAGAATTCAGTCGCAACCGTCGTGTCGGCGAGCAAATCCAGCGCGAGTTGGCCGAGCTGGTGCAGCGCGAGCTCAAGGATCCGCGCTTGGGAATGGTGACCATCTCCGCGGTGGAGGTCAGCAAAGACCTCGCCGTGGCCAAGGTCTATTTTACCGTGCTCGATTCTGAGCATGACACCCAGCAAACCCAGCAGGCCCTTACCCATGCCGGTGGATTTTTACGGCGCGAGCTGGCTCACCGGATGAAACTGCGGATCGTGCCGGAACTGCGTTTCCACTACGACAGCTCGATTGAGGAGGGTTCCCGCCTCAGCGCGCTTATCGATCAGGCTATCTCTAAAGACAGCGATAAGAACGAGGATTGAAGTCGTGGCACGTCGTCATAAATCCCGGGGACGCAAGGTCAACGGTATCCTGCTTTTGGATAAGCCTGTCGGTATCACCTCCAATGCCGCGCTGCAGGAGGTCAAACGCCTGTTCTATGCCGCCAAGGCGGGGCACACCGGTAATCTCGATCCGCTGGCCAGCGGCATGTTGCCCATCTGTCTGGGTGAGGCGACCAAGCTCTCCGCCTACCTGCTGGATGCCGATAAGGTGTATATCGGTGGCTGCAAGCTGGGCGTGCGCACCACCACCGCCGATGCCGAAGGTGAGATCCTCGAAACACGAGAAGTTCCCGCCCTGACCGAGGCGCAGATCGATGAGGTCCTGGAGCGCTTCAGGGGGGAGATCGAGCAGATCCCGCCAATGCATTCGGCGATCAAACAAAACGGTCAACCGCTCTACAAACTGGCCCGCCAGGGTATCGAGGTGGAGCGCAAGCCGCGCCGGGTGACCATCTACGAGCTAAAGCTGACGCAGTTGGAAGGTGACGAACTCGAACTCTATATCCACTGCTCGAAAGGCACCTATATCCGTACACTGGTCGAGGACCTGGGCGAGGCACTGGGCTGCGGCGCCCACCTCAGCCGCTTGCGCCGAACCCGGGTCGGTCCCTTCCAGGAGGAGGGTATGGTGACCCTCGATACCTTACGTGAAGAGGCGGAAGAGGGCACGGAGAGCCTCGACCGCTTCCTTCTGCCGCTTGATCATGCCCTGGGAGATTATCCCGAGGTAAAATTATCCGAGAGCAGTCTGTTCTATGTAAGACAGGGACAGGCTGTTCAGGTAGCGCAGGCCCCTACCGAAGGTTGGGTGCGCCTGTTTGACAGCGCCGGCGGGTTCGTCGGTGTTGGGGCTGTGCTTGATGACGGCCGCATCGCCCCTAAACGTCTGATAAATCAGGCGTGATAGGGGCATAAAGGGCGTTTTTACCTTGTTCCTTTACAGCAACAAGGGTTAAAATTCGCGTTTAGTAATTGACCTAGTTATTAGGAGTCGTACCAGATGTCTCTGAGCAACGAGCAAAAAGCCAATATCATCAAGGAATTTGGCAAAAGCGATACCGACACCGGTTCCCCGGAAGTGCAGATTGCACTGTTGTCCGCCAACATTGATGGTTTATCCGGCCACTTCAAGGAGCATATCCACGATCACCATTCCCGTCGTGGACTGCTGCGTATGGTAAGCCAGCGCCGTAAGCTGCTGGACTACCTAAAAAAGAAAGATATTGAGCGTTACCGTTCCATTATCTCTCGTCTCGGCCTGCGTAAGTAAGCCAGAGTTAGCTGTTCAGTTCACCAAGGCGGCACGGGGATACGGAGGGTAATTTACGGTAGGAACGGGTTGGGAAAAGCACAGGAGTCAGGCATCTGGTCAATCCACGGCTTTCCCTTCTCTTATACCTTTTATTTTCGCTTCAGCCCCGTGTCACCGTGGTCAATTCGCAACAAACCAAAAAAAGGAATCAACTGTGACGCCTGTCAAGAAAGAGTTCCAGTATGGGGAGCACACGGTAACCCTGGAGACCGGCGAGATTGCCCGCCAGGCTTCCGGTGCTGTGATGGCCAGTATGGGGGATACCGCTGTTCTGGTTACCGTCGTCGCCGCCAAAGAGGCCGACGCGGGCAGAGGCTTCTTTCCGCTAACCGTTGACTATCAGGAAAAGACCTACGCCGCGGGCAAGATCCCCGGTGGTTTCTTCCGCCGAGAGGGCCGACCCAGCGAAAATGAAACCCTCATTTCCCGCCTTATTGACCGCCCCATCCGCCCGCTCTTTCCCGACGGGTTCCTTAACGAAGTACAAGTCATCTGCACTGTCATCTCCCTCGACCCGGAGATTAATCCCGACGTTGTCGCCATGATCGGCACCTCCGCGGCCCTGGCCGTATCAGGTGTGCCGTTCAACGGTCCGCTCGGTGCGGCCCGAGTCGGGTATATCGACGGTAATTATGTTCTCAATCCGAGCCGCACCCAGCTGGAAAATTCCAAGCTGGACCTGATGGTGGCCGGTACCGAAAATGCGGTACTGATGGTCGAGTCCGAGGCCGATTGCCTCAGTGAAGAGGAGATGCTCGGCTCGGTGATGTTCGGCCATGAGCAGATGCAGACCGTGATTAACGCGGTTAGTGAGCTGGCTAAAGAGGGGGGGGCGGAGCCTTGGGAATGGCAGGCGCCCGAACGTGATGCCGCCGCCGATGAAGCGGTTGCCGCCGAGGCCGAGGCCGCGATTACCGAGGCCTATCAGATCACCGAGAAGATGGCGCGTTATAACCGCCTCAATGAGATCCGCTCCGAGTTGGTCGCCAAACTCTGCGGCGAGGAGCACGAAAACCCCCTCGACGAGGGTAAGGTACGTGAGGCGATGGGCAAGCTGGAGAAAAGCATTGTCCGCGGCCGTATTATCAGCGGCGAGCCGCGTATCGATGGCCGTGACACCCGCACCGTACGTCCGATTACCGTGCGCACCGGCGTGCTGCCGCGCACCCACGGCTCCGCGTTGTTTACCCGCGGTGAGACCCAGGCCATGGTGGTCACCACCCTGGGCACCGCCCGTGATGCGCAGATCATCGATGCACTGGAAGGTGAGCGTAAGGAAAACTTCCTGCTGCACTACAACTTCCCCCCGTATTCGGTTGGTGAGACCGGTCGTGTCGGCAGCCCCAAGCGCCGCGAGATCGGCCACGGCCGCCTGGCCAAGCGCGGCGTCGCCGCGGTGATGCCAAGCGTGGACGAGTTCCCCTACACCGTGCGTGTGGTCTCCGAGATCACCGAGTCCAACGGCTCCAGCTCCATGGCCAGTGTCTGCGGCAGCGCCCTGTCGATGATGGATGCCGGTGTGCCGCTGAAGGCGCCGGTGGCCGGGGTGGCCATGGGTCTTATCAAGGAGTCCGACAAGTTCGCCGTGTTGACCGATATCCTGGGTGATGAGGATCATCTCGGCGATATGGACTTCAAGGTGGCCGGTACCGACTACGGCGTGACCGCCCTGCAGATGGATATCAAGATCGAGGGCATTACCAAGGAGATCATGGAGATCGCCCTGGAGCAGGCCAAAGAGGGGCGTTTGCACATTCTCGGCGAGATGAATAAGGTGATCGATAAGCCGAGCGAAGAGATGTCCGAATACGCTCCGCGCTACCTTACCATCAAAATCAATCCGGAGAAGATCCGCGATGTTATCGGCAAGGGCGGAGCCACCATTCGTTCCATCACCGAGGAGACCGGCGCCAGTATCGATCTCAGCGATGATGGCACCGTAAAGATCGCCTCGGTGGACAATGCCGCCGGTCAGGAGGCCCTGCGTCGTATCGAGCAGCTCACCGCCGATGTGGAGGTGGGAAAGATCTACGAAGGCCGCGTCAACAAGCTGATGGACTTTGGCGCCTTTGTGAATGTTCTGCCCGGCAAGGATGGTCTGGTCCACATCTCCCAGATCTCCGAGGAGCGTGTGGAGAAGGTCAGCGATAAGCTCAATGAAGGCGACATCGTTAAGGTGAAGGTCCTGGAGATCGACAAACAGGGCCGTATCCGCCTGAGCATGAAAGCGGTTGCTGCCGACGAGTAATTCGGCATTCACTGCTTTTCTCGCAAAGAAGGGGCCGTCAGGCCCCTTTTTCGCTTAGGTGTCAACCTCGTGTTGATGCCGGATTTGCCACAGATCAATGCCTTGGTTAAGTTGGCCCAGATGTGGGAAAAATAGTAAACAAAGAGGGGAAAACCCATCAACAAGCTATTAGGATTTGTTCATCAGTTCGCCCCCGATATCCGCATCATCATGGCTCTACTGAGTTTTGTTTGCGCCCTTTATCTGAGCCTGCACGCCTCCTGGTTCAGCTGGTTGTTTATTCTTCTTGCAGTCTGGCTGGCCTGGGATGCGCTGCGTAACGGCACGGTCTGGCATGGTTTTCATGCTTTTCGTGACGGGGATATCAGGGCCGTGCGCAAGGCGATGTTGCAAATACGCCGGCCGAATATGCTTAGCCCGCAGAGTCTTGCCTATTATCACTGGTTAAAAGGTGTGGTGGACATGGCCGACAACCGGTTTGCCGCTGCCAAAGTCCACCTGTTGGTGGCGGCTAGCGGCAGTCTGCGAACGGAGAATGATCGCAGTCTGGTGCATTGCCTTTTGGCCGAGGTCGGCCTGCAAGAGCAGGAGCCGGAAGTTGCGCGGGAACACCTCAGACACGCCCGCGCCCTGCAGCACCGTCCTGACGTGGACCGCATCATCGACAATCTTAGTGCCCGCCTGGGCGGCTGAGCCACTTGTAGCGCCGCTTTTCTTTCCCCATATTCATGGGATGAAGCGCAATATCTTTTCGGAGGGGTTATCAGCCATCATTGATGATGGTCGGCTGGTCTTGTGCGGTGATCTCACCCAACATAATAGCTGTGCCCTGCTCGAATGGCTGCAGAAACTTTCACCCATCAACCGGGTGGATTTGGCTGAGCTGGATATTGAAGATGGCGTGGCCGCCACCCGGGCAGTCGATGCAGTGCGTCTGTTAAGTGCCCGGGTGTCTGTGTTGTGCCTGAATGGGGTCCCCCAGGTGCTGGCACATAATCTCTATCGGATCGGCCTGCTGGGTGCGGGGAATATCGAACTGGTGGATATGCGCCAGGATGAGCCCTACGGTTGAATGGTGACTTACAGTGTATGTCTGGTATAGATAATGACGATCAATACCGCCAGGGATACAAACCATAACACAATATAGGCCGTCATGGACTGGCGTGCCCCCTGGCTGACATCGGCGTAGAGTTCCTCGCGCGAGGTGGTGATGCGGGTCTTTTCCTTTTCCTCACCGGTTTTCTCCTCAATACGGGGCAGGGTGGCGTCAACGGGGCGGGCATCCCGGCTGCTGTGCAGGCGGGCCTCCAAGGCATTGAGTAAGGCTGGATAGTGGTTGGCGGGAACGAGTATACGCACTGCCTGGCGAGCCTGTTCATCCTCGTGACCGGTCCAGACATCCAGGGCCTCATGCTCACGGGCCGGCCGGACGATGGCTTCACGGTGGCCGGTAGTGGCGATCACTTCGATCAGGCGCATAGAGAAACCGCGGGTTGCTTCAGGTATCGATTAAATGCTTATCACAGTGATTATGCATATCCGCATGATTTGAGTGACTTTTATCAGGCACTACACTTTACTCGGGACGTTTGGGAGAATAGGTGGTCGTGTTTCGAATAACCGAGATCAGGAACAGAACATACAGTGTTACAGGCCGTCGAAAGCGCCAACCCCATCCATTCTGCTGAAACGGTGGAGAAGAGCGGTGCCCGCCGTTATGTCAAACTTGAGGGGCCCTTGGCAATGCATCGTGGCGGGATCCTACCCGAAGCCACGATTGCCTATGAGTGCTGGGGCCGTCTGAATGAGCGCCGTGACAATGCAGTATTGATCTTTACAGGTCTCTCCCCCTCGGCCCATGCCGCCTCATCGCCGGACGATCCCAGCCCTGGCTGGTGGGAGTTCATGATCGGGCCGGGCAAGCCTCTGGATACTGACCGTTTCTATGTTATTTGCGTCAATTCTCTGGGAAGCTGTTTTGGCACAACCGGGCCGGGATCGCTGAATCCCCAGAGCGGTGAACCCTACCGACTTAACTTCCCGGAATTGACGGTGGAGGACATCGCCGCAGCCGGCCGTGCGGTGATCAAGGCGCTGGCGATACCTCAACTTTGCGCCGTGGTCGGGGCCTCCCTTGGCGGGATGACTGCGCTGGCCTACGCTGTGCATTATCCGGAAGAGACCCAAAATCTGGTCACACTCTGCTCAGCGGCCAAGGCGACGCCGTTCGCTATCGCGGTACGCTCCCTGCAGCGGGAGATCATCCGTAATGACCCGGCCTGGATGAACGGCAATTACCCGGTTGATCAGGAGCCGGTGATCGGGATGCGTCTGGCGCGCAAGCTGGGCTTGATCTCCTACCGTTCCGCCGAGGAGTGGGATGAACGCTTTGGTCGCGATGTGGTGTCCGAGAAGGAGCGGAACCGGAGCTTTGGACCGGAATTTCAAGTGGAATCCTACCTTGAAGCCAATGCACAAAAATTCGTCGGTAGCTTCGATGCCAACTCCTATCTCTATCTGTCCCACGCGATGGACTGGTTCGATCTGGAGGATCACACCGAGCGCCTCATCGCACTGTCCGAAGCGGGGGCCGGCAAAAAGGCCCTGGTCGTCGGAGTGGAGACCGATGTGTTGTTCCCCCTGCACCAGCAGGAGAGTGTGGCGGCGCTACTGACCGAGAGCGGATTGGATGTCACCTTCCATGCCCTGTCTTCGCTACAGGGACATGATGCCTTTTTGGTGGATCGGGAGCGGTTTGTTCCGGTGATGAAAGAATTTTTTTCCAAGTTGTAACTACTCTCGCCCTCTGAAATTAAACGCAGAGGCGCAAAGGCGCAGAGAACTGTGTTAACTAGATTAGACTTAACCCGCATGGCAGACTTCAACACATTGGATCTAAACTGAATTTCTACGTAACGGAGAATTGTTATATGGCACGCACCCCCTCTACCATGCTTGAACTGGGTACCCCGGCTCCCGCTTTCAGTTTACCGGAGCCTGCGACGGGAAAAACGGTAAACCTAGCGGACTTCGCCGGACGCCCCGTACTGGTCGTCTTCATGTGTAACCACTGTCCCTATGTGCTGCATATTGCCGAGAAACTCGCTGAGATCGCCAGGGAGTATCAGCAGCGCGGTATCGAGTTCGTTGCCATCAACAGCAACGATGTGGTCAACTACCCGGATGACAGCCCGGAGAAGATGCCGGCAATGAGCGAGAAGTACGGCTTTACCTTTCCCTACCTCTTCGATGAAAGCCAGGAGGTGGCCAAGGCCTACCGTGCCGCCTGCACCCCTGACTTTTACCTGTTCGACTCCGACCACAAACTGGTCTACCGCGGCCAGTTCGATGATGCCCGCCCGCGCAACGACGAGCCGGTCACCGGCGCCGACCTGATCCAAGCCCTCAACGCGCTGTTGGCCAATATGCCGCCGCTTGAAGAGCAAAAGCCGAGCCTTGGCTGTAACATCAAGTGGAAGCAGGGCAACGAACCCGACTATTTCGGCTGAATGTCGCTGACTCGGATACCGGCTGTCCTCACACTGACGGTTTAGCAAGGATGCGTTGCCGCTATTGCTACCACTCTGTTGGAATACGCCGGATAGATGATGTTCCACAGTGATCTCAGCCACAGAATTTGCGTTGTGACTATCCTGTCACCCGCAGTTTAAATACCTCTCTCCCTATCCTCACCCGCAGACCGGCATTTTGTCCGGCACTGCGTGTCCGGGCCGGGTTGCATAATGCGGACCCCACCGCAACTAGGTGTCGGCGGACTGGATTCCGGTACTCTCTACCTTTTCCCCACTGGCAAGCGGAATTCAACCGTTTAAAACAGGTACAACACGTTTAACCGTCGGCCTGTCGGTGGTCCAGGCCCCCCTGTGAACGTTTCGACTACCCAGCCGCTCCCTTCTGAAGATCGCCATGCGGTGGATTGCATTTTTCGATCCCGCAGCCCGGACAACCGCCTGACTTGCAATATTCCCATGGCTGATTTGCAGCGGAAATTTCTATCTTTCTGTTTTTAAAGGAAAATGAGTTATGGCATGAAGTGTGCATATAAAAGGGATAGAGAAATAATGAGGATCAGACGTGTTCCTGAAAAATATTTTTCGCAATAAAAAAGCTCCTGCGAAAGCCAAACAACGCCAACGCGTGTGTCACGAGGTTTCCGAAGAGATGGAGTTTTCCGGGGTCGGCCGAGTGGCAATTCGTTGCCGGGTCTCCTGTATCGGAGAAGGCTGCCCGAGACCGCAACTGATGACACTCAAGGCGTTGGATGAGAACCAGGACGGTAACGTAGTGGAAGTCGTGACCGACAACCTGTCAGCGGTGGAGACTATCCCATCGATGATGGATATCTACGGCGGACAACACCTGGCGACGGTGCGTGAGGAGAACTGCTGGCGGATCTACGTTCGTCGGGAGCAGGGGAAGGTTTGATTGAATAACGCAACTGTATTGAGGATGAGAGAAAGATGAGTTCGAATGTAACGACCTCCGCAACTACCGTACAAGCGCGACCACTATTGGCACACAGAGGTGGTTATGCCGCCATAACCATCAGTGTCCTGGTGGCTGCGCTATCCGCCATTATGCTGATGATGGATACCCGTTGGGTCTATCTGCTGGTCTATGTCTGGTTTGGCCTGATATACGGTGTCTTTCTGCAATATGGCCGTTTCTGCATGGCCTCGGCGGTGCGTGATCTGTTTGCGGTGAAAGTGCCGCGCATGGCGGTGGGGGTGATGATCGCCACAGCGCTCTTCTCGCTTACCGCCGGTATCGTTACCGTCAGCGGCTACAGTACCTTCCATCCTCATCCGCTGGGTTGGCATATCATCATCGGCGGTCTGATCTTCGGTTTCGGTATGGTCTTTACCGGCGGTTGCGCCTCCGGTTCGCTCTATAAGAGCGGCGAGGGCAACATGGCGTCAATGCTGGTGTTGGTCAGCATCTCCTTCTCCCAGGCGCTGTTTGCCGATCTGGGCAGTTGGTCCAACGCCTTCGCCCCCTCCAGCTGGGCTGAGTCAGCGGCGGAGAAGGGCATGCCGGAAGAACTCTCGGTCACCGACGGCTGGTTCGACCAGTTCATGGCGGGCTATATATGGGATCTTTCGGGCGGCACCGTCGGACAGACGGTGGACTCCGGCAGCGCTTGGTTCGATGTCTTTGTCGGCAACGCACTGCTCGGCGCCATTCTGCCGACCATCGTCATCCTGGCGATCCTCTATATGACCACCTACCGCAAGGGATATGTGCGCCGTAACAAGCTTGAGAAGCCCACTATGGGCGACGAGATGCGTGGCTTCTGGGCGATGATGACCTCCTCCAAGAATACCGCACTGGCCGGTCTTGGTCTGGGTGTCTTCGCCGGCCTGCAGATGTGGGTGACAGGTGCGCTGCGTGAGCACTATGAGATCTTCAACTTCGGTGAACTGCTGTACAAGATGGGATACACCGACGGCCTCTCCATTCAGCAGACCGTCTTCGACCCGGGCTACTGGTATATCACCACCCAGGAGGCGCAGCTGGGCGCCTGGGTGATGGATGGCATGGGCCGTGATGTGATGGACAACATCTTCTTCGGTCTGAATAACGGTATCCCCAACCCGCTGATCAACGCCCCGCTTCTGATGTCCGTGGGCATCATCCTCGGCGCTGCTGTGCTGGCCCTGACCCGTCGCGAGTTCAAGTGGAAGGTGCCGAACCTTGAGACGGCTACATTTGCCCTTGTTGGTGGCGCCCTGATGGGTATCGGCGCACGCCTCGGTATGGGTTGTAACGTTGGCGCCTTCTTCGCGGCAGTCACCAACGGCGACCTGACCGGTTGGATCTTCCTTGCCGGCATGACCCTGGGCGGCCTGCTGGGTGTTAAGGCCTTCAATATGTGGATGGAGCGTAAATCCGCAGGCGACGAATTCGACCTTTAAAAATCAACACTGACTATTCGACGAAAAACTGTATTGAGGAGAAACCAACATGGCTATCAAATTTGACAAAATCGGCGACGGTGAATACGAGCTGGACGTAAAGGGCTATGTCTGCCCCCATCCGCAGATGTACACCAAAAAGGCGCTGCAGAAGCTCGGCAGCGGTGATGTGCTGAACCTGGTCTTCGACAACCCCTCATCCGGTGAGTCGATCATTGCGATGGTCGAGAGTGAAGGCAATGAGATCTTCGAGCGCCAGGATGGTGACGGTTCCTATCTGTGGAAAATTCGTAAGGGGTAAGCATGAAGTTTGGAATCGTAGTAACGGATCAGGCGCAGGCCGATCACGCCGCCTGCCTGATGAAAGAGGCCCTGGGGCGAGACTGGAGCGTGCGCTGCTTTCTTACCGACAACGGCGTGAACATGCTAAAAGACGACGCCTTCGTGGCGATG
>JAWOIT010000138.1:0-4389 GCA_046484535.1 Pseudomonadota bacterium | reverse complement strand
CCACGGTCTATGGCCTGTTGCAGGAACGGCGCGTCGGGCGGCACCGCCTGCCGGACAGCACCTTCATCGTCGCCGCAGGCAACGCCGTCGAGGATGGCGCGATTGCCTATGAGATGGGCACAGCCCTGTCGGACCGGCTGATCCACCTGTCGCTGCGCGCCGGGGCGGATGACTGGCTTGCCAGCTATGCCGTGCCGCAGGCGCTGCATCCCGCCGTAATTGCCTTTATCCGCACACGCCCCGACCTGCTGGAAACCACCGAGGATGCGCTTCGCCGCGGACCCGGTGTTCATCAATGAACACGAACTGATGTACAACATGAAGGATGAGGTGCCGGACGAGGAATACTTCATGCCGCTGGAGGGCTCCGAGGTGGCGCGCGAGGGGGCCGATGTGACCCTGTTCGCCTACAACATCTCGGTGCATTGGTGCCTGCAGGCGGCCGAGGAACTGGCCAAGCAGGGCATTAATGCCGAGGTGATCGACCTCTATTCCCTGGCGCCGCTGGACCGCGAAGGGATTAAGGCCTCTGTGGAAAAGACCCACCGTGCGGTGATTGTCGAAGAGTCCGAGGCCCCGGTCGGGGTCGGCTCCGAGGTGATGGCGATCCTCAACGAAGAGTGTTTCTTCGAACTGGACGCCCCGCCGGTGCGCGTTTCGGCGAAGAACGTGCCCATTCCCTATAATCGTACGCTGGAGAAGGCCTCCATCCCGACCGCCAAGGATGTGGTCAGCGCTGTTTTGAAAATGTTTGGGAAGAGCTAAACGCGAAGACGCGAAGACGCAAAGGTCGCAAAGGGATTGTATAGTTGGGTACAGACAGCTCTGCCGTACTTGACAATGCACACTCTGAGCGAAACTGATCATAAGCGAAAGTGAAGGCGTATCGATGTAGAAGGAGCACCGCAAAGGTTGGAAATGATAGCTTAAGCAACCTTTGCGCCCTTTGCGTCATTGCGCCTTTGCGTTAAAAGAATGAATCATGAGCGAACCGTATGTAATCAAGATGCCCCAGCTTTCCGACACCATGACCGAAGGTGTGGTGGTCAGCTGGGAGAAGCAGATCGGCGACAAGATCCAGCGCGGCGATATCGTCGCCACGGTCGAGACCGACAAGGCGATCATGGATGTGGAGGTGTTCCGCGAGGGCTATCTCTCCGGTCCTGTTGCCGCAGTGGATTCGACCGTCCCGGTCGGGGAGCCGATGGCTTATCTGGTGGCCGGCGCCGATGAGGTTCAGTCCGGTGAGGCCGAGGCGCCTGCAGCGGCACCAAGCGCCGAGCCGGAAGCGGTTGCAGAGTCCGAGCCTGAGGCCGCAGAGGCCGCCACTGCAAGTGGTGCTAGTGCCCCGGCCGACGCCAGCCATACCATCAAAATGCCCCAGCTCTCCGACACCATGACTGAAGGTGTGGTGGTCAGTTGGGAGAAGGAGTTGGGTGAGAAGATCACCCGCGGCGATATCGTCGCCACGGTCGAGACCGACAAGGCGATCATGGACGTGGAGGTGTTCCGCGAGGGCTACCTCTCCGGTCCCCGCGTTGAGATCGACTCCACTGTTCCGGTAGGCGAGCCGATGGCCTTCCTGGTCGACAGCGAGGATCAAGTGGTAAAAGAGTCGGCCACTGTGGGCGCCGCGCCTGCACCGAAAAAGGAAGCGGTCCCTGTCTCTGCCACGGCTGCCAAACCGACTGCTGCACAACAACCGGTCGCCGAGGCCGGCGAGGTGACCCCCGCCCCCCGCCCAGCCAACAAGCAGGCCACCCCCTACGCGCGCAAGCTGGCCGCCTCGCTCAATGTAAACCTGAATAACCTGCACGGCACAGGCCCGGAGGGTGAGATCACCGCCGAGGATGTGCGCAAGGCCCAGCCGGTGGCCCGTCCCACCGAGGTGGCCGAACCGGTGCCGGCCCACGTATCGCCCCATGTGCAGGTACCTGGTCACGGCCGACCGATGAGTGCGATGGAAAAGGCGGTCTCCGCCTCCATGACCGCCTCGCTGACCATGCCCACCTTCCACGTCACCATCAACGCCCAGCCCGGTGCGCTGATCAAGGCGGCGAAGAAGAAGGGGGTCTCGGTCACCGTGGCCATCGCCAAGGCCTGTGCCGAGGCGATCAAGGCTCACCCCTCCGTCAACTGGGCCTACCAGCCGGTGGATAAACTGGTCGAGCGCGACAATATCGACATCGGCATGGCGGTCACCGCCGAGGGTGGCGGCCTGGTGGTGCCGGTACTGCGCGGCTGTGAATCCCGTCCGCTGGAGGAGTTGAACGACAGCTGGAAGGGGCTGGTGGATCGGGCACGTAAGCGTCGTCTCGCCCCCGAAGAGTACGCCAACCCCACCTTTATGGTCTCCAATATGGGGATGTATGGGGTGAGCTACTTCGATGCCATTCCCACCCCGGGTACCGCAGCCATTCTCGCTATCGCCGCGGCTACCGAGCAGGGGATGCCGCTGACCATCACCGCCGACCACCGCGTGGTCAATGGCGCTGAAACAGCGGCTTACCTGAATACCCTCAAGGATATGATCGAGGACCCCGAGAGCTGGATGGGACCGCTCGGTCCGGCCATTCCCGAGGGCGATTGGGACTACGATGTGGTGATCATCGGCGGCGGCCCCGGCGGTGAGGACTGCGCCCGTGATTTGGCCGGCCACGGCCTCAAGGTGGCGATGGTCAATGACGCCCCGTTCCCCGGTGGGGAATGCCTGTGGCGAGGCTGTATCCCCTCCAAGGCGTGGCGCGCCGCGGCGGATCGCATCCGCGACCGCGCCCATGACGGACTGCTCGGCATCACCGGTACTGATCAGCCGCAGATCGACTGGGAAAAGCTGGAGTCGCATCGCCGCAATGTACTGGAAGAACGTGGCAAGATGGCCCTCAACACGGATAAAGGGGTGAAGATTAAGGTGCTCCAGGGCTTCGCCTTCTTCGAGAGCGAACACCGCCTCTTCGTCGACACCTCGGGCAACTCCGATGAGCCGCATCAGCGGGCGCCCGTCGGCGACGGCTCCAAGGGTGAACACATCAGCTTCGGCTGTGCCGTGATCGCCACCGGCGCACCGCCGTTCGTACCGCCTATTCCCGGCGCCCGCGAGGGTGTGGAGTCCGGCGGTGTGCTTACCTCCGATACCGTGTGGAACCTGAAAGAGGTGCCGAAGAAACTCGGTGTTATCGGTGGCGGCGCCATCGGCATGGAGATGGCGCAGATCTTCCAGGACTTCGGCACCGAGGTGGTGCTGCTGGAGCGCCACGAGCGGGTGCTGCATGAGGTCGAGCCGGAGATCGCAAAGCAGCTCATCGCTGTGCTGGAGAACGATCCCAACCTCACCATCAAGACCAATGCCGCCACCAAGTCGATGGACGGCAAGCCCGGCGCCATGCAGCTGGTCTACGAGGATGCTGATGGTGAGCAGACCTTCGCCTGCGACTACGTGCTGATGGCCACCGGCAAGCGACCGGTGCTCGAACCGCTCAAGCTCGAGGCCGCCGGTGTCGAAGTAGATAATGGTGTGATCAAGGCCGACAACCGCTGTCGAACCAGCGTGCCGCACATCTTCGCCGTGGGCGATGTCATCGGCGGGTTGATGCTGGCCCACACCGCAGGCACACAGGGCCGCGTCGCCGCCGCCACCATTCTCGGCGAAGACATGGTCTACAACGAGGCCAAGGACTCCGGCGTGATCTTCACCCGCCCCGAGGCAGGCTTTGTCGGTCTCTCCATGGAGCAGGCCAAGGCCAAGGGTATCGACTCCGCTGAGGTGAAGGTGCCGATGAATATCGACGCCAAGGCGATGATCACCGGCGAGACCGCCGGTCTTATCAAGATCGTCGCCGAGAAGGAGAGCGAGAAGGTCATCGGCGTGCACCTGCTGGCCGATCATACCGACACCCTCATCGGTGAGGCGGTGATGATGGTCGAGGGCGAGCTGACCCTGGAACAGGTAGGCAACGCCATCCATCCGCACCCGACCCAGACCGAGTTGTTTGGGGATCTGGCGCGGCGGCTTGCCTCGCGACTGCGGCGCAGCAAGAAGCGGAAGAGATAGGGCGTTCATCGGTTTCGCTCTTGTCTCAACGATCGATAGGCCGGGCAGCACTGCCCGGCTTTTTTTGTGCTGTAGGAGCGACGGTACCCGTCGCGACCCAATTTCGTCGTGTCGTTTTGCGATGAATGAATTGAATGTGCGGGTGTGTATTTCCGCGCCGAGTCCCGTTTTATTATTGGGCTGTGGAAGCGGTCGTCACGGCTGCGATTAAGGTGTGCAATTGGTAGGCTGGGGATTGTATGCCCGGCATGGGGTGGAATAGCTGGTGGAGATGTCATTCCGGCGAAAGCCGGAATCCATCGGCTCCGGTCGGGTCCGTCAGACGGGCCGTCCATGGC
>JAWOIT010000136.1:0-17519 GCA_046484535.1 Pseudomonadota bacterium | reverse complement strand
CGGCAAGAATGCTGAACTTGCCGACATTGGTGCCGATATCAAGCATTTTTGCCGGTTTGTCGGCAAAAATGATCGGCAGAACCTCGGGATAGGCCGAATCGGAATAGAAGTGGTCGAAAGCGTACCAACTCTTCTGCACCTCTTCGGGAAGGTGCGGCAATGCCTGGTAGATGGTTTCCCACTGCTCGCCGAAGACCTTCAGCCCGACCGGTTTCTCCTTCTTGATGGCCTCATCCAGGTGAAACATGCCCTGGTAACAGACATGGTGGTTATAATCCATATTGATGCGGGTCATTTTGTCATGGATCAGAAAGTAACCCACTTTGCTGAGTGTAAAATGGCCGTTTTCCCCTTCGTCGACCACACCGCAGCTGGCGCCGCTCTCCAGCAGCGTCTTGACCCCGTAAAGACTCAAGCCGGTCTCATCCGCGATGGCTTCGGCAGTGCCGCCCTCGGCACCGCCTTGCTCCAGCCGCTGCAGTATGCCCAGATCACGTAGCGTGCGTACTGCCTGAAAAATAAAAGGAGCAAAAGCGATCTTCTGTGCCTCATAGATCGCCTCGTAGGCGGAAATATTCTTTGTATCAAACAGCTTCATTCTTGTTCTCTTGATAAGCCAAGTGCGGCCATAGTCTACCATTTACCTTAAGGGCTTCCTACTGGTGAACACGGTTTTGCTAACTGATTACGCTGCGCTATGCAGCGATTTGTCGGAGCTGCTCGGAGAAAGACTAAGCTGTTAGGTATACCCGGGCTTTTGAGAAGAAACCAAGGAGCAGTTATGGCAACACTTCAATTCCACGGCGCTGCCGGTGAAGTCACGGGCTCCTGTTATCTGCTGCGTATCGGCGGGCGGCAGATCCTCGTCGACTGCGGCCTTATCCAGGGCCGGCCTGTCGACGAGGCGCGTAACGTTGAGCCGTTCCCGTTCGACCCGGAGGCGATTGATGCGGTGGTTCTCACCCATGCCCACCTGGACCACTCGGGACGCCTGCCGTTGCTGATCAAACGCGGTTACCGCGGGCCGATTTATAGCCATGAGGCCGGCCGTGATTTGTGCAGCATCATGTTGCGGGATGCGGCCTATATCAATCAAAAGGAGGCGGAGTGGGAAAACAAAAAACGCCAACGCAAGGGACTGAAACTGCGCGAGCCGCTGTATGGCGCCGATGATGCGACCCGAACAATGCATCATTTTCATCCACTCCGGTTCGGCACGAAAACGGAGTTGTTACCCGGAGTCAGTATACGATTACAGGACGCCGGCCATATCCTTGGCTCCTCCATCGTGGAGCTTTGGGTCAAAGAGGACGGTCTGGAACGAAAAATCGTCTTTAGCGGAGACCTCGGCCACCTCGGCGCCCCGGTCATGCCCAACCCGACAAGGCTCAAGGAGGCCGACCTTGTGATCATGGAGAGTACCTACGGCGATCGCCTGCACCGGAGCTGGGATGAGACATGGCGGGAACTGGCCGGCATTCTCGACAGCGCCGCCGAGAGCGGCGGCAACGTGCTGATTCCCTCCTTTGCCGTGGGCCGCACCCAGGACCTGCTCTTCAGTTTCGGGCTGAACTTCCATGAATGGAACATGAAAAACTGGACGATTTTCCTGGACAGCCCGCTGGCGATCGAGGCCACTGAGATCTATAGTCGGCACCCGGAGCTCTATGACGCCGAGGCGAGACGCTTTTTCAGTGGCGGACGTAAACCTTTCAGCCCGCCCAACCTGCACATCAGCCGCAGCGCCGAACAATCCATGGCGATCAATCGCATCCACAGCGGCGCCATCGTTATCGCCGGGAGCGGGATGTGCGATGGGGGCCGGATCAAGCACCATTTCAAACACAATATCTGGCGCCGCGATTGCCATGTGGTGATTGTGGGCTTTCAGGCGGCGGGAACACTGGGACGTAAGCTGGTCGACGGCGCCTCGCATATCCGCCTTTGGGGGGAGACGGTCAAGGTCGCCGCACAGATCCATACCCTGGGCGGCTTCTCCGCCCATGCCGACCATGACGGTCTGCTCAACTGGTATCAGGCTTTTGAGGGACAACCCCCGGTAGTGTTGACCCACGGCGAGGAGAAGGGACGGCAACAGCTCGCCGGCAGTTTGCGCCGGCAGCTTGGCGTTGACCCAATGCTGCCGCGAAGAGGACAGATTGTCGATCTCAAGGCGTTGTCGTTCGCTTAGCGCCGTTATTGATTCGCGCAGCGTTTCATCCGCGACTGAACTGCAAGCAGAGGGTTATTCGACAATATGGTGCTTGCCGATCCGTGCAACCGTGCTGGCTTGCGGACCTTCATCCCCCTCCTCCTCGGCAAACCTCACCTCATTCCCGATCTCCAGCTTGTCAAACTGTGCGTTCAGTACGCTGTTGCGGTGAAAATAGACCTCCTTGCCCTCCGCACTTTCGATAAAACCGTAGCCCTCTTCGGGGAACAGGCGTATCACGCGACCGTGTGGCGGCGGGCTGTGCTGTTTGACCTTGCGCTGCTGCTTGCGCTCCCAGTCCTCCAGTTGGCGCTGGACCGCGTTGAAGGCATCGCGCACGGCGACATAGACATCCTCATGGGCCTGATGCTCATCGGCGCTGCGGCCGGCGACGATCTCACCGCGCGGGACGGTCAGATCGACGCTGACATGGAATAGTTTTCCCTTGTTTTTGTGTTGATGCGGCGCCTCGACCACGACCCGGCAGGACATGATGTGATCACTGAACTGGTCAAGCTTGCCCGCCTTCTCCTCGATATCCGCCAATAGTGCATCCGAGGTTTCCATATGGCGGAAGGTCACTTGTAACGGCAATTGCATGGGGCCTCTCCTTCGCGAAGTCTTCTTTACGGTACTGTTATCAATATAGTCAACACCGGATTGCGGTGCGCAATTGTCAGGTACCGGACTTATGGGTCAAGGGAACGAAGGCGACGGGGAGGATTTGGCGCGTATGCAGATCGCCGGTATGCCCTTTTTCGATCAGTAACAACTCCTGCGCGCCAAATTGACGGCCGACGGGTATTACCAGCCGCCCACCCGGCTTGAGCTGTTCGGTCAGGGCCTCGGGGATATAGGGTGCCGCGGCGGTTACGATAATACCGTCGTAGGGGGCGTGTTCCGGCCAGCCCAGGTAGCCGTCACTGCTACAGGTCTCGATATTGGTATAACCGAGCGCGTGCAGCCGCTCCGTTGCCGCATCGGCCAGGGGCTTTACCAGCTCCACGCTGTAGACCTTATCCGCCAGTCGCGAGAGGATGGCGGTCTGATATCCCGAGCCGGTGCCAATCTCCAGCACCTTCGATTCGGGTTTCAGCGCAAGCAGTTCGGTCATCAACGCGACGATATAGGGCTGGGAGATGGTCTGGCCATAGCCGATGGAGAGCGGCCCGTTGGCATAGGCGAAAAGCTGCATCTCTTCGGGGACGAAGCGGTGGCGCGGCACCTCGGCCATCGCCTGCATCACCGGCTCGGAAAAGTGCTTGTAGCCGGTGTAGCTCCGGGTCATCTCCGCCTCCAGGCGGATGTCCTCGAGCATATGCTGCACATCTTTCTCTCGCGCCATCAGGTCCCCTCCTCCCAGGAGTGGAGGTAGCGCTCCTGCTCGTCGGTCAGTGTGTCGATGATCACTCCCATGGAGGCGAGCTTGAGGCGCGCCACTTCGGCATCGAGCTCGGCCGGTACGGGATGAACCTGATTGTTCAGGCTGTCTCCCGTTGACGCCAGATACACCATCGCCAATACCTGATTGGCAAAGCTCATGTCCATCACCGCTGCCGGATGCCCTTCCGCCGCGGCAAGATTCACAAGACGACCTTCGGCAAGCAGTCGCAGCACACGCCCGTCTTCAAGCCGGTAGGCCTGGACATGGGTACGGGGTGTGGTCACTTCAGTGCTCATGCTCTCCAGAGCCGGGATGTTGATCTCGACATTGAAATGGCCGGAATTGGCCAGTACACAGCCGTCCTTCATTACCTCAAGGTGGGCGCGGTCGACCACGTGTTTGTCGCCGCTTGCGGTGACGATAAAATCTGAAATCGCGGCCGCCCCGAGCAGCGGCATAACCCGGTAGCCGTCCATGCTCGCCTCCAGCGCCCGCAGCGGTTCGACTTCCGTGACAATAACATGTGCCCCATGTCCCCGCGCCCGCATCGCAATACCGCGGCCGCACCAGCCATAACCGACGACGGTAAAGGTACGGCCGGCCAAGAGGATGTTGGTGGCGCGGATAATGCCATCCAGTGTACTTTGCCCGGTGCCGTAGCGGTTGTCGAACAGGTGCTTGGTCATCGCATCGTTGACCGCAATGACCGGATACCCCAGCGCACCGGCTTCAGCCATGGCCCGCAGACGGATCACCCCCGTGGTTGTCTCCTCCGTGCCGCCGATCATCTTCGGCAATAACTCGGGCCTGTGTTTATGCAGGCGCGAAATGAGGTCCGCACCGTCATCCATGGAAAGTCGCGGTGAATAACCCAATACCGCATCGATATGCTTATAGTAGGTGTCATTATCCTCGCCGCAGCGTGCGAACACCGGGATCTTAAAATCACTGACCAACGAGGCGGCAACATCGTTTTGGGTGCTAAGCGGGTTGCTGGCGCAAAGGGCCAACTCGGCACCGGCGGACTTGAGTACGCGCAGCAGATTAGCGGTTTCCGTTGTGACGTGCAGGCAAGCCCCTATAGTCAATCCAGCGAGCGGCTGATCGCTGCGTAAACGCTTGCTTAGCTGTTGCAAAACAGGCATTTCGGCATAAGCCCATTCGATGCGCCGTTTACCTTGCCGAGAGAGTGTGATGTCATGAATGTCATAGTCACTACTCATGCGACGCTCCTCACCGTTCGCGCTCTGACTGAAATGTAATTCCTTTTCACTTCCGCTAAAGATAGACGAAGAAAGCCCAAACCTGAATTTTCCGGAAATTTCTATTTATTAAGGACGTGGATGTACGATATATTCGGTATATCGGCGTCGCATCAAGACAAATAATCAGCCATAAAAACAACGTCTTCACCAAATGCCAGGGATGCATACCAAGATGCAGAATAAAGTCAAAATACCGGTATCAAAATTGGAACCCGGAATGTATATCTCATTACTTGATCGAGCTTGGATTGAGACCCCCTTTCCATTCCAGGGATTTGTCGCGAGCCAAAAGGACATCCATACGCTGACCGAACTCTGTCGGCATGTCTATATTGATATTGAGAAAAGCGATGAGAAACTCAAATCCGGATTTTCTACAGGTGGAGACCAGCACCCTACCAAGGTAGACGCTCATAACTCTACCAAACATTCCGAGCAACAAGGCCGCCCGGCGCATTACGGCGAAAGCACATCCGTGCAGGATGAATTTACCGCCGCTAAGCAAGCCTACCGAGACTTAACCAAGACCTGTGAAGAGCTCTTCAAGGCTGCCACCGTTAAACGCAAGCTGAGCTTTCTACTGCTCAAACAGGCCGTCACTCCAATGGTGGAGAGCGTAATCCGCAACCCTCACGCCTTGCTTATGCTCACCCGGCTCAACAAGAAAGCCTCCTGTTTCTACCAGCACGCTCTGAGCTGTGCCGTTTTGGCTGTGGCAACGGGGCGACAAATCGGTCTCCCACAAAATATGTTGCTGGATCTCGCTTTGGGAGCGTCGTTGCTTGATGTCGGTAAAGTCCGCCTTCCCTCCTATCTGCTGACAAAGCATTCACGTCTCAACGATGACGAGATGCGGCAAGTTCGCAAACATGTGCAGTATTCAGTCGAGGCCGCCGCAGATAGTGAGCACATAACACCGAATGTGTTGAAGATGATCGAGACCCACCATGAGCGCCATAATGGCTCGGGCTATCCATATGGCCTATGTGGTGATCAGATACCGTTGCTGGGGAAGATAGCGGGGATCGTCGATTCCTTCGACGCCATCACTTCAAACAGGCCTTATGCCCCACAGGCCACACCTGATGAGGCGATGCATCTGTTGTATTCCCGGCGTGATGTCGATTTTCAGAGTGAACTGCTCGAACAGCTCGTTCAGAGCATCGGGCTCTATCCGGCAGGAAACCTTGTAGAATTAAGTGATGGGCGGGTGGGCATCGTCTTGGCGCAACACAAGACATCAGCATTAAAACCCCTTGTTATGGTCGTATTGGAAAACGACAAGCGCTTTGCCAAGGATTATTATGAATGCGATATAACAAAGCATCAGCTGGGCAAAGACGGGCATCCACTTACCATCGGCAGGAACCTTCAGCCCGGCACCTATGGTATTAATCCGGTAGAACACATTAGTAATTTTATAGGTGAGTCTGCCAGGCTATAAGATTAAACCGTAGATACTTTACTCATATTCGCGGCTCTACTTTGACCCCGGCGTCAATGCTCTCATCGGGGTGCAGAATAACTTTCTCACCTTCTTTCAGTCCTTCCAGGATCTGTGCACGCAGTCCATTGCGCCGCCCCACTTTTACACTGCGCCGTTGCGCCCGCTCATCGGCGATAACAAACACCGCCCATTGATCATTATGATGAAACAGGGCGCTGGACGGGATCTGCAGGATCCGCTCACCCTGCCAGAGGATAAAGCTTGCCTCCACCCGATAACCGTCACCCAGGCGCTGCCAGTCGGTTGGCGGTGATAGCAGATCGACCACCACCCAGACACGCTGCTCCTCCACACCGAGAGCGGAGATTTTGGTAAAGCCGGTGGGCTCCACTACTTTTACCTCTCCCTCCAGTACAGTCTCTCCGCCCCAGCGTTCAAACTGGACTCGCGTACCCGGCGCGACCCGCACCGCATCGGTGGAGAGGAGGTCGACCACCACCTCCAGGGCCCCGGGGTTACCGATCTCCAATAAAGTCTGTCCGGCGGCCACCACCCCTTCACTCTCCCTGTGAAGGCGAAGAACCCGGCCATTAACCGGTGACAATACCTGCACGGTTTCTTCCACACTCCGGCCCGGTTTGGCTGCGGAGTACTCAAGTGCAGTGCGTGCAGCCTCCAATTCGAACCGGGCCACCTCAACGGCGAATTCCGCTGACCGATGACCGGCCTCGCTACGCCTTGCCTGCGTCTCGGCCCGCTCCAGCTCGTCCTCGGAAATAACACATTCGACCTCGCACATACGACTTAAACGCTGATATTCGCTACGCGTATATTGAGCCTCCGATGCAACGGCACGAGCATTCTCGCGGGCTGCCTTGAGTGAGGCCTCGGCGGCGGCAACCCGCGCCTCGGCCTGAGCGCGGCTTCGAGGATCGAGCACCTCGGAGCGTGTCGGTTCAAGTTCCGCCAGCACCATACCCTGACTGACACTATCACCGGCCTCCAGCTCAATGCGACGCAGATAACCGGTAACCGGCGCGGAGACAAGGAAGCGGTCCTTGACCCGCGTCTTACCCTCTTCGGTCACTGTCACCTGCAAGGATTCACGCACTACCTCAGCACTGTCGACCGCCACCGGTGATGGGATGAAACCATAGGCGATAGCGGACAACACTATGAGGGCAAGCAGGACGATGGCCAGGCGGCGCTTTACGCTAGTCATTTTTTACCCATAAAACAGGTTTGGTTACTCCCTTGTCTTGAGCGCGGCAACGAGGTCGAGCCCGCCGAGCTTACGCCAGATAACCGCCCCCGAGGCACTGGCGGAAAGCACCACCACCAGGGCGGCATTGGCATAGGTGGCTGACTCCAGTACGAGTGGTACGCGGTAAAGATCGGTCCTGAACTGGCCGGCAAGATAGGCGCACAACCCTTCGCCCACCAGGAATCCAAGCGGAATGGCAAGCAGTGTAATCAGCGCCAGCTCCCCCAGGAGAATGTAACCGATCTCCCCATGAGTAAAGCCCAGCACCCGCAGGCTCGCCAGCTCACGACCGCGCTCGGACAACGCGATGCGCGCCGTGTTGTAAATAATTCCCACGGCTATGGTGGCCCCCATCAAGTTGGCGATAAAACTGAAAAAGAGGATTGTCTCGGCCATGGTGTCCTGGAAGCTCTGAATCGCGCTTTTTCGCACCACGATTCCCGCTACCCGCGGGGCCTCTTTCAGTTGCGCGTAGACCCGTTGCCTCGCCCCCGGCTCGACCGCAAGGTAGGCGCCGCTGATCGCATCCCCTTCCTGCATAATACGGTTGAGCGCATCGATACGCATATAGCCCCAGACACCGAGATACTGTTTGCTCAACGCCGCTACCGGTACCTGCAACACCGGCTTGCTCTCCTCCAGCACCTCCAACGTAAGCATGTCCCCGGCTGCCACGCCGAGCAGTTTGGCCAGGTGGTCGGTCAGCACCACACCCTCGGGTGGTAAATCGACCGGTCGAAGACGGGTGTCGAGCACCCGCATCAGATCCCCTCCGGGCTGTACCCCCTCCAGTGAGGTGCGGTAGGTGCGGTGCTCGAAACGCATCCGCACGGCCAGGGTCCGGTATGGTTCCACATGTCTCACCCCGGGGATTGCCTGCAACGCATGCAGTGCGCGCCGCGATGTCGGTTCAGTAAATCGAACGGAGAGATCGTCCCGTTTGCTGATCGAAAACTGCGCTTCGACCATGTACTGGATGGCGTCCTCCTGGAAGTTGCCGACCATCATGATCCCGCCGGCAAGCGCGATGCCGATGATGGACAGTAGCGATTTGACCGGCCGGCGCTGAAAGTGGCGGAAGATCATCCGTGTCGGTTGGCTTAAAAATCGCTGCAGTCCGAGGCGTTCGATAAACGTCGCCCGATAAAGCGTCGGGGCCTCCGGGCGCATTGCCTCTGCCGGGGTCAAACCAACCGCCTGCCTGACGGCGATAAGCGTCCCGCTTAGCGCCGCGATTACGGTCACGGCGGCGGCAATTATGATCACCGAAGGTCGGAGTACATAATAGAGATAGGGAAAACGGTAGAACTCCATATAAATTAAACCAAGTTCTCTTCCCCAGTAGGCGCCAAGTGCAACCCCGATGACGACACCGAACAGGACGATCAACAACACCAGTTTGATGTAGTGCACACCAACCGCTGTGTTGCTGTAACCGAAGGCCTTGAGGATGGCGATCTGATCCCGCTGGATATTGATCAGGCGGTGCATCACCACATTGAGGAGAAAGGCCGCCACACCGATGAAGATCATTGGAAAGACGCCGGCCATGGTACGCAACTGGCGCACCTCCACAGAGAGAAAGCGGTGCGAGAACTGATCTTCCCTGGCATAGGCGCCGTATCCGCCATAGGGAGAGAGCAAGGCGTCGAGCCTGTCGATGACCGTTCCCACCACAGCGCCTTCGGTCAGCGTCAGTGAGACATCGTTGAACGCCCCCTCCATGTCAGAGGCGCCGGCCAGGCCGCTACGGCCCATCCACATCACACCGTAGCGCTTGAAATCGGGGAAGAAGGCGCCGGGGGCGATCTGGTAGACATACTCGGGAGAGAGCACAACTCCGACGATGGTCAGGGTTTTGCGATTACCCTTGATGATTGCGCTCAGGCTGTCACCCGGCTGCAACCGGTGCGCCGTAGCAAAGGCCTCGCTGACCATCACCTCATCGTCACGATAGGGCTCCACATACCGACCGCGCCTCAGGTGAAGCTGATTGAGCTCGGCACGTCCCTTGTCGGGAAGGGAGATCAGTCTGCCGATCACCGGCTCATTGAATCCGCGGATATCCAGATTGGCGTTCGCAACGACCCGGCTCTCGACCCGTTCCACTCCGGGAATTTCATAGATACGGGAGATAAGATGGCGCGGTGCGCGCTTGAGCGAAGCGAAGACCTCAGCGAAATTATTCTCGCGGTAATAGCTGTCGCGGGTATGAATCAGTGAGTCGTAGGTACTCAGGAACATCACCATGGTGGTGACGCCGCTGACGATCACCGCGGCGATGGCAAGCGCCTGGCCGCGCATCCCCCACAGCTCCCGCAACACCTTTTTATCGAGAGCCCGCATCGCCGCTACCAGCTAAGCTCACCGGCCGCTTTTTTCACCTTGTTACAGCGGACTTCGCTAATCTCACCATCGGCAAGGTGAATGACGCGATCGGCCATATCGGCGATCCCGGCATTGTGGGTGATAAGCACGGTGGTTGTGCCCAGCTCACGGTTGACCCGCTCCAGCGCCTCCAGCACCACGATACCGGTGGCGGAATCGAGCGCGCCGGTCGGCTCATCGCACAGCAGTACCTCCGGGTTCTTGGCGATCGCTCGGGCGATGGCGATCCGCTGCTGCTCGCCGCCGGAGAGCTGGGAGGGAAAGTGATCCAATCGCTTGCCCAGGCCGACCATCTCCAGCGCCTCCTCCGGGGCCATCGGCTTGCGGGCGATCTCCGTCACCGCCGCCACATTCTCCCGCGCGGTAAGACTTGGTATTAAGTTATAGAACTGGAACACGAAACCGACGTGATAGCGCCGGTACTCGGTTAACGCCTTCTCATCCGCCCGGGTCAACTCATGCCCATGGTAGGAGACGTGGCCGCCGGTGACGGTATCGAGCCCGCCGAGGATATTCAGCAGGGTCGATTTGCCGCTGCCGGAAGGTCCCAGCAGAACCACCAGTTCACCCGCATAAAGATCCAGGTCGATACCACGAAGGGCGTGAACCTGCACCTCGCCCATTTGATAGACCTTGGTCACGCCGGTGGCGTGAAAGACGACCTCTTTGTTATCAGCAGCCTCATCCATTTTGCACTAGCGCGCCATGACATGTTTGCCCCCGGTAAACCAAAAGCACGATTGTTCGGGAAAAGATAAGATCAAGTATAGCTCTCCTCCCGGTAGAGCCATCCCCGCCGGATCAGCCACTTCTCCAGCTCCACCGCCACCAGTACCAGTGAAGAGAGCGCAAAACAGACCCCGAGGTCGAACAGCGGCAGGGGTTGCGTCTTAAAGATCGGATTGAGCAGCGGGTGATAGATCACCATCAGTTGCAAGACCACCATTAGCAGTACCGCACCAAGCATGTAGAGGTTGCTGAAAACCCCGATACTGAACAGGGATTGCTGTTCGCTGCGCACCGACAGGGAGTGGAATAGCTGTGAGATCGTGAGCACGGTAAACGTAATAGTCTGCCAGTACTCCACTCCCCTTGAGATGGCCCAAGCCTGCGAGGCGATGGAGATTCCTCCGACGAACAGGCCCACCCAAATAATGTGCTGCCACATACCGTGGGCAAAGATACTCTCTCCCGGCGGACGAGGCGGGCGTTGCATTACCCCTTTTTCCGCCGGTTCCTGAGTGAACGCCAAACCGGGAAGCCCGTCCGTGACCAGGTTTATCCAGAGGATATGAATCGGCAGCAATGGCACCGGCAGACCCAAAAAAGGCGCCAGAAAGAGTGTCCATATCTCGCCTGAATTGGAGCTCATGGTGTCCTTGATGAACTTGCGGATATTATCGAAGATTCGCCGGCCTTCACGGACAGCGGTAACGATGGTGGCGAAGTTGTCATCCAGCAGCACCATATCGGCCGCTTCTCGGGCCACATCGGTGCCTTTCAGCCCCATCGCCACGCCGATATCCGCCTGCTTGAGCGCCGGTGCATCGTTCACCCCATCGCCGGTCATGGCAACGAACTCCCCCTTTTGCTGCATCGCGCGGACAAGTTTGATTTTCTGCTCGGGACTGACGCGGGCGAATACCGCGACATGCTCAAGCCGCTGAGCCAACTGTTGGGAAGAAAGGCGGTTTAGTTCACTACCGGTGATCACCTCACTCCCCTCCTCGGCGATACCAAGTCGACGTGCGATGACCAGAGCGGTAGACGGGTGATCGCCGGTGATCATCACCGGGGCAATGCCCGCAGTGTTGCACTCCCGGACGGCGGCGAAGGCCTCCTCGCGTGGCGGATCGATAAGCGCAATCAGGCCCAGGAAGAGCAGCTCACTTTCCAGGGCCTGCTCCTGCAACGGTTCGGGAGGCTGCGCCCACTGCCGCGAGGCAACGGCCAATACCCGGTAGCCCTCTTCCGCCAACGCCTCCGCCTCCTGCAGCAGCTGTTCACGTTTGAACTCACCCTGTTGTCGTCCGCTGCATAACGGCAGAACCTGCTCGGGGGCGCCTTTGGTGAAGGCGATATAGCCCGCCCCCTGTCGGTGGAGGGTGCTCATTCGTTTGCGCTCGGCATCGAACGGCAGCTCAGCCACACGCGGCAGCACCTCCGACAGCGTTGTTTTATCGTATCCCGCACGCATTGCCGCCTGATACAAGGCGATCTCGGTAGGGTCACCCAGAACGCCGGAGTCGCTGCCCGGACTCGCTTCCACATCATTGCTTAAGGCGAGCGCTTGCCAGAGGGTTTTCGGAATCGATTTTTCATCGGCAGCGACACTCGCCGGATCTCTGATGGTGTGGTCACCGGTATGAACAGCCTCCAGGTGCATGCGGTTTTCCGTCAGCGTCCCGGTCTTGTCGCTGCAAATCACGGTGACCGAGCCCAGGGTCTCGACCGACGGCAGATGCCGGATGAGCGCCTTATGGCGGCTCATCTTGCGCGCACCAAAGGCCAGGGCGATGGTGACCACGGCCGGCAGCGCCTCCGGAATGGCGGCTACCGCAAGACTCACTGCGGTGAGAAACATCAGCGTCAAGGGCTCCCCACGGAGCACCCCGGTGATGAAGATGACGGCACAGATGGCCAGTACGAACAGGGCCAAACGGCTGCTGAAACGGGCGAGGCGTTGCTGCAGCGGTGTTTTACTATCCGCCTTTCCCTCCAACAGGGAGGCGATACTTCCCAGTTCGGTGTCGCCGGCTGTTGCCACGACAACCCCCGTGGCGCGGCCGCGTGTGAGCTGTGTGCCCTTGAAGACCATATTGGTCCGCTCCCCGGGCAGCAGCGACTCCCCCATTACCGGGTCAAGCTGCTTGTTCACGGCAACCGATTCACCGGTCAATACCGATTCATCGGCCTGCAATTCGGCCAGCTCCAGCAGGCGAATATCCGCCGGGGCCACCATCCCGGCATCCAGGTAGACGATGTCCCCCGGCACCAGCTCAGCGGCATTGACCAGCAGAGTCTCACCGTCACGCAAGACCTTCGCCTCCTCCGCCACCATCATGCGCAGCGCCGCGATCGCCCGTTCGGCCCGGTATTCCTGAATCGCGCCGATCAGCGCATTGAGGAGCACGATCACCACGATCGCAACCGTGTCCTCCAGATCGCCGACGACCCCGGAGATAACGGCTGCGGCAATGAGGATGAGGATCATCAGGTCACGAAACTGGCCCAGCACAATGGCGAGGCTTCCCTTGCGGGGTTTGGCGGGCAACTCGTTCGGGCCGTACTCTGCCTGACGCTTAGTAACCTGATCGCGCCCCAGGCCATACGCGGGATCCGTTTGCCAGCGGCGCACCACCTCATCAGCGGGCAGACGATGCCACTGCTCTGAGGCGATCTCCGGGGTGTCTGCCGATACAACGGACATGAAGTGATTGTGCTTTTATAAAAGAGGGGACCCGGCAAACGCGCCGGGCCGGGGTGTTTTTATTAGTCTATCGTGACCGATTTGCGTTTGGACTTTTCCACCTTTGGAATAGTCAGCTCAAGAATACCGTCCTTGAATGTCGCCTTTGCCTTGTCGCTGTTGACGCTTGAAGGTAAAGCGACTGTACGGCTGAAGGAACCGCGGCGGATTTCACTGCGATAATAGTCCCCCTTCTCTTCCGTCTCTTCATGGCTGGTACAGCCTTTGATGGTGACGCTGTTGTCGGTGACGGAAACATCCAGGTCCTCTTTCGCCACGCCGGGAACCTCCGCCTTGACGATGACCTCGTTATCACGCTCGATGATATCGACACCGGGGCTCTTTATATCAAAAGGCGCGCCCAAGTCGGACATGGTTGGAAGGTCCCAGCGAAAAGGGTGCAACCAGCGTCTCGGGAAAAAACCCTCCATGATCCTGTCCATCTCCTCAAAAGGTGTGAGGGGGCGAGCCTGTGCAGTCTGCTCGCTAAGCGCCTTTCCCTTCGTCTCTGCTGCTTTCTTAGCCGATTTTGCCATACTGAGATACCTCCTTACCGGGTTTCACTCACTTGTGATGCTGAACCATTATTGGAGAAGTATAGCCAGGATAATGAAAACCGAAAGATAACGACTCACCCTATAAACGTTAACCGCAAAGCTCACTGCGTCATGCTCTCACCCCTCGTCCGATTCCTTGGAGGCGAGGGTGCGAAAGTATCTACTACCGAATGCAAATCTGAGCCATAGTGTGCGGCGCCGATATACGATTAATGCTGTGCCAGGTATTCCAGGAATTGCTCGCTTTCCAGGGGCTTGCTGTAGAGATAGCCCTGCATGATGCTGCAGCCCTGAGCCATCAGGAAGTCACTCTGCGCCTTTGTTTCCACCCCCTCGGCGACCACGGTGAGGTCGAGCTTTGTGGCCATGTGGATCACCGCCGAGGAGATGGCGGCGTTATTAGGGTCTTCGTGAATGTCCATCACAAAGGAGCGATCGAGCTTGAGCTTGTTGACCGGAAAGCGCTTGAGATAACTGAGCGAGGAGTAACCTGTCCCAAAATCATCGATGGCGATGGAAAAACCATTCTCGGTCAAAGCCGACAACCGCATCATGGTGGATTCTGCATTTTCCATCGCCACACTCTCTGTAATTTCAAACTCGATTGACGAGACTTCCACCCGGTACTCTTCAAGAATCCGCAAAATATCTTCAACCAGATGATCTTGCAGGAACTGCATCGCTGAGAGATTGATAGCGACGGGAGGCACGACATCCAGGGTCTTGCGCCACTGGCTGATCTGACGGCAGGTTTCACGAATAACCCAGCCGCCGATTGGGTGTATCAGCCCGGTCTCTTCGGCTATTGCGATAAACTTATCCGGAGCAATGAGGCCTCGCTCAGGATGTTTCCAACGAAGCAGCGCCTCACATTGAACAACCTGACCAGTATGGGGATTCACCTGGGGCTGAAAAACGAGGAAAAATTGTTCTTCTTCCAGCGCACGATAAAGATCGCGCTCAATACTGAGGTGCTCGTGGGCGGAACGGTCCATCTCACTGGAGAAGAAGCGATACTGTCCCCGTCCGCCGGATTTGGCTTCATACATGGCGGCATCGGCATGGCGTGTCAAGGTGTTGTCGTCCTCACCATCATCCGGGTAGATGGCGATGCCGATACTGCAACCCGGGCGGGTTTCCTCGCCATTGATAATCAGTGGCTTCATCAGTGCATCGCTTATTCTCTGCGCGACACTTGCGATCACATCGGCGCTTTTAATATTGGGAAAAAGTAAGGAAAACTCATCCCCCCCCATCCTGGCAACCGTATCCTTCTCACCGATTATCGATTGCATTCGTTTGGACACCTCGACCAGCATATCGTCTCCCGCGCTATGCCCCAAGCTATCATTGATCACTTTAAATCTGTCCAGATCCAAAAACATTACCGCACATTTATTATCATATCGGCGGCAATTATTGATCTCACTGTTTAAGCGTTCCTTGTACATAAGTCTGTTGGGCAGCCCTGTCAGCGGATCATAGTAGGCCATATATTCCAGCTCGTTCTCGATATTTCTTAGATTGCTGATATCGGAGAATATGCCCACATAATGGGTCAACTCACCCTCGCCATTATAAATGGCATTGATATTGAGCAGCTTGGGAAAAACTTCACCGTTTTTGCGTCGATCCCAGATCTCCCCTGTCCATGCGCCATCTTCGGCAAGGGATTTCCACATGCGGGAATAAAACTCCGCATCGTGCATATCGGACTTTACCTTACTGGGTTTTGAGCCGATAACCTCTTCGCGACTGTAGCCCATGATGTCGCAGTAGGCCTGGTTGACGTCGACAATAACGCTGTCCGGCCGGGTAATAACGATGCCTTCAGTCGTGTTCTTGAAGATCTCTCCAATTAACTTCAGTTTTTCCTGCATTCGCTTTCGCTCGCTGATATCGCGGGCGAATACAAAAAAACGACCGGTAGGTGTCAAGGTAAAGCTCGTGCTGATCTCCACATCCCAGATTTCACCGGATTTTTTACGGTGACGGGTTTCGAAAATGTCATATCCGGTGTTGATGATTTTTTCAATATGTTGCGCAGTCTCGAGCTGCGTTTCCATCGCTTCCAGCTCGGTTATATGCATTCCCTTGAGTTCTTCCTTGCTGTAACCGGAGAGACGCGCATAAGCGTCGTTTGTCTCGATGATATGCCCCTGTATATCGACAAGCCAGAAACCGTCCCCGGAGGTTTCGACAACCGAGCGGTATTGCGCTTCGCTTCTACGAAGCCGTTCCTCTGACGACTTTTGCTCGCTGATATCGACAAATAATCCGGTGAGCGCTATGAGATTTTTCTTCTCATCCTCAACCATCGTCACCGAGTGACGCAACCAGATTAAATCTCCGGTTTGACTGATTACACGGTATTCGAGATCGTAGGCTTCTCTGCGGGCAACCTTGGCGGCATGAACCGTCAGCAGCGACTCACGGTCATCCGGGTGTATGTGTGCGGCCCAGTTCTCCAGATTTGAGAAAGCGTCGTGCGGATAACCCAGCAAGTTCTCTATCTGAGATCCCATGAAGGTAAAAGTGTTGTTTTGCGCCTCCATGCGCCAGGGGACGGCGCGGGTGGTCTCCAGCAAGGTCTTTAGCTCGCGCTCATACTGGCGGTTACGCTTTTCAATGATCGCCTGAGGGGTGGAGACGGAGGTATACATTATGATGCCGGCGATCTCACCTCCGCCCCGCCTCCATGGGACGATCCGCCAAGTCACATAATCGACTGTGCCGTCCTTGCGGATAAACGGCTCATCTTCACGGGTCTTTTCTTCTCCCGCAAGGCACTCCTGGTGGAGGCGCTTCCATTCATTACCTATTTCCGGGAAAACCTCATAATGAGAACGCCCGATCAGTGACTCACCGGGTAGATTATAAGCGGCCAGCCAACGCCGGCTATGGGCGACGTAGCGCATATTTATGTCTACGGTAGCCACCGCATAGGGAATCCCTTCGAGAAGCTCCTCTAGCATGGCTGCAGGCGCCACGGCGCAAGCCTGGAGTTCATCGGTCATAATGTAAATTTATAGATAATATTTATATTAATTATAATGAATCGTGAACCTGATTGCTTTGACCAGGTACGTTAGCGGAATATAGCCCCCTTTTTCCACTATTGCCAGCCTTACTGTGGCGGTTCATGCCGCCTGTTTCAACCAGTCGCGAAGTAATCGCACCCGTCTTTTCTTGATATTGTTAAACTTGCGAAATTCTGGGGCTATGATCCAAAAGAAGTCCTTTCAAAGCAGCGGATGCTGATCGTCTTAAATGAAGAAACCGCAGGTGTTATCATCGAAGAGTTCATTAAAAATCGATTTTATGGATTCATGCGGAAAAATGTTTTGTTCATGATTCAGGAGGCTTATCATGGTATCCGCCTGGATGGCGACGAAGTTGTTTACGACCGCTTCAGCCCCAGAAGGCTGCATAATCATGGCCACATCGCAATTCAACAAACCATGCCCAATCAAGTCTTCAGAATTGATGGATATGGAAATAAAGTCTTTCTTTCGAGTTGTGAATTCGGTGAA
>JAWOIT010000130.1:0-26975 GCA_046484535.1 Pseudomonadota bacterium | reverse complement strand
CAGCAAGTGCCGGCTCCTGTACCAACCAGTCTCCGTGGCGCGGGCGCGCCCACTCCGATGCCGAGATCTCCCAGGTTTCCCCGAAAGCCTGAAAGGCAGGACTCAACATCAGCAAGAGGGCACAGATCCGCTTCAACATATCGAACTCATATTAACACGCTTATCCAACCTTAACAGCATCATTGCGTATCTTCGTCCTCTACAAGTTGGGGCTCCAGCCGGTTAATCTCGGGATTTTCCCAACTACCTGAAATTTTATAACGTATCATTGTTGCCGCACTGATATCACTTTTGAAAATTTCCTGTAGTAGGATCAGGGCTGCGGCTACCTGAGGCCCCCACGCCAAAGCACCGGCCACCGATACCGTTCCGCTGACATTGGGCACCACCGTAAGAAGCTGGTCGAAATCTTTCGCAACCAGACCTGTTCTGCCGGTCAACAATGCATCGGCAGACAATGATTTGAGCACCATATTTTCAGTGAAGACACTACCATCCCGAATTGATAAATCTCCCTCAATGGATTTGAACTGAATGCCTTCTTCGGAGATATCACTGAAGTCCATAAACAGCCGCCTGGGCAGTGCCTCAAGGCTGAGCAGGCCAAGCAGCTTTCCAGCCCCCGGTTTGGCCTTTTCAATTACGCCATCATTTATAATGACATGACCTTCCCCTCCGAGCCCCTGCAATGAAAAATCCATGGGCGAGCCTGCCCACTTTACTCTCCCGATGAGCCTGAGATCACCGTTCTTGATCACCGAAGCGAATCCCATTTCGGTAAGCATGTCACCGAGATTGCTGCTTGCTAGATCGAATTTAAAGGCGCTTTCGCCACCATAGATCCAACCTCCATCAGCTTTGAAGTTAAGATTACTTCCAGCTATCGCAATATTTGTGATTCTTGCGCTCCGCGCTTTCGGTTCCACAAGAAAGGCCACCTCTCCGATAGGCGTATCCTTGTAGGAAAAGCTCTTGATATGCAGGTCAATACTCGGAAGCTTGTTTAGCCTCCCACTTCCTTTTGCCGCCGTTTCGGATGGGGTGACATGCAGGCGCTGCATTCGAACCACCAATGGAAATGTTCGCACCGACTCACCATCCGAGGTATACGCCTCAATCAACTTCTGCCATGGCGCCCAGTCAAACCGGCTTATCGAGCCGCTGATATGGATGACCTCCTGTTCGGGAAGCTCAGGTTCCCTCTCACTCCCAAACCACAAGGCCATGCGCTGCAAACGTCCCATCAAGCCATCCTGCTGGGCTTTCACCATCAGTTTCCCGCCGTAACTAAGGGTTCCGATCCCCGCGCGACTGCCTGCAAGAACGAGGGATGCAGCCAGGGGTTGAACCTCGTCCTCCCCCTTGCTCATTGGTTCGGGCAGTGAAAGCGCCATACCATCAAGACTTGAAAAGATATCCAGCATGGCCCCCCCTTCCGTCCCGGGTGCCAGGCTCAGGCGCGCCTGCCAATCGGTCTCCCCATTCATGTACTCCAGTAATGGCGATTTGAATGCCTCTTGCAACGATTCGGCAGAGGCGTGTCCCTGAATCGCCACAACCGTTGTAGCATTTGATTCAGCACCGGACTCATTGGAAAACACATTAACCGTTGCCGGATAGCCGTACATCTTCGTGACAATATTCGTGGCGTTAAAACTCTTCTCGCTAAACGCCAGTTCACCGCCGAGCTCATCCAACTCGATTCCGGGGGCGATTTGCAACCGGCTGTTTCGGAAACCGACCCGGCCGTCGATAGCAAGAGGTGAATCCACCGATGCCTTTTCTGTAAGCGGTATCGTCATTTGCAGATGAACAGGCGTGCTACCCTCACCCTTCACCTTCGCCAAAAAATCATCCGCCGTATCCGACAGGGGGGATTCCCGGAGAAAACGCAAAGCATCCCCTGTTGAGGCATCGGCTCTCCCCTCAGCGCGCAGTACAGGCTGCATGAAGCGGGGAAGCCGGACCCGGGTCGGCCCCAGGCTGGAGCGATAAATCCGTGCCGAGTCAGCATCAAACGCCATCCCAACACCGGTAAAACGTGCCGCCCCGTTGATGTCGTGAAGCAGTGGCCAGTCATCATGGTATTTGAACGTGACATCCTGCACATCGAAGTTGACAGCAAGTTGCCCCTGCAGATCGTGAAGCAGGGACGGCTCAAGCTTCCCGTGCACAAGCAGCTCACCGTTCTCCACCCTACCACCGAGAAATGCCTCACTCAGCCAGGTCGCCGTCTCATCGGGCATAATCCTAACCGGCAGGTAATCGGCAACGGCATCTGCCCGACCATTGCTGAACCGACCGGCCAGAGCAATCAACGGAACCTCATCAGGCTGTAATTGAAGCGACATATCGAACATCAGTGAGACGTCGTCATTGGTCACTTCAAAATGCTCGCTCATCACATGCCACCCTTGCCCCTGGCGGCTTGCCCGCAGGCGACCTTTTGTTTCTTTGAGCCTAAGCGGCTTGGCAAACAACTGTGGCAGCGTCACACTTAGCGCATCACTGTCGATATCCAATACGGCATCGCTGCCGTCATAGCGCAGGCGCGCATTCAGTCTCTCCACGCCCGGCAACCTTTCGCCCGCAGCGACAGTCGCCCCTTGAAGTGAAACATAGGCGCGCTGAAGACTTCCCTGGACCAACTCCACACTGACAGCCTCAAGAAGTCCCGCAGGCTGTAGTTGCGTTAGCTCTTTGCGTTGTTCCGGCTCCAGTCCCGGCCACTGTTTCGCCAGCAGCATTAACCGCTTGATATCAAGGTTACGGCCAAGAAACAGGCTTCGCCCTTCCTGCCGGCGGACCTGCAAACGGAACGGTTCGGCCTCCCGCTCGCTATCCTGCAACAAGGCCCTTTGCAACTGCAGTTGCCATCCATCTATATCCCTATCGAAACGGAATTGCCCGGCAACCCGGCGAAAAGGGAGTTTACCCTGGCTTCCGCTGAGACGCAGCGCGGAGAGATCGATCTCTCCCTCAACCATCTCAAGCTCTCCACCTTGCCATCGACTCCAGGCCTCAAGATCAATACTTCCCTGCTCAAAACGAAAACCCTGAACATCTATATCCTTCAGCCATTTGCCCGGCTGTAACTGAGAGACTTTCAGGTACATCTCTCCGACCCAATCCCTGCGATTAAGCAGGTTACCCTCGATATCCAGCGCAAAGCGGAACTCTTTACCCAACTCCCCCGGCAACTTCACCGCAGCATTAAGACGATGGCGGGTCTGCTGATTCTGCAGTTCGATATTCACCTCATTGAAATCAATATCGCGACCGGTTTTGTCATTTCGCCATATGATACGGCTCTCTTCCAGCGCCACCCGTGTCTGGCTCAAAAACCAGGTGCTCAGAGCGCTTCCGGTTTCCGCATCGTGAACCTGCTGCGCACTCCCAACCCCCTGAAGGGAAAAGGTGTCATCCTCTTTCTGGATTACAACAAGATTCGCGCCGCTTACGGTAAGATCCACAATCGGTGAGAAATGGCGCAGGGAAGAGAGGGGATTGAGGGAGATATTAATTTGCGAGAATTCCGCCATCTGCCTGAGGCTGTCCTTTTCCCGCAATGAGACATCATGCAACAGCACGCTGGGTTTAAGCCCAACCAGCCTTGCATCCATGCTGCCGATAACCACCGGCTGACCGAGATACTCCCCGGCCAACTGCTCAAACCTCTCACGATAATCACTGACATAGCTGATACTCAGTCTCGCCACCGTTACCAGGACAGCCAAAGTAACCAGCAGCCCGACCGCGCTGTACCAGATAAACCTTTTCAGTCGTGAGACATGGCGCATGGGGGACCTGTCAAATCCATTCCGTTAGCATCCCCTTGTGTATAGACAACACAGGGGACAAGCGAGGCTGAGAATTACATCAAAACCACGTCGAACTGCTCCTGGGTATAGAGCGCCTCGACCTGGAAGTTAATTGGACGCCCGATAAACTCCTCCAGTTCCGCAACACTGGTGGACTCCTCATCCAACAACAGATCCACCACCTCCTGGGAGGCTAGCACCAGTAGTTGTTGCGTATCGTATTGCCGCGCTTCACGCATGATTTCCCGGTAGATTTCGTAGCAGACAGTCTCCGGCGTTTTCAACGTACCGCGACCGTTACAAGTGGGGCAGGACTCGCACAATACATGCTCCAAGCTTTCGCGGTTACGCTTGCGCGTCATCTGCACCAGGCCTAACGAAGAGACCTCACTGAGGTGCGGTTTGGCGTGATCGCGCTCGAGCGCTTTCTCCAGCGCGCGTAACACCTGCCGTTTGTGTTCCGCATCCTCCATATCGATAAAGTCGATGATGATGATGCCACCAAGGTTACGCAGCCGCAGCTGCCGGGCGATGGCCTGGGCCGCCTCCAGGTTGGTTTTGAAGATCGTCTCTTCCAGGTTGCGGTGGCCGACAAAGGCACCGGTGTTCACATCAATGGTAGTCATCGCCTCGGTCTGATCGATAATCAGATAACCGCCGGATTTTAACTGCACCTTCCGTTCGAGCGCCTTTTGGATCTCATCGTCCACACTGTAAAGATCGAAAATCGGCCGCTCACCGGCATAGTGCTCGATACGGCCGGCCAGGCCGGGAATGAATTTGCTGGCGAACTTGTGCACCTTGAGAAAGGTCTCACGCGAATCGATACGGATTTTCTCGATATCGGCGTCGGCCAGATCGCGCATGGTACGCATAACCAGCGGCATGTCCTCATGGATCAAGCGTGACTCACCATTGTGGTTCTTGATCCGCTCCCGGATCTCGTCCCATAACTTGTTAAGAAAGATGACATCCTTTTCCAGCGCCTCATGGTTGGCCCCTTCTGCCGCCGTACGAAGAATGAATCCGCCCTCCGACATCTCTGCGGTACACTCACGGATTATCGCCTTGAGCCTTTCACGCTCCGCTTCGTCTTCGATGCGCTGAGAAACGCCAATGTGCTTGCCTCCCGGCATAAAGACCAGGTATCGGGAGGGAATGGAGATGTGTGTGGTCAGGCGTGCGCCCTTTGTACCCAACGGATCCTTGGCCACCTGGGCGATAATCTCCTGCCCCTCGCGAAGCAGGGTGTTTATCTGCTCAACGCAGCGCTCATTGGCCTCACCGTTATCCTGTTCACAATAAATATCGGAGGCATGCAAAAACGCAGTCCGTTCCAGGCCGACATCGACGAAGGCCGCCTGCATGCCGGGCAGAACACGGCACACCTTGCCGCGATAGATATTGCCGACCAGTCCGCGCCGGCGCGCCCGTTCGATGTGCACCTCCTGCAACATGCCGTTCTCGACAAAGGCGACCCGGGTCTCCTGCGGGGTGATGTTTATCAGTAACTCTTCGCTCATATAGAAGTTCTCAGATTGCAGATATCAGTACACAGGTAAAACCCGATCGTTACGTTTTGCCTGTAACCTGCGGTCTGTTCCCTGTCACCTTTTCAATAATGAAATACCAAATGCTTGTAATAGTTCCGCCGTCTCGAACAGAGGCAGGCCCATCACCCCGGAGTAGCTGCCTTCCAGACGCTCGACAAAAACCGCCCCCTTGCCCTGAATGGCATAGCCGCCGGCCTTGTCGGCCGGTTCGCCGCTTTCCCAATAGGCCCGTGCCTCATCCAGCGTAATAGGACGGAATAATACGCTGCTGACACTGAGCCGCGTATGCTCCTCCCCATCCGGGCCCACCATCGCCACGGCGCTCATTACCTGGTGATGCTCACCGGCCAGCTGGATCATCGTCGCAACCGCATCCTCTGCATCTTTCGGTTTGCCGAGAATATCACCCTGGCTCACCACGGCGGTATCGGCCCCCAGCACCGGCACGCTCTCCCCCTCATCCAGCCGGGCCTGGCCGGCACGCGCCTTCTCCAGCGCCACCCTCAACACATAGACCTCGGGCGCCTCATCATCGAGCGGGTGCTCCGGCACCTCGACATTTATCTGTTGATAGTTGACCCCGATCTGCTCCAGCAACTCGCGCCGCCGCGGCGACTGCGAGGCTAGATAGATATCAAACGGTTTAGCCATAATCAAAACCTTTTAACGCAGAGGCGCAAAGACGCAGAGAGCACAAAGTATCCTTGCCAGCTCAACCCTTGGAACGGGTTAGGCCAGAGGACGTAACCGGACGGCGGTGTGTCGAATTTCACTGCAAGGCAGCTAATCCGACCTACTGCCCAATCAAGAGCTTTTATCTTTCTTTGCGTCCTTTGCGTCTTCGCGCCTTTGCATTGAAACTTCATCAATTACCGATGATAGGGATGCCCTTTTATAATGCTCCAGGCGCGGTAGAGTTGCTCGGCCACCACGATACGCACCAGCGGATGCGGCAGGGTCAACGGGGAGAGGGACCAGCGCTCATCCGCTTTGGTGCTGAGTGAAGACTCGATCCCCTCCGGGCCGCCAACCAGTAAAGCCACATCACGGCCTTCGCCCATCCAGGCCTCCATCCGTCCGGCCAGTTGCTCGGTGGACCAAGTTTTTCCGGTCACCTCCAAGGCCACAACCCGCGCGCCTTTCGGCACCGCCGCAGCCATTTGCTCCCCCTCCTGGCGGGTCAAGCGGGCAATATCGGCATTTTTTCCCCGCTTACCTGCCGCGATCTCATGCAATTGTAAAGAGCACTCCTGTGGCAAACGCTTGGCGAACTCGCTATAGCCCTGCGTGACCCACGTGGGCATCCGTTTGCCGACGGCGATCAGGTGGATTTGCATCGTAAACGCTGCGGCCTATTCGCCGCTCCGCTCCTCCCCCGGAGCTTCCTCACCCCAAAGCTTTTCCAGGTTATAGAAGTCACGGGTCTCGGGCAGCATCACGTGGACCACCACATCACCCAAATCCACCAGTACCCAGCTGCTCTCTTCCTGGCCCTCCATACCCATGGGCTGTATGCCGCTCGCCTTGGCCTTCTCCACCACACTGTCGGCCAGGGCTTTGACCTGGCGGGTGGAGTTTCCACCGACGATCACCAGGATATCGGTCACGCTGGACTTATCCCGAACATCCAGTACGCGGATATCCACACCCTTGCGATCTTCCAGCGCATCCACTACCAAGTCTTTCAATTGTTCTGCGTTCATTTAAACCCTTCGGTTACTCATAAAGCTTCTGTTCCAGGATATACTGCCAGACCGCATCCGGCAGCAGGTAACGTGCGCTATGGCCTTCGCGAATAGTCCGGCGAATGGCAGTGGCCGAAATCGCCAACTGCGTAACCGGTTGCAGCAGAATCGCGCCGGCCTTCTGCCCGGCAATCGCCGAAACATCCCGTTTTCGGCGCGAACTCAACAGCTCGCCCAGCTCCCCTTTCATGCTTTTCTCATCCAGTTGCCAGCCGGGACGGTGGGCGATGACAATATGGGCAAGATCCAGTAATTGCCGCCAGCGATCCCAACCGGGCAGTCCGAGAAAGGCGTCGACACCCAGACAAAGACACAATGGCGTATCACCCAGCTCCTCCCGCAAAGAAGCCAATGTATCGACCATGTACGATGGGCCGGAGCGTTGCAGTTCACGCTCATCGATCTGCAACGCCGATTCTCCGGCCACGGCCCTTTGCAACATAGCCAGGCGTTGCTCGACATTTGCCTGAGGTTGCGACCGGTGCGGCGGCACCGAGCAGGGGATCAGCAGCATCCTCTGCAGCGAAAGCCGCTCCGTCAGCTCCAAGGCGGGCCGTAGGTGGCCGAAGTGGATCGGATCGAACGTCCCGCCAAAAACGCCTACCGGTGCAGGCAACCGCTCAGCCATCACTCACCTTTACCTGATTGTGGTGCAAAACGCCAGATCCCGGCCGCCGCCATGGTCACAGTCAGCATCATCAATAGCAGCGATGTGAGCGAAAGCCCTTTTAGCTGCACGACGTCGGGCTCTTTCGCATCCGACGGCTCCTTGACGGGAGTGGGGGCAGGCTCGAGCGGCTCATCGGCGGGCTCAGGCGCTGCGGGAACAGGTTTCGCTGTCGGCTTATGCTCCAACACCTGGCGGGATACGCTGCCCATCTGCTGTTCGATTTGGGCCAGGCGCTCCTTGAGTTCCCGGTTGCGCCGTTCGATCTGACTGTTCTCAGTCCGTAGCCGCTCTACTTTCTCCTCTTTCGCCGATTTCGGTTCACGACTTTGATTTAACCGTTCCTCATGCTCGCGGAGGGTGGCGAAAACCTCGGCGTCACTCAACTGATACAGTTCATCAGAAGTCGGTACGCGTAACCGCACCCCGCTCTTGAGATTGTTAAGATTGTCGCGATAGAACGCCTCAGGATTGGTCCGATAGAGCGCCACCATCATGTGCATGAAACTGCGATTGCTATGTTCGCTCAGGCGCATGGCGATATTAGCCAACGACTCATTCTCGGCCACCTCCACATAACGCGCCTTTTTCTGCGCTTCGGCGCCGTTTACGGGAAGTATCCGAAAGTGCCTGCTCACCTTCCCCTGGGGCCAGTGAAGCTGCAGCAACAGGTGCACCTCCTCGCCTTGCCAGAGACTCTCTCCCGACAAAATTATTCGCCCGCGGTTATCGCCTCTGGCCTGCAGGGCGATCCTCACACCCTGCAGTAGCGACGGTTTTTCCAATTCTTGTCGGACATAATCCGCTTCGGATGCCACACTCACCCGCAACTCGGCCAGTGACTCCTCCGCCTCAAGGGTAACGGGAATCATCGCTCGCAGCGGTTTACCCGGGGGACTTTGAACCACCAGATCACCGAGAGACAATGCATTAACGCGCAGCGGAATAGTCACCATGACCATGGCGATAAAAATGCCCGTCGCGGCAAACCTTATGCTTCGCTTCCGCACCATTACACCACTGCCATTACGATTTCAGTAATGGTGTCACCTGCCGGCGCTCATTGGCGAATATGGCCATCACCGATGACGATATATTTCTGCGAGGTTAGTCCTTCCAGCCCGACCGGACCACGCACATGGATCTTGTCGGTGGAGATACCGATCTCCGCCCCCAGTCCGTATTCAAAGCCGTCGGCGAAACGGGTGGAGGCGTTGACCATCACCGAGCTGGAGTCCACCTCGGCGAGGAAACGTCGCGCCAGGGTGAGGTTCTCGGTGACAATCGCCTCGGTATGGCCCGAGCTGTGGCGCCGGATATGGTCGATTGCCTCATCCAGTCCCTTTACCACCCGGATGGAGAGGATCGGCGCCAGATACTCGGTATCCCAGTCCTCGTCGGTAGCGGCGGCACTCCCCGCGATCAGCCGCCGGGTGGTCTCACAACCGCGCAGCTCCACACCGGTCTCCCGGTACATTTTCCCAAGCTCGGGCAGCACCGCCTCGGCCACCTCTTCGGAGACCAGCAGGGTCTCCATGGCGTTGCACACGCCATAACGGTGGGTTTTGGAGTTAAAGGCGATTTGGGTCGCCTTTTCCAGGTCCGCCTCACCGTCGATATAGACATGGCAGATCCCGTTCAGGTGCTTGATCACCGGCACCCGGGCATCGGCACTGATACGCTCGATAAGCCCCTTGCCGCCGCGCGGCACGATCACATCCACATACTCGGGCATGGTGATAAGCTCGCCTACCGCGGCACGGTCGGTGGTCTCCAGCACCTGCACCACATTGGCAGGCAGGCCGGCCTGCTCCAGACCGCTGTGGATGCAGGCGGCGATGGCATGATTGGAGTGGGCCGCTTCGGAGCCGCCGCGCAGGATCGAGGCGTTGCCCGACTTGAGGCAGAGCGCCGCCGCATCGGCGGTCACATTGGGGCGCGACTCATAGATAATGCCGATGACACCGAGCGGCACCCGCATCTTCCCGACCTGAATGCCGGAGGGGCGATAGGTCATGTCGTCGATCTCGCCCACCGGATCGGGCAGCGCGGCGATCTGCCGCAGCCCCTCCGCCATACCGGCGATGCGTTCATTATTCAGTTCCAGCCGGTCCAGCAGCGCCTCATCCAGGCCGCGCTCACGCCCCGCCTCAAGGTCCTTGGCATTGGCCTCGATGATCTGCCCGGCCTTGCTCTCCAACTCGGCGGCGATCGCCTGCAGGGCGCTGTTCTTGGCATTACTGTCGGCACGGGCGATGGCGCGTGAAGCCTCACGCGCCTGCCGGCCGACCTGTTGCATGTACTGTTTGATATCCACGACAAACCTCAAATTCAATCTAACAACTTACGTAGGAGCGGCTTCCAGCCGCGATTTTCATAGCGGATAAACAATTTTCGCGGCTGGAAGCCGCTCTACCTCAGTTTAAACCGTCCGCACCCCGGCCATCAGTAGGGCCAAATGTAACAACTCATCCCAGGCATTGCCCGGCTCTATCCCCTTGATCATACGGTCGATACGGCCGGCCCGGCGCAACAGCAGTTGCCAGCGCTTGAGATTGTGCCGACGCAATCCGGCCTTCACCGGCGGTTTGCGTTTTTTCCAGACCCGAAAACGCTCCATCACCGGTTCGATCGCACCGCCCTTTTCAATCTCGGACGCCATCTGCACCAGGCTGCGGATCTCCCGCAGCAGCGCCCACAACACCAGCACCGGTTCGACCCCTTCACCACGCAGCCCGTCCACCACACGGCTGGTGCGCGCCGCATCCCCCAGTAGGGCGGTATCAACCAGCTCGAAAATATCGTAGCGGGCGCTATCGGCCACCCCCTCCTCGACCTGTTGCGCATCGATGGGTGATTCGCCGTAGAGCAGGAGTAGCTTCTCCACCTCCTGGGCGGCGGCGAGCATATTGCCCTCGACCCGCTCGGCCAGCAGCTGCGCCGCCTCCGGCGTGGGCTGCATGCCGCGCGAGCGCATCCGCTGCATCACCCAACCGGGGAGCGCCTGTGGCTCGACGGGCCAGACCGCCAGGGTCACCCCCGCCTTGTCCAGCGACTTGAACCACTTGCTGTTCCGGGCGCTGCTATCCAGCTTGCCGATGGTAATGAGCAATACGGTATCCGGCGGCGGATTGGCGGCGTATTCGGCGAGAACCTTGCCGCCCTCCTTGCCCGGCTTGCCGTTCGGCATACGCAGTTCGATCAGCCGCTGCTCGGCGAACAGGGACATACTATTGGAGGCGGCCGACAGAGCGTCCCAGTCAAAACCGGATTCGACGTGCATCACCTCGCGCTCGCCAAAACCGCTTTCGCGGGCACAGCGCCGGATGGCATCCCCGGCCTCCATCAGCTGCAGCGGCTCGTCGCCGCTCAGCAGGTAGACGGGTTGCAGTCCCTGCCGCAGATGGGACTCCAGCTTGTCGTAGTAGAGCTTCATTCCTTCTCTGGCGCAGGCCGGCGGGCCAGGCTCTGCAGGCGGCGCATCATCTGCGAGACGGCAAAGCGCTCCATTTCACGGCGCAGCGCCTGCTCCTCGGCCTCCCTCCCCAAGACACTGTCCGGGTCAAAGCTGTAATCGCGAACGATGCTGAGCCGTTCATTATCGGCGATAATTCGTCCGGCACTGTCTTTGAGGCTGAATGCCAGCTGCAGGGTCAGCTCATACTCGGCGGCACGCCCCTGGCTGTCCACACTCAGCACCCGACGCTGTACCTGCTGCTTATGCAGGGTCAGTGTCCCGGTGGCCGCTTCGGCCGATGTCACCACCTCGGCGCCGGCGTTTAACAGGGCGTTCTCCAGCTCGTAGTAGAGGTCGGTGCCACCACCGCCCACCACATGGGTGCGCGTCATCACCTCGGGCAACTCGACCGCGCCGCGCAGGTGAAAACCGCACGCGTTCAGCTGCAGTGCTAACAGCACGGTTAGCCAGAGGCGAATGGCGAGACGGTAATTACGCATTAGGTTGCTCAGTTGGCCACCACGTTCACCAGCCGTCCGGGAACGACGATGATCTTGCGGATAGTTTTGCCTTCGACAAAGTTCTGCACCTTGGCATCGGCCAGGGCGATCTCCTCGATGGCGGCGTTGTCGGCATTGGCCGGTACGCTGATCTGGCTGCGCACCTTGCCGTTAACCTGCACCACCAGATCGATGGCATCCTTCACCAGCGCTTGCTCATCCACTTCGGGCCAGGGGGCGCTGAGGATATCGTCACCGTAGCCCAATTCCCGCCACAGGACATGAGTGGTATGCGGCGCGATGGGCGAGAGCAGGCGCAGCAGTATGGATACCGCCTCATTGCGCAGTACCGAGGCGCCGTTGCCGCTTAGCTTGCTGAGGGTATTCATCATCTTCATACAGGCGGCCACCACGGTGTTGAACTGGTAGCGACTGAAGTCGCTCACGGCCTGCTGCAACGCCTCGTGGATCTCACGGCGGGCATCCTTGGTCTCCTCGTGGATTTTAATCGCCCCACCCAGGGCCGGCTTATGCTCTTGGGAATAGCTCCACAGCCGCTTGAGAAAGCGGTGCGCCCCCTCCACCCCGGAGTCGTTCCATTCGAGAGACTGTTCGGGCGGGGCGGCGAACATGGTGAAGAGGCGCACGGTATCGGCGCCGTACTTATCGATGAGCTCCTGCGGGTCGACGGTGTTGCCCTTGGACTTGGACATCTTGGCCCCGTCTTTGAGTACCATCCCCTGGGTGAGCAGGTTCTTGAACGGCTCGTCGGAGTTCAACAAGGCCGCTCCCGGCGTCCTGCCTCCCGCGGCACTAGCACCTCCCTGTGCGTCGGCCCCGGTAACATAATCTCTCATCAGCTTGTGGTAGAAGCGCGCGTAGAGCAGGTGCAGGATGGCATGCTCGATACCACCGATATACTGATCCACCGGCAACCAATAGTCGGCGCGCTCATCCAGCATCGCCCCGTCGTTGTCGCGGCAGGTATAGCGGGCGTAGTACCAGGAGGACTCCATAAAGGTATCGAAGGTATCGGTCTCGCGCTCCGCATCGGCGCCGCACTTGGGGCAGGTGGTCTTGTAGAACTCCGGCATCTTTTTAATCGGCGAGCCTACGCCGTCGAACTCGACATCCTCGGGCAGCACTACCGGAAGTTGATCCTCAGGCACCGGCACCTCGCCGCAGTTGCCGCAGTTGATGATCGGGATCGGGCAGCCCCAGTAGCGCTGGCGCGAGACCCCCCAGTCGCGCAGGCGGTAGTTGACCGTCTTGCCGCCCTTGCCGATCTTCTCAAGGTGCTCGGCGATAGCGTCGAAGGCCTGCTTCGAGGAGAGGCCGTTGAAGTCGCCCGAGTCGATGAGGATACCCTTCTCGGTGTAAGCGCCCTCATTCAGGTCCATCTCAATATCCTGGCCGACCGGCGCAATCACCTGCGTGATCGGCAGACGGTACTTCTTGGCGAACTCCCAATCGCGCTGGTCGTGGGCGGGCACGGCCATCACCGCCCCCTCGCCATAGCTCATCAGCACGAAATTGGCGGCAAAAACCGGCACGGCTTCGCCGGTAATCGGATGGATCGCCCTAAGGCCGGTATCGACCCCCTCCTTCTCCATGGTCTCCATGGCCGCCTCGGAGGTCTCCATCTTCTTGCACTTGTCGATGAAGGCCACCAGGCTCGGGTTATCCCCGGCTGCACGCAGCGCCAGCGGGTGCTCCGGGGCCACGGCCACATAGCTCACCCCCATCAGGGTGTCGGGACGGGTGGTGAAGACCTTAAGCGGCTCGCCCTCGACCTCGAAGGTCAGCTCGACCCCCTCGGAGCGGCCGATCCAGTTCTTCTGCATGGTACGTACCTGCTCGGGCCAGCCGGGCAGTTTGTCCAGGTCCGCCAGCAGCTCCTCGGCATAGGCGGTGATCTTCATGAAGTACTGGGGGATCTCCTTGCGCTCCACCGGGGTGTCGCAGCGCCAGCAGCAGCCGTCGATCACCTGTTCGTTAGCCAGCACGGTCATATCGTTGGGGCACCAGTTGACCGGCGCAGTCTTTTTATAGACCAGTCCCTTCTCGAACAGCTTGGTGAAGAGCCACTGCTCCCACTTGTAGTAATCGGGGTGGCAGGTGGCCACCTCGCGCTCCCAGTCGTAGCCGAAGCCGAGTCGCTTTAGCTGGTCGCGCATGTAATCGATGTTCTCGTAGGTCCACTTGGCCGGCGGCACGTTGTTTTTGATCGCCGCATTCTCCGCCGGCAGGCCGAAGGCGTCCCAACCCATCGGCTGGAGCACATTTTTGCCCAGCATGCGCTGGTAGCGGCTGATCACATCGCCGATGGTGTAGTTGCGCACATGGCCCATGTGCAGCCGGCCGCTGGGGTAGGGAAACATCGAAAGGCAGTAGTACTTCTCCCGCGACGGATCGTCATGGGCCTTGAAGGATTGCTGCCGCTCCCAGAAACGCTGGGCGGACTCTTCTATCGCTTTGGGTTGATACTGCTCATCGAACGCCATCGGAAAACGCCTGTAATCACCTGAAAATCAAGCCGGATAGGATACCGTAGGTTATGGAGGTGTCACAATAACAGGTATAGGGGGAAAGCGGGAAAGTCCCGAATTATGCGCGCCACTCAGTTATTAAGGGCGAAAGTTGTGTGGCCCCTGTTTTCTTGCCGCCTCGCCCTGCTTTGCCATACTTGGCATTAACACGCACATGGGGCACACTCAATAACAGGCAAGCCCGCTTAATTGATGGAGGATAGCGCATGAACAAGCCCTTACCGGAAGGTGTGGCCGAGAAACTCGCCGACGCCTATGACCGTATGCTCGAACGCACCCGCGAGACCATGAAAAAGGCGGACAAGGACCTGCACCAGGCCGTGGAGACGGCAAGAGAGCGTGCCACCGAGCTGGGTGAGCTGACCCGTGAGGAGGCCGAGCTGGTCAGTATCTATGTGGTGCGCGACCTGGAAGATGCGGCCACTTTTATCGACAAATCCGGCAAAGAGCTACGTGACTGGCTGCGTTTTGACCTGGAGGTGGTGGAAGATACCGTACTGCAGATATTCAGTCAGATGGTGGACCATACCCGGGTCGCCCTGGACCAGCTGCAACAGCGCGCCAACGCCGTGGGCGAATGGCATACCGGTGAGATCGCCGGCATCGGCACCCTGCAGTGCAAAAGCTGCGGCGAGATGCTGCATTTTCACCACACCGGCCACATCCCGCCCTGTCCCAAGTGCCACGGGACGAAATTCCGGCGTATCAGCACAAGCGAGGAGTAGCCGCACAGCTGTGTACATACGGCCCCAATAGGGGCCGTTCTGCAATGCGACACCGACCCGTCTGAGAAATCCCCGTCCGCCCCCAGTTGAGACAAACCGGTCTCAAGCCTTAATAGCCGGGACTTCGCCGAAATGTGTGTTCAGCCGTCCCGCACATGTTTCAGCAACAGCCAGATCCGCTTGCGGATATTATTGACCCTGACCGTCCAGCGATACCTCTCACTGTGCCGGACATGGGGGTAACGGACTTTCAAATCGTTGATTTTGTCGTAGATCGACTCGATTAGCGCCTCTGTCTCCTTGCCGCACCAAGAGGCAAGATCGGAGCCTTTCAGCGATGGGTAATCCTGGATTTTCCCTCTTTTCAAGCTATTGAAGTTAAAGCCCTCGTTGGCAAGGCGCTGATACTCGGAAACGGAGATTTTGTCGATCACCTCCCCCAGATCGACCCCGTCGTCAGCCACAATATCCAGGTAGATCAGGTTATCCTTAAGCTCACGGATCAAAGCCCTGGAGTCACCTTTCGCCTTTTTCCACCATGCACTCATTGCCGCCGCGGCGGTTCCGGCTGTTGAGAGAGATTTAAGTGCTGAGGGAATTGATATATTCATTGGGAAATATCCGTATTTTTTCTTCTTCTGTAATTACTCGCCCCATAAAAAACCCGCCGCAGAGACTCTAAGACGCAAAGGTTTGCACCGAAATAACAACGCCTCCCGGCAGAATCGTTTAACGCCGACGAAAGATAAAACCCAATCCCAACAGGGCAAAGATTAAAATCAGGACGGGGTAGTTACCGAAACGGGTATAGGGGGTTGTCCCCTGCATCGGTTGCACCGTTGCCTGAACGATCGCGGTTTCAAACTGGCGACTCTTCTTTTCGACTGCGCCATCCGGCCGAATAATCGCCGAGATGCCATTGGTGGTGGCCCGCAGCATGGGCCGTCCGAACTCCAGCGCACGCATGCGGGAGATCTGCAGATGCTGATGCGGAGCCGGCGAGTCGCCGTACCAGGCGTTGTTGCTGCCGTTGACCAGCAGGGTCGCTTCGGGCAGGAAATCCCGCATCTCCGAGGGAAAAACATCCTCGTAGCAGACGGAGGCGGCGATCTTTTGCCCCGCCGCCTGTAGCAGCGGTTGCTGCTTCGGTCCCGGCGAAAAGCTCGACATGGGCATATTGAAAAAGTCGATGAGACCACGCAGCAGGCCTTCCAGAGGCAGGAATTCGCCGAAGGGGACCAAATGGCGTTTGCGGTAGAAGCCGTGGTGGGAACCGAGGCTCATCATCGTGGTGTAGTAGCTTACGCCATCCTCATCCAGCAGCGGCACACCGAGAATCAGATCGGTATTGCTCTCTTGCAGTTCCTCCGCCAGGGGATTGAAATAACGTTCCGCCAATTGATGATAAAAGACGGTAATGGAGTTTTCCGGCCAGATGATGAGATCGCTCGCATCAAGATGCTCGCGGGTTAACTCCGCATAACGATCCAGCCGCAGGCGAACCGCCTCCGGGTTCCACTTGGTATCTTGCGGTACATTACCCTGAATCAGGGTCACGCGTATCGGTTCACCCTCGGGCTCCGTCCACTCGATCTGCCCCAGTGTCCAGCCAGCCCCCCATAACAACAAAAGCAGGGGGAGCGCCCATGCAACGGCTCTGAGTCGATGCTGCCACATCAGCAACAACAGCCCGGCGGAAAAGGCGCAGAGCAGGCCGACACCATAGACACCGATTACGGGGGCATAGCCACCCAGGGGAGAGTCGATCTGGCTGTAGCCGAGGCTGAGCCAGGGAAAACCGGTCAAAAACCATCCCTTGAACCACTCCCCCAGGGTCCAGAACAGCGGAAACCAGAGTAAGAGCTGTTTGCTTGGCGAGATGCTCCAGCGGATGGCGGTGTGTCTCGCAAGGAAACCCATCAGCGCCGGATAGAGGGCGGCGGCCGTAACAAACAGAAAAGTCAGCAATGCCGCAACCGGCATGGGGCTGTGGCCGAAATCGTGGATCGCCACATAGACCCAGGAGATCCCCACGCCGAACATCCCAAGGCCGTAAACCAGACCATAGCGCGCCGCGCGTCCCGGAGTGCTCTCCAGCCACAAGTAGAACAGCGGCAGCAAGGCCGGCACGGCCAACGGATAGAGCGAAAAGGGGGCGAAAGCCAGAGGCTGCACCCCCCCGGCAATCAGGACGAGCAGCAGTTTAGGCCAATCAGCCTGAGGGCTGCTCTTCGCCATTACCCTTATCCTCCTGCTCGATGCTCTCTTCCGGCGCCGGGACCACATCCAGCAGGTAGATACGGCGGCTGTCGGCCCGCTGCACCGTGAAACGGTAACCGGCAAAGTCGATCTGCTCGCCACGCTTTGGCATATGGCCAAAGGCGTTCATCACCAGACCGCCGACGGTATCGAACTCCTCGCTGCCGAAGGTGGTGCCGAAGTGCTCGTTGAAATCATCGATGGGAGTCAGGGCCCGGACGGTAAAACTCTCTTCCCCGGCGGGCAGGATGTTGTTCTCGTCACTTTCCACATCGTGCTCATCCTCGATCTCACCGACGATCTGCTCCAGCACATCCTCGATGGTGACAAGGCCCGCCACCCCGCCATATTCATCCACCACGATGGCCATGTGGTTACGGCTGGCCTGAAACTCACGCAGCAGGACATTAAGCCGTTTGCTCTCGGGGACAATCATCGCCGGGCGAAGGATCTCACGGATATTGAAACCGTTGCCGTTACCCTCGCCGTTTTTGGCGACAAAGGGTAGTAGATCCTTCGCCAGTACAATACCTACCACCTCATCGCGGTTTTCACCGATCACCGGAAAACGGGAGTGGGAGGAGTCGGTAATGATGGGAAGAAAATCGGCCAGCTCGGCCTTGCGTTCGACCACTTCCATCTGCGAGCGGGGGATCATGATGTCGCGCACCTGCATCTCCGACACCTCCATCACCCCTTCGATCATTCGCAGTGCATCGTGATCGAGCAGGGCGCGCTGCTGGGCGTCGGTGAGAAACTGCAGCAGATCTTCCTTGTCTTTCGGCTCGGACTGGAGCATCTGTCCAATTCGCTCCAGCCAATTGCGGGCCCGCCCGTCATAGGCGGACCCGCTAGGTCGGTCTTCGTTCATGTAAGAGATATCTCATTCATACGGATTTGCATAGCCTAGGCCAGCGAGGAGCTCAATTTCAAGCCCTTCCATCTGTGCGGCCTCGGCCTCTTCAATATGGTCATAGCCCAACAGATGCAAGATACCGTGGATCACCATATGCGCCCAGTGCGCCTCGAGCGGCTTTCCCTGCTCGCAGGCCTCGTCCGCCACCACCTTGGCACAGATGACAATATCGCCCAGTAGCGGCAGTTCCACCCCGGGGGGCGCCTCGAAGGGGAAGGAGAGGACATTAGTGGCTTTATCCTTGCCGCGGTAGGTACGGTTCAACTCGGTGATCTCCGCCTTATCGACGATGCGAATAGTCAATTGCGCGTCCTCACGACGACCGGTCAGCGCCGCCCCCACCCAGCGACGGATCAACGGCTCGTCGGGGATATCGTCAGCGCCGGTAACAACCTGAAGATCGAGTTCAATCACAGGTAAAACCTTTAACGCAAAGACCGCAAAGACGCAGAGAACGCAAAGTTAACATTGCTATGGGCAGGCTTTCCCTTTTAGGGCAAAGTGCGAACAAAGACATCCGAACTTCCCCCCGCCACTTCATTCATTAGCCCTCTTTGCGACCTTTGCGCCTCTGCGTCCTTTGCGTTAATCATTGGGACTTTCCCGATCAAATTGATCGTAGGCGCCGACGATGCGCTGCACCAGCGGGTGGCGCACCACGTCTTTGGCCAGGAAGAAGGTGAAGCTGATGCCGTCGACATCCTTTAGCACCTCCACCACCTGGCGCAGGCCTGACTTAGTACCCCGCGGCAGGTCGATTTGGGTGACATCGCCGGTGATCACCGCGGTGGAACCGAAGCCGATACGGGTAAGGAACATCTTCATCTGCTCCGGTGTGGTGTTCTGCGCCTCATCCAGAATGATAAAGGCCTCGTTGAGGGTGCGCCCACGCATATAGGCCAGCGGCGCCACCTCGATCACATTGCGCTCGATAAGTTTCGCCACCCGCTCGAAACCCAGCATCTCATAGAGCGCATCGTAGAGCGGACGCAGGTAGGGGTCGACCTTCTGCGCCAGATCCCCGGGCAGGAAGCCGAGCCGCTCGCCCGCCTCCACAGCCGGACGAGTGAGGATCAACCGGCGCACCTCGTCCCGCTCCAGCGCTTCGACGGCGCAGGCCACGGCCAGATAGGTCTTGCCGGTACCGGCCGGACCGATACCGAAGTTGATGTCGTGGGTGACGATATTGTGCAGATACCGTTTCTGGTTCGGACCGCGCCCCTTGACCACACCGCGCTTGGTGCGGATGACCACCTCCTCGATATCCACTTCCTCTTCCAGCAGCTCCTCGACACCCGACTCCTGCAGATAGAGATGGATCCGCTTGGGATTGAGCGTTTCGCTGGAGGAGACCTCGTACAGATCCCGCAACACCTCGGCGGTCGCCCGCACCGACTCGCCGTCACCGATGATGCGGAATTTGTTGCCGCGGTTGTTCACCTCGACACCGAGGCGCCGTTCGATCTGGCGCAGGTGTTCATCGAACTGGCCGCACAAATTGGCCAGACGGGTGTTGTCCGCGGGGTGTAGTGAGATATCCAGACTTTCAGCAGTATCGTTCAAAATGGGCCTGTAAGGTTTTTTCAAGACAATTTAACGCAAAGTTCGCAAAGACGCAGAGAACGCGAAGATAACTAACTCAAAAAACTATCACAGAGATCCGGAGATCATCGTAGCTTCTATCCGCAGAGAAACCCTTTGCGACCTTTGCGCCTCTGCGACCTCTGCGTTTAAGACTTTATCCAATCAGCTCTCCACGCAGGGAGTTGGGCAAGGCCTCGGTGATGCGCACCTCGACGAATTGACCGGTCAGTGTCTTGTCGCCGGGAAAATTGACGACGCGGTTGTTCTCGGTACGGCCGGCGATCTCCGCCTCGTTCTTACGCGAGACACCCTCGACCAGTATCTTCTGCGTGGTGCCCACCATCGCCTCGCTGATAGCGCGGGCCTGTTCGTTGATTTTAGCCTGCAGCCGAGCCAGGTGCGCCTTTTTCACATCAAGCGGTACATCATCCGGCAGGTCAGCCGCCGGGGTGCCGGGGCGCGGACTGTAGATGAAGCTGAAGCTCTGATCGAAGCCGACCTCCTCGATAAGCTTCATCGTCTCCTCAAAATCGGCATCGGTCTCGCCGGGGAAACCGACGATAAAATCGGAGGAGATGCAGATGTCGGGACGCACCTCGCGCAGCCGGCGGATCTTCGACTTGTACTCCAACGCGGTATGGCCGCGCTTCATCAGCGCCAGGATCCGATCCGAGCCGGACTGCACCGGCAGGTGCAGGAAGCTCACCAGCTCGGGCACCTCCGCGTAGACCTCGATCAGACTGTCGGAAAACTCCACCGGGTGGGAGGTGGTGTAACGGATGCGATCAATCCCGTCGATGGCGGCGACATACTGGAGCAGCAGGGCAAGATCTGCCGTCGAACCGTCGTCCATCTCGCCGCGATAGGCATTCACATTCTGCCCCAGCAGATTAACCTCACGCACCCCTTTGGCCGCCAGACCGGCCACTTCGGCGATCACATCATCAAAGGGACGGCTGACCTCCTCACCGCGGGTGTAGGGCACCACACAGAAGGTACAATATTTGGAGCAGCCCTCCATGATGGAGACAAAGGCGGTCGGTCCCTCTGCGCGCGGCTCGGGCAGCCGGTCAAACTTCTCGATCTCCGGAAAACTCACATCGACCACGCCGTGCCGGTGCGCCGCCACCTCGCCGAGCATCTCCGGCAGGCGGTGCAGGGTCTGCGGCCCGAAGACGATATCCACAAACGGCGCACGGGCGCGGATCGCCTCCCCCTCCTGGCTGGCGACACAACCGCCGACACCGATGATGATATCCGGGTTCTTCTCCTTGAGCGGCTTCCACCGGCCCAGCTGGGAGAAGACCTTCTCCTGCGCCTTCTCGCGCACAGAGCAGGTGTTGAGCAGCAGCACGTCGGCCTGCTCGGGGGTATCGACCGACTCCAGCCCGCAGGTGACACCGAGTGCATCGGCCATGCGGGCCGAGTCATACTCGTTCATCTGACAGCCGAAGGTTTTGATGAATACTGAACGCATAAAAGTGCTACCTGCCTGCCCTGAAGGGGATATATTTCAACGGGCGTAAAAAGACCGAGTATTTTACGCCACTTACCCGGCAGGCGCCAGCAAATGGGAGAGCGGGAGAGCGGGAGAGCGGGAGAGCGGGAGAGCGGGAGAGCGGGAGAGCGGGAGAGCGGAGACTGTCTACCCATACCATCTCGCGATCTAACGACCTCCCGATCTCACATTCAGGCCACGTCAAGACGTGGACTCCAACCAACGACCTCACGCCCTCACGCCCTCACGCCCTCACGCCCTCACGCCCTCACGCCCTCACGCCCTCACGCCCTCACGCCCTCACGAATTATTATCTGTCGTAGGTCGGTTCTGAGGCAATCTTGTGGATCGCCAAATCCGCCCCCTCGAACTCCTCTTCCTCAGAGAGACGCAGCCCCATCACCGCCTTGAGTGTTCCATAGACGATAAAGCCCCCGGCAGTGGCGATCGCCAGACCGAGCAACGTGCCGGTCAGCTGCGACATGAAGGTTACCCCGCCCATGCCGCCGAGTGATTTCAGACCGAAGATCCCGGCGGCGATGCCACCCCAGGCGCCGCACAGGCCGTGCAGCGGCCAGACACCGAGTACGTCATCGATCTTCCACTTGTTCTGTACCAGGGTAAAGGTCCAGACAAAAAGCCCCCCGGCGATACCGCCGGTAATCAGTGCCCCGAGCGGGTGCATCAGATCGGAGCCGGCACAGATTGCCACCAACCCGGCCAGCGGACCGTTGTGGACAAAACCCGGGTCGTTCCTTCCGGCCAGCAGCGCCACCAGGATGCCGCCGACCATTGCCATCAGCGAGTTGACCGCCACCAGACCGGAGATACCGCCGACCTCCTGGGCCGACATCACATTAAAGCCGAACCAGCCGACGGTGAGGATCCAGGCCCCGAGGGCGAGGAAGGGAATACTGGAGGGCGGGTGGGCGAAGACCTCGCCATTCTTACCATAGCGGCCCTTGCGGTGACCCAGCAGCAGCACCGCCGCCAGGGCGATCCAGCCGCCCACCGCATGCACCACCACAGAGCCGGCAAAATCATGGAACTCGGCGCCGAAGGTCTCGGCAAGCCAGGCCTGGATCCCGAAATTGCCGTTCCAGGTAATGCCCTCGAAAAACGGGTAGATCAACGCCACCAGGATGAAGGTGGCGGTGAGCTGCGGATAGAACTTGGCCCGCTCGGCAATACCCCCGGAGATGATCGCCGGTATCGCCGCGGCGAAGGTGAGCAGGAAGAAAAACTTCACCAACTCATAGCCGTTGTTAATGCTGAGCGCCTCGGCGCTGTCGAAAAATCCCACCCCGTAGGCCAGCGCATAACCGATGAAGAAGTAGGCGATGGTGGAGGCGGCAAAATCGGTGATGATCTTCACCAGTGCATTGACCTGGTTCTTTTTGCGCACAGTCCCCACCTCCAAAAAGGCGAAACCGGCATGCATCGCCAGCACCATAATGGCGCCAAGCAGCACGAATAGCGTGTCGAAACCGCTAGTCTGTCCCATTGTATTCCCCATAATTGCACAAACACTGCCGCAATCCTGTGCAATAACCGCACCAATTCAGTGCCAATCATTAAAATCAACACGTTATGTGATCATCTCAGGGAATGAAAGAGCGCTTTCGCACTAATCTCGTGCAATTACAGGAGAATCGCCCCGTAACAGGGCAGTAAGATTTGGTCAGGCCATTATCGTTCAGATCACGGCAGGCTACCGCATCGTGGAGTTCCGGGGACAATATACCTAAAACGAGAGTTCCGGGGACAGTATACCTAAACGAATAAGGTTAGATTGTGAGAGCGAAGCGAACCACAATCTGAACCGATTGTTGGACAAGCCCGGCCGAAGTCTCTCTCTATGAAAATATCTTTTTGAATTTCACGGGTCACCAAAGCGCCATGCTTTAGTTTCCACGATGCTCGTTACCGTTGCGGTAACGCAAGTACTGAAATTCCCACAAACACCCTTCTTCAGGACGAGCAGGGCTCTCTGCTTATGGAAACAGGTCAGGTGTGTGTATTTAGCGGTGGTGAGGATGGAGTGATGGCCGAGGATCTTCTGCACCTCCAGCAAGTCGACGCCGGCCTCGATCAGATGGGTGGCATAACTGTGCCGAAGGCTGTGCGGGGAGATCTTTTTTTTAACCCGCACTGTTGTGCCACCTTGGCAAGGTCAACTGGACACCGCCGCGGTCGAGCGGCGAGGTGGCCCGGTGTGCACCTTTAAGTCCGCCGTGACGATTGGGAAACAACAGTGTGGGGTGGCGATGGATTTGCCAGAAGCGGCGCAGCAGGACCAGAGTTTGCTCGGGCAAGGGCACGAGGCGATCTTTGTTGCCCTTGGCATCACGGATATGCACCCGTTTGCGCTCGGCATCGATATCACCGACCTGAAGGCGCAAGCCTTCACCGAGGCGTAAGCCGAGACTGTAGAGGGTGAAATAGAACACCTTGTAGCTCAAGGTCTGGGTGGCCTGAAAGAGCCGCCCGGCCTCCTCAACGGTCACGATATCGGGCAGCCGCTTGGCCTTGGGTGGTTTGACCAAATCAATGGCGACCCAGGGCCTGCGCAGGACATGCGTATAGAAGAACTTCAGACCACAGAGGTCAAGCTTGACGGCGCTCCAGGAGTGCGTGCTCAGCAGATCGGTAAAGTAATCGAGTAGTTGCTCTTCGGTCAGTGCATCGATCTGATGATCGAAATAGTCACCGATACGGCGAATGGCGCGAGAATAGGCCTCGATGGTTTTGGGTTGCAGTCCCTTGAGCTTTAGGTGTTTGAGGTGGGATTGGTAATAGTGGTTGAAGTCTGTTTCAGATACTGGTTTCATTGCGTTGTAACCTCATGATTCTTGGTCGAATGACCCTCGTGCGCGAGGGGTGAGGTTACATCTTACAATTTACCGGGCGGAGCTGTTTTTCTCCGCGTAGCGGCTTCGTCCAACTTTTTGATGCACGCGGTTTTGGCCCAGGTCACTTAGGAGCAAGCTCTTTTCCTGTGGCGGTTTCAAGGCGTTCAATAAAACCCGCCGCACCGAGCGGCCTTCCGGTTCTGGTGTGTAGCTCAATGGTTTCACGCTCACCCGCATAATGTCAGAGAGGTAAGCATCCCAGTCGTCAACTCTTTCCAGCATCGGACGTACACGAACTAAATCATCATCCTTGCCCCTGAGGTGTGCAAATGCACTCGACCACCTCCAGTCGGCTGGGTGACGGCACATTCTTGCAGCGACAGGGTTGCGCTCTACGTAACGGACGGTGGCAAGCAAATACTCTTCATCCATGACAAACGAATGGAACCGCTCTTGCCATAAATGCCCCCGCCAGCCTTTTCGGAAATTGACATGACGTGTATAGCGACGATGAGCTTCTCCCAGCGCGGCACGAAGCCCGTCCTCCTGGCTCGGCACCATTACTAAGCGGACATGATTCGGCATCAGACAATAAGCCCAGATATCAGTACCAGCCTCCCTTGCAAACTGCGTCATTAATTCAATGTAATACCGGTAATCATCCTCACAGAAAAAGGTCTTCTGCCGCCGATTACCGCGCTGGGTTACGTGATGAGGGTACCCCGGTACAACGAGACGAGCCATTCTGGCCATATTCAACCTCCTTGTTAAATATCAGCAATATCATGCCACATCATCAAAAATCGCTAAAGTTAGGTATACTGTCCCCAGAATTCGGGATGATTGCCTACTATGAGGCGGAGAGTCAGCATCCCCCGGCCATTATGCCGGTGGATCTGGCAAAGGCCCTGAATGTCAGCGCCGATACCCTGCTGGGGATCAAGCCTGTCGAGTCGGTGCCGCTCAGCAGCCGCCTGGAGCGACGGATCCGACAGATCGAGAAGCTGGGACCCAAGTCCCGCCAGCAGATCACCCAGCTGATCGATACCTTTGTCGAGGCCGAGCAGCTAAAACAGAAAGCCAACCCCAACTGACCACGGGAGAGAAGACCATGGAGCAGATCGCCAAGTTACACATCGAGAAGTTGCCGGAGGGCCTCTATCTGGCCACCAGCGACGATATCCCCGGCCTGGTCGCCCAGGGGCGCACCATCACCGAGACGGTGGAGATCGCCCGCGATGTCGCCCGAAAGCTGATGGAGGCGCAGGCCGAGCGCCATCACCAGGCCAGGCTGACGGCGGTGCAGGATTCGTTCGATTATCCGCTGATCGTGGGCGGCTGATGGGCAGGCTAGGCGGGTTCAAGTACCGGCAGATCGTCAAGAAGCTGAAGAAGCTGGGGTTTGAGTTTGACCGTCAGGCCGCAGGAAGCCATGAGATCTGGTTCAACCCGGCAACGGACAGCTACACCACCATCCCCAATCATCCGGGGGATATGCCGGAAGGCACCTTGAAGGCCATCCTTCGGCAGGCCGGGATCACGACAGAGGAGTTTTTAACGCTTAAGGAGCAAGGCAAGACAGGAAGTTGAAAAAGCGCCGGCCAAGGGTGTTTGCACCACCCAAGGCCGGCTAACCACCACCCAACTGCACAGGAGTTGAGCAATGGCTAGTGACCATTCTACGGGCAATTCACGCCCGGTAAAAATCCCCCTTGAGCGACGGTTGACCGTCGGCACCCAATTCTATGAATACCCACCCGGCGAGGACGGCACGCCGCGCCGCTCGCGCCGTGTGCCCTGGCTGCAGATGCGCGGCGACTGGCTCAGCGCCGCCGGCTTCGATATCCGCGCCCCGGTGCGGGTGCGGGTCATGCGCGGGTGTTTGGTGTTGACGGTCGAGGAAAGCTGAAAAAAAGCCCCGCTGGCCGGGTGGCTGGCGGGGCTTTGTCGAGATCATGGATGTCCTTTTCCTTCGCTTCGTTCCTGATCGTCGGCGGATTCCACGCGCAACTTTGGAAAACTGTCGCCCAGGTGCTTCTGAACCTGGATTATCAGTCCCACAGCCTCACCGATATCGATGCAATTCTGCTTCTTCGGCTCCAGCGGGATTGTCTTGATGAGCCGGTAGGCCTCGTCTAGCCTCTTCAAACTCTCTTTCAGCGCCACGGAAAGGCGCTCTGCGTCAGTTGCCATTTCATTTCCTCATTGACAGATCCATTCACTTAGATCATGTTGCCACCGCAAATGTAGGGGAGGCAACCCCTGATACACTTCTCGATCGATCCCCCATATACCTTGCACCGGTCGGGATCATCCATGGACTCTTCGCACAGCCGAGCGCAGGCCCTTCGCTCATTTCGGCAATACTCCTTCTCATCGTCAGTCAGATCTGGCCTGAAGTCGTATGGGGCCGGCAGTATTGGATCGATCGGGTACGGAATCGGTCTCGGTGCTGGGATCGGTATCGGAATAGGACGAGGTACAACGATTGCGCTTAAACCATCCGGATCGACGTACTTTAATGGGTTGTTTAGAACATAGGTGTAGGTGTTTAGGCCACCTTTCAGCCCGATGGGGTCGGAAGTCGTGTATCTGCCTGTGCCCGGATCGTAATCGCGGAAGTAGTTGTAATGTAAGCCCGTCTCCGCATCAAAATATTGCCCCGGAAACCGCAGCGGATTCTCAATCTCTTCGGTGAGGACATTCACCTCCCCAAACGGCTCCATGATGGCCTCCCAAACCACGTTCTGGTCCTGGTCGGTGATCAAGGTCGCCGTGTCTATCTGGTTGGTGTGCAGGAAGTAGAGGCCTGATTCCCCTGCCGTGGGTTTGTCTTCCCGGCTGGCCAG
>JAWOIT010000113.1:0-7238 GCA_046484535.1 Pseudomonadota bacterium | reverse complement strand
AGGTGCAGGCCCTTATCAGCCGCAAACAGGATAACGACAAGACCGAGGCCAACCTGCGCTGGCTGCGCCAGGAGAGCCACGCCCACCTGCACACCGATCTCATCATCGGTCTGCCCGGCGAGGACATGGCCGGCTTCGCCGCCGGTTTCGACCGGCTGGTCGCCCTCAATCCCCACGAGATCCAGGTGGGTATCCTAAAACGGCTGCGCGGCGCCCCCATCGACCGCCACACGGAAAATTACGCCATGCGCTACCAGCCGACGGCGCCCTACAATATCCTCGAAACCGACCGCATCGGTTTTGCCGATATGCAGCGGCTCGCCCGCTTCGCCCGCTACTGGGACCTTATCGCCAATAGCGGGCGCTTTCGCGCCACCCTGCCGCTGCTCCTTGGCGATGCCCCGTTCGACCGCTTCCTGCAGCTCTCCGACTGGCTCTATGCCGAGGTCGGCCAAACCCATCGTATACAGTTGCCGCGGCTCTTCACCCTGCTGCACCGTGCCCTCACCGGAGTGTCGGCATGCGATCCTGCAGCGGTCGAGATCGCCCTCACCGAAGACTTCAGCCGCAGCGGCCAGAAAGGAGCCCCGCCGCTCACCACCGGCGCGGTTAATCAGGCCGAGTTAACGACCGCCGCCACCCCAAAACGCCAGACCCGCCATCGCAAATAAAACCTGAAATCCCATAGGGGGATCAAACAAATAGCACCCCTTGAATATTCGCAGTGAAATACTATGTTTTTGCATAGCATGGTTCATTTTATATGTTTCATTCAGGAGGTTGTCATGGACAAGTTCTACTATGATGCGGTCGATACAATGGAGAAGAACGGCGTGGACTGGGAATTTATCAATGGCTGGATCTCAGGCTACTTCCACCACCCGAAACGCGGTCCCCAGCATGTCACCGAGGCCTATGAGGCCGGCTATGAGGACGGTTTTAACAAGGTCACCGATCACGCCGGTAGCTGGCAGAAAGTGGCCTGAGCCATAAACTTAGCAACACCAACCGGGGCGGCCTGACCGCCCCGCCCACGCCAAGGCGTGGACGCCAACTCTCTGATCCGGAAAGCACCCATTGGAGTACAACTCTCGGGTTGTCAACACCAGCGGTAAACGCAGATGTCGATCGTAAGTCGGGTCAGGCGAAGCCGTAACCCGACAAAATCGATACAGCTGCGTTGACCACCCACCCTGCGGCGGCTATGTTGGATTCCATCCCCACAGAAAAACAAGGAGCCTGGGATGGGACGTAAACACCTGCTCTGCACCCTCATGCTGCTACCCGCCCTGGCCGGTGCCGATGATCTTCAACCCTCGGGCAATCGCATCAACAGCGTGACCGTCTTTCCCGACCGCGCGGAGGTCACTCGCCGTCTTGAGCTGGATCTTCCCGCCGGCGACCACACCGTGCTCGTGCCTAATCTGCCCGCGCAACTTTTCCAGGACTCACTTCGTGCCGGCGGCGAGGGGCCTGAGGGGTTGAGCATCGCCGCCGTTGAGATTCGCCGTGAATTCGGCGAGAAGGCCGCCGCGGAGGAGGAACGCAAACTGCGCGAACAACTCCAGGCGCTTAACGATGAAAAGGACCAACTCAACGGCCGACGCGAGGCCCTGGACACCCGGGCCAAATTCATCGAACAGCTGGCCAACCCACCCAGCGAGCAGGATAAAAACGCCAACCGCACCTTCACCCCTGAGAAGTGGGAAACCGCCTGGCAGATGATCGGCAAGGGAATGGAGGAGACAAACCTCGCCCGACTCGAACTGAAACAACAGCAGCGCGAACTGGATGAGATGATCCGCAAGGTCGAGCAGGAACTACGCCAGATCCAGACCGGACGGCGCGACACCATCACCGCCGCCATCCAGGTGGAAGCCTCACAATCGGGCAAGGCCAGCTTCGATCTCACCTACCAGCTCGGCGGCGCCTCCTGGTCGCCGATCTACGACGCCTCTTTACTAACCGAAAGCGGCAAACTTGAGCTGACCCAGGCGGCCTATATTCGGCAGAACACCGGCGAAAACTGGCAGCAGGCGCAGCTTGTCGTCTCCACCGCCAGACCCGGCGCCGGCGCTTCCATGCCCGAGCTCCACCCCTGGTGGATCGATTTTCTGCAACCCCCCGTTCCGCTCAGCCGAGACACCCGCATTCAACATGAGGAATCCGCCGCCGACCAAAAGCTCCGCGGCGTCCTGGAGGCAGAACCCTTCGCCGCCCCGGCCGAGACCAAACAGACCCGCCTCATCGCCGGCGACTTCTCGGTCCGCTACGCGATTCCCGGAAGGGTTTCGGTTCCCGCCGACAACAGCAATCACCGCTTCATCCTGGAACAGCAGCAACTGGATGTGTCGCTTACCGCCCGCACCGCCCCAAAGCTCGACACCCGCGCCTTCCTCTACGCCGAGCTCGATTACACGGGCGAAGCGCCGCTTCTTCCCGGCACCTGGCGACTGCAGCGTGACGGCGTTTTCGTCGGCAAACAAGACAACGAGGCGCTACGCCCGGGCGAAACCATCGCCCTGGCCTTCGGCGAGGACAATGCCATTGCCGTGGACTATAAACTGCTCCGGGACGAACGCTCGGAACAGGGCCTTATCAGCCGCGAGAAGAACGTACAACGACGCTACCGCATCACCGTCACCAACCACCATAGTCGCAAACTTCCGGTCAGCGTCTTCGATCAGCTGCCGGTCGCCCGCGATGAGGAGATTAAGGTTGCACTGAGCGATGACAGCACCCCGCCCAGCCGGAGGGATGTGGAAGACCGCGCCGGTATTCTGGAGTGGAAACAGGAGCTGGCGCCGAATCAGGAGTGGCGCATCGACTTCGGCTATAACGTCAGCTACCCGAAAGACAAACAGGTGCCGGGGTTCTGAAGATGGATGAGCGGGAACGGCTTGCCGAGGCGGTAAAACAGGCCTGCATCGACACGGCGCTGCGCGCCTACGAGGAGGCCGGCATCAGCGGCCTGTGTGCCGAGGGACGCTGGGAGGTGGCGCTCGATGCCGTACGCAGTCTCGATGTGAAAACGCTGCCGGCCACAGTCGAGGAAAAAGGTTGACCATCCACCTGCCATCCGACCGCCTGGAAACAAAATGGTACGCAGGGGAATAGCACATACTCTAATCGGTTTCGTCATTCCGGCGAAGGCCGGAATCCAGTAGGTTTGCCGGGATGACGGGGTCTGGCGCTAAGCAGGCGCCATTCGTTACGGAGGGATTAAAAAGCAACCAAATTTAGAACCGGCCTAAGTTTCATTTGGTTATCTCGTTTGTAACGCAAATCAGCAACTTGAAGCAAATAACATCGTTCACTCAATCGCGGCAAAGGCCTCGCGCGCCTCACTGACGAAGCGCCGCGTCAACGCCCGGTCCTTGCGCCCGTCCGGCCCCTCGATGCCGGTATGCACATCCACACCGGCAGGTTGTACGATACGTATCGCCTCGGCCACGTTGTCGGCGGTGAGCCCACCGGCGAGGATCACGGGTCTCGGTGACAACGCCACCAATTTCTTGTCGATGGTCCAGTCGTGGGTCTTGCCGGTGGCCCCTTCGGCGCCGCTTTTCGGATCGAAGGTGTCGGTAATGTAGGCATCGACAAACGGTGCGGTGGCGGCGATGGTCTGCTTCAACGCATCCAGGTTGTCGTCGCGCACCACCAGGCTTTTTATTATCTTCAACTGCGGCGCCGTTATCTTTATCCTGACCAGCTCTTCGGCACTGATCGGCCCATGAAGCTGCACGACATCGGCGCCGAGTTCGTTTCCGAAGGCAATCACCGCCTCCGCCTTATCGAGGTAGGTGATCAGCACGCCGTGGACACCCTCCGGTAAGGAAGCGATTAGAGCGGCTGCTTCGGCCTCACTCAAGTCCTCGGCGTTGACCGGCAGGCGCAGTGGAAAACCGAGGTATTTTACACCGCACCCGATCAACATCTCGGCCTCGGCACTGTCGATCACCCCTGCCACCTGGATCATTCCCCTCTCAAACATAAGCACCACCTATTTTTTTCCGACTTCTCCGGGAGCATAATGTGATAAAGCGTCACAAGGAACCGTCATGGGCTCCGAAAAGCGACATACCGCCCTGCTCACCTCCACTGCCAGTGCGGCAAACCGTGAGCTTACCGCCGAACCACCCGACCGGGTCACCCCAGTGGTGCGGAAGAGATCGGACGGCTTGCACCCGACTCCCGATCGCCACTTTTGTGAAGAGGTCCGCCGGGTTATCGACCAGGTCCGGCAGCAACAGACCATGCGGCCATGATGACCTTCAGCCACGCGATTCTCCAGCAGGCTGTCTGACATGTCTGCCGCCACCATTGCCGACATCACCCTGCTGCTGCACTTACTCTTTATCCTGTTCGTCCTGTTCGGCGGGCTACTGCCACTCTACCGGCCATGGTTCGCCTTTCTGCACATCCCGATGCTCCTCTGGGGGGTGATTGTCAACATTGCCCCGTTGCGCTGCCCCCTCACCCCGATGGAAAACCACTACCGGCAGCTGGCCGGGCAAGCCGGCTACGAAGGCGGCTTTGTCGAGCACTATATCGCCCCCCTGATCTACCCCGAGGGGCTGACTGCGGATTTTGGCATCTTTGTCGGCAGCGCCACGTTGTTATGGAATGTGCTTGTATACGGCTTTGTCATCTATCGTAAACGCCGCGCCCGTCACCCCTAGCGTGACGGCGCGACCGTTGGAACTATTTGTCATTACAGTGTGAACACGGTAAAAAGGGTATCCGGAGTCATCAGCAGGGATAACGGGCGAGAAGTGCGCACAGAAGACACGCCGCCGACAAGCAACGACAAACCCGCCCCCTGCCGTCTCATCCCCTAAGAAAAAACATCACTGCCTATAAGGAAGCTGTTAACGGAGGGAATATGCACCATTTTGAAAAGCTTCCCAAATGGTTAATCACAATCGCGGTTCTCTACTTTACCGTCTTGTTCACCTTTGCCGTCATCAGCGGCCGTCAGGTGACATTCTGGCCGCCGGCCATTGGCAAGGCCACAGGTGCGGAATCGATACCAAGCGAAAATAAGCACGATTCCACACCGGAACCATCGCAAACCGAATTGCTGGAAAGAAAAATTGAGCGGCAAAAGGCGGAGATCAAACGCCTTACCGACGAGCTGGAAAAAAGGGAGTCCTTGCTTGTACCGGAGGAGGTTATTTCAAAATTCCCCCTATCGCTTCGAGGCGCCACCCTGGAGGAGACCGCGGCCAACGTTGCAAAGCTCCAGCACAATATTTCAGACATCGAAGGGGATTTCCTTTTCCGTCTGCTTCGTTTTCACAACGACGCCCTCTGTTACGGAAGTTCGATGAATTTCACCTACCCAAGAAAAGATGACACGGCTTCCTGCGTTGAAAAAAGCAAACTGGCCGAACAGTTCGTCGGATTTCTCGCTGAAATCGACTTTATCGACGGCGAGGTCATCGCAAGCCCCGAGCAGGCGAAACTCTACTTAACAAAATATCAAGAGAAAAAGAACTTCAACACCACCGGCTATTACGGCATTGATGTCTTTAAGTGGTTGGTGATCGACTATTACGAAAGTACATAGTCACCGTTTTTTCTCACATTATTCCCGTCTATAAAATGAGAAATTCATCTATTAGGACATCCCGCTTCATCTTTTGACCCCTGACTACAGGCTGATTCATTAAGTCACGGCAGCCCCGTCCGGAATCACCCCTTTTATACCCTCCGTCTTTATCGGTAAAATCCGGCGCCGTAACTTTAATCCTCTTAACAGGCTACAATTCTGCAACTTTTTTTTGTATCTTCGGTCACTATGTAAACAGCGGCCTACTATCACACTAGCGACTCAAGCATCTTTGCGTATTCTCATTTATGCTTGACTCGATGCGCCGGGGCTTTAATCGTGTCAGCGGCGACATAGACAGGAAGGAACAACAGTGTCTTCACCGACAAACGAAAAGAAAGTCGTCGACTCCGCGCTATCAGCGGTACCGGGCGCATGGCGCTTCGACGAAGAAATTTCCAAGGGATTCGACTCCCATGTGCGCAAAAGCATCCCCTTCTATGAGGAAATCCAACGGATGGTGGTGGAACTGAGCGAATACTTCATTCGCGATCAGAGCGTTATCTATGACCTCGGCTCATCCACCGGCTCCACGATCGAGCAGCTCAGCAATGCCCATAAGGCTAAAGAGAATACGCAGTTCACGGGGTTCGACATCAGTGAACCCATGGTGCAAGAGGCACGAAAGCGGATCACCGACTCCAATGTACGGTTTATTCACAAAAACATTCTCGACGTGGATTTTTCACCCCCCGCCCACTTCGTTACCAGCCTGTTCACCCTGCAATTTCTGACCATCAGTGATCGCCGAGAGCTTCTGGCCCGTGTCAACGAGGGTATGGTGGAAGGCGGCGGCCTCTGCATTGTGGAGAAAACCCGCGCGCAAGACTCCTTTTTCGAGGATATCTGGCTGGATCTGCACTGGGATTATAAACGACGCCAGGGCCTCACACCTGAGCAAATCCTGGAAAAGGCCAACAGCATACGTGGCGTGCTTAACCCATTGAGTACGGAGGAAAATATCGAGCTGTTGAATCAGACAGGTTTCAGCCGTGTCGAAGTCTTCTTCCGCTGGTACAACTGGACCGGTTTACTCGCAGTAAAAAACAACTGCCATCCCGTCGATTCGCAAAGCGCCCGCCATCAAGTCGGCACATAAGTCATAGCCGAGTCCAACGCTTACTCCAGTGAATTCAGTAACACATCGAGTTCACAGCCAGGGCAACCACTACCGGCTGCTCAAGTAAAAGGTGCCACGCTGGGGCCTTCGGGGCGATACTAGAGGGCACAGCTGCCGCCTGGCCGCACTTTTTGTAACAGGGTGATCGCCACGGTGTTCTCGCAGTCGGGTTCCACCGGTCAGATAATCTGATTGATCAGAATGTAGCCGGCCACCAGCATCAGAAAGATGGCAAAACCCTTCTTCAGCGCCTCACCGGAGATGCGGTGGGCGACCCGGGTGCCCGCGACACTACCGACGATGGCCACGGCGGTGAACGCCGCCATCAGCGGGTAGTCGATGGGGACTTCACCCATGTAACCGACAAAACCCGCATAGGACTTGATTGCCACGATGGCCAATGAGGTGCCGATGGCCTGCTTCATCGGCAGGCGCGACAGCAGCACCAGCGCCGGGACGATAAGGAAGCCGCCCCCCACGCCGACCAGCCCGGTCAGGGCGCCG
>JAWOIT010000160.1:0-3833 GCA_046484535.1 Pseudomonadota bacterium | reverse complement strand
TGGCAGGGGCCGATCCTCACCGACTCGGGCGGCTTTCAGGTCTTCAGTCTGGGCCAGATGAGGAAGATCACCGAACAGGGGGTCACTTTTGCTTCACCGGTGGATGGTTCCAAGGTGTTCATGGGGCCGGAGGAGTCGATGCAGGTGCAGCGGGATCTGGGCTCCGACATCGTCATGATCTTCGATGAGTGCACCCCCTATCCGGCCACCGAGGAGGAGGCGCGCCAGTCGATGGAGCTCTCGCTGCGCTGGGCCAAACGCTCAAAGGAGGCTTTCCATGATAATCCCAACGCCCTGTTCGGCATCGTGCAGGGAGGGATGTATCCGGAATTGCGCCGTGAGTCGCTGGCCGGCCTGCTGGAGATCGGTTTTGACGGTTACGCCATAGGCGGCCTCTCGGTGGGCGAGCCGAAGGAGGAGATGATGGGAACGCTGGAGGGAATCACCCCGCACATGCCCACCGACAAGCCGCGCTACCTGATGGGGGTGGGCAAGCCTGAGGATATCGTCGAGGCGGTGCGCCGCGGAGTGGATATGTTCGACTGCGTGATGCCCACCCGCAATGCCCGCAACGGCCATCTCTTTACCAGCGAGGGGGTGGTGAAGATCCGCAACGCCGCCCACCGGCACGATACCGGACCGCTGGACCCGGCCTGCGATTGCTACACCTGCCGAAACTACTCCCGCTCCTACCTGCGCCATCTGGACAAGACCGGCGAGATCCTGGGGGCTCGGCTGAACACCATTCACAACCTCTACTACTACCAGCACCTGATGCGCGGTCTGCGTGGCGCCATCGAGGCGGGGTCTCTGCAGGCCTTTGTGAACGACTTCTACGCGCAGCGGTCACAAGCTGTGCCGCCTGTGCCATAATAGGCGCAATTACGACTAACCAACGACAACGAGCGAAGGAACCACTATGAGCTTTTTCATTTCCGATGCCATGGCTGAAGCCGCACCGGCCGCTGCGGGCGGCGCACAGCCCGGTCTGCTGGAGGCGATGTTTCCCTTCATTATCCTCTTTATCGTCTTCTATTTTCTGCTGATTCGCCCGCAGTCCAAGCGCGCCAAGGAGCACAAGAAAATGGTCGCGGCCTTGGCCAAAGGCGATGAGGTGCTGACTCAGGGCGGCATCTACGGCAAGATCGTCGAGGTCGCTGAAACCTACATTGAGGTGGAAATAGCCGAAAACGTCCAGGTGAAGGTACAGCGCGAGGCGGTTGCCAGCGCGCTGCCCAAGGGCACCATCAAAAGCCTCTAACTGTTCGTAACAATAACAACCACTGACCGGCGCCTTATGCGCCGGTCACTGTATCGGGTGTAACCAATGATTAACCGTTATCCGCTTTGGAAGTATCTGTTGATCGCCTTCCTCATTCTGATCGGGGTGATCTACGCGCTTCCCAATCTCTACGGCACCGACCCGGCGCTGCAGATCTCCTCCAACCGCATGGCGGAGGTCGATGAAAACACCCGCGAGCGGGTCGTTGCATTGCTGGAGAAAGAGCAGCTCCCCTACAAATCGATGCAGCTTACCCCCGGCGCTCTGCTGGTGCGCTTCGCTGATACCGACACCCAGCTTGAGGCCTATGATCCGGTCCGTGAGATGTTGGGGAATAACTACACCACAGCGATGAATCTGGCGCCGGCCACTCCGGATTGGCTGCGTCAGTTCAACGCCCTGCCGATGTACCTTGGCCTCGACCTGCGCGGCGGTGTGCACTTCCTGATGGAGGTGGATATGAACGCGGCGATCAAGCAGGCGCTGGAGCGTTATGTCAGCGATATCCGCTCTCTGCTGCAGGATAACCGGGAGACGGTCCGTTATCTGACTATCGACGACAAGGACGGGCGCGTCGAGATCAAATTCCGCGATGCGGCCGACCGCGAGAAGGCCTATGAACTCATCCGCGGCGAGTATCGCGATCTGGAGTTCACCGAAGAGCTGCGCGACGGAAGTGCCTACCTCTATGCCGCCCTCAGCGAGAAGGAGCAGCAGGAGACCAGGACCTTCGCACTCAAACAGAACATCACCACCCTGCGCAAACGGGTCAATGAGCTGGGCGTCGCCGAGCCGGTGATCCAGCGCCAGGGCGAGGAGCGCATCGTGGTGCAGCTGCCGGGCGTGCAGGACACCGCACGGGCCAAGGACGTTATCGGCGCCACCGCCACCCTCGAATACCATATGGTGGATGAGGAGAACGACGTCAGCGACGCCCTCGCCGGACGCGTGCCGTTCGGCTCCCGCATCTATCGCGAGCGTAACGGTCAGCCCATCCTGCTGGAAAAGCGGGTTATCGTCACCGGTGATCAGATCATCGACTCCTCTTCCGGCATCGACCAGGATACCGGCGGTCCCCAGGTTAGCGTCACTCTTGATGCCAAGGGCGAGCGCAGGATGCTCGACAACACCAAAGAGAACGTCGGCAAGCGCATGGCGGTGGTCTATATCGAGACCAAGACCGAAACCAAAATAGTCGACGGCGAACCCCGGCGTGAGACCAAGCGGGTCGAAGAGGTGATCAGCGTGGCGGTGATTCGCGGCATCTTCGGCAAGCGATTCCAGACCACCGGACTGGACAGCATGGAAGAGGCGCACAACCTGGCGCTGTTGCTGCGCGCCGGCGCCCTGGCCGCCCCGATGGAGATCGTCGAAGAGCGCACCATCGGCCCGAGCATGGGTAAGGAGAACATCGCCAAGGGCTTCAACTCCGTCATCATCGGTTTTGTCCTGGTGCTCGCCTTTATGGCGCTCTGGTATAAGGGCTTCGGTATGGTGGCGAATCTGGCGCTGTCACTGAACCTGGTCTTTATCGTCGCCGTGCTGTCGTTGCTGCAGGCTACCCTGACCCTGCCGGGTATTGCCGGTATCGTGCTGACCGTGGGTATGGCGGTGGACGCCAACGTGCTTATCTTCGAGCGCATCCGCGAGGAGCTGCGCGCCGGCAACACGCCGCATGCGGCCATCCACGCCGGGTACGAGAAGGCGCTGTCCACCATCGCCGATGCCAACATCACCACCCTTATCGCCGCGGTGGTGCTGTTCAGTTTCGGCACCGGGCCTATCAAAGGCTTCGCCATCACCCTCTCCATCGGTATCGTCACCTCCATGTTCACCGCCATTATGGTGACACGGGGCGTGGTAAACCTGACCATTGGCGGCAAGCGCCTGTCCAAACTGTCGATTTAAGGAGGCAGGACGATGCAGCTTTTTAACAAGGAAACCCATATCAACTTCCTCGGCCTGCGCAAGCCGGCCATGTTCCTGTCACTGATGCTGATTGCCATCGCCATCGGTTCCATCGCCGTCCGCGGCTTTAACTTCGGCATCGACTTTACCGGCGGCACCATCATCGAGGTGGGCTATCCGAAAAGCGCCAAGCTGGAACAGATCCGGGATGTACTGGCGGAGCAGGGCTACGGCGATGCCCTGGTGCAGCACTTCGGCGCCGCCACCGATGTGATGATCCGCATCGCCCCGCGTGAAGGCGTCACCAGCGCCGAACTGAGCGACCGACTCCTCACCGCCCTCAAGGCGCAAAACCCGGACGTGGAAAAGCGCCGGGTCGAGTTCGTCGGCCCACAGGTGGGCGAGGAGCTGACCAATGACGGCGGCCTGGCCATGATCTACGCCCTTATCGGCATCCTGATCTATGTCGCGCTTCGTTTCGAATACCGCTTTGCCATCGGTTCGGTCGCCGCGCTGGTGCACGATGTGATCATCACCCTCGGTGTCTTCTCGCTGCTCCAGCTCGACTTCGATCTCACGGTACTGGCGGCACTCCTGGCGGTCATCGGCTACTCACTCAACGACACCATCGTGGTCTTCGACC
>JAWOIT010000098.1:0-7284 GCA_046484535.1 Pseudomonadota bacterium | reverse complement strand
CAATAGTGACTTTCGTCAGCATCTGACGGAATTCATTGAGGTCATTTTCGGTTTTAATGCTTTTGGCCGCTTCGCGTGCGAAGGCTTCGAGTTCTTGTTTGTTCATGGTTGCCTATCCCCCTTGTGGGTTAATGATAGGCAGATACACAATCTAATTTACAGTCTCACTCCAGGGGGTGGTTTCGTTGGAGTCCACGGCTCGACGTGACTTTTGTTTGGGTTTTGCGTGGACAACTCGAGAGTTGTGCTCCGGGGTGGCTTCTGTTGAGAGTGTTGGAGTCCACGGCTCGACGTGGCACTGGAGTCCACCTCTTGAGGTGGCTGCGGTTCAACTGGCGCGGTGACAACTCAAGAGTTGTACTCCAGGGGATTAAATGAATAGTACAGATGGGTTTTAATAGTACAAAAGAAAAGGGCTGCATCGCTGCAGCCCTTGATATATGGCGCGCCCGGAAGGATTATTCGGCCTAAGGCCTCACCCCTGCGGGGCCGTCGTCGCTTCGCGCCGACGTTCCACCTCGCTGCCGCGACGTGGTCGAACAATTGATCTAAGCGGCGGTCTGAGCTTCGAAGTCTTTTTCGACATGCCACAAACAAAAAAGGCCCCTGCTTGCGCAGGGGCCTTTTTTGTTTGAATGGCGCGCCCGGAAGGATTCGAACCTCCGACCGCCTGGTTCGTAGCCAGGTACTCTATCCAGCTGAGCTACGGGCGCGTAAGGCGGTGCATTATCTAGAAGCAGCCGGTCACTGTCAAGCGGCTTCCAACACCTTGCACTAAAGTGGTACGAATTTTATCCGTATCACTCTCGTTCCGTTCCGCTTTATTCCCATAAAGCGGGCGAACCCTGTATCACTTCATTGTGTCGGGTTCGAATCCAACGAGGCTGTGTAAACACCATCACCTCGTATGGTTTCCAGTATGGCGGAGAGCGAGGGATTCGAACCCTCGATAGAGTTTCCCCTATACACCCTTAGCAGGGGTGCGCCTTCAGCCACTCGGCCAGCTCTCCTTTAAACTAAGCGCGAAAGGATACCTGCGTAGTCCTCGAAGGTAAAGGGTGGATTATCAGAAATTACCCGGTTCACCCTCTTTTTCACGCTTGATGCGCTCGTAAATTTCTTCCCGGTGGACAGAAACGTCTTTCGGCGCGTTAACACCGATCCGAACCTGATTACCTTTAATGCCGAGCACGGTAACGGTAACTTCGTCACCAATCACCAGGGTTTCACCTACACGCCGAGTCAAGATCAGCATTTTCGTTACTCCTATTCAGTCCTTAATACCGGTTAGCCTGAAACGGTGTATCAGGCACCGCCGGCACATTCGCCAATGGGGCAGCAATCCTATTCCCGACCTGTCCCGTGGCTATTTTAGTTGGGCCTTGTTCTCAGGAAATCAACCTTACTGTCAGTCAGAAACCGCAGCAGGTGCCTCCTCCAGATTAAAGGCGCTATGCAGCGCACGAACGCTAAGTTCAAGGTACTTCTCATCCACCACGACGGAAATTTTTATCTCCGAGGTGGAAATCATGCGGATGTTGATGCCTTCTTTAGCCAGTGCTTCAAACATGGTGCTGGCAATTCCGGCATGGGAACGCATACCGACACCGACCAGCGAAATTTTAACGATCTTACTGTCCCCGGCCACTTCCCGTGCTCCGACTTCCTTGGCGGTCTGTTTTAGCAGTTCGAGCGCCTTTTCGTAATCATTACGATGGACCGTGAAAGTAAAATCGGTGGTTTCATCGGCACCGATATTTTGTACGATCATGTCAACTTCGATATTGGCGTCACCAATCGGCCCCAGGATGCGATAGGCCACACCAGGCTGGTCGGGTACACCCTGAATGGTCAGTTTAGCTTCGTCACGGTTAAATGCGATACCGGAAATCAGCGCTTCTTCCATACCTTCTTCCTCATAGGTGATCAGGGTGCCCGGCCCCTCCTTCCCTTCGAAAGAGGAGAGCACGCGCAGCGGAACATTGTACTTGCCGGCGAATTCAACCGACCGGATCTGCAACACCTTGGAGCCGAGGCTGGCCATTTCCAGCATCTCCTCGAAGGTGATGCGATCCAGGCGGCGGGCCTCTTCCACGACGCGCGGGTCGGTGGTGTAGACACCATCCACATCGGTGTAGATCTGACACTCATTGGCCTTCAGTGCGGCGGCAAGCGCCACGGCTGTGGTATCGGAGCCGCCACGGCCGAGCGTGGTGATATTGCCGTGCTCATCGATACCCTGGAAGCCGGCAACCACGACGACACGGCCCTGCTCCAAATCATTGCGGATCTTGCTCTCGTCAATATCAACGATGCGCGCCTTGCTGTGCATGCTGTCGGTGAGGATGTGCACCTGGCCGCCGGTGTAGGAGCGCGCGTCACAGCCCACCTTTTTCAGCGACATCGCCAGCAACGCAATAGTGACCTGCTCGCCTGTGGAGAGCAGCACATCAGCTTCGCGGGGGTCCATCTCCGGATTGATTGACTTGGCCAAGTCGGTCAGACGATTAGTCTCGCCACTCATGGCGGAGACCACGACTACGACATCATCACCCCTGTCGCGGAATCCCTTGACTTTACGGGCGACATTCTCGATGCGATCTACGGCACCTACCGAGGTACCGCCATATTTTTGAACAATCAGTGCCATAGCAGCTCTCGTTCCAAAGGGCGGTGATTAAACACTAAATCGTAACAGATTTAAAGGGGAAAACCGCCGTTTAGGCCGATTACCTCATAAATCGCACAATCCTTTTTCCTGCGGATTACACAAGTCCTTAATACTACTCTACCACAGCCAGTCTGAAGCGAAGCTTAAGCGGCTGTCACCCCCCTTTACTCTCCTGCTTTAAAGGAGGGAGAGGGTTATGTCACAACGAGCGGTTGCAAGGCCACACCAACGAAGCGGCAACAGCGGTGACAGGCTGATTACGCCACGCCCGGGGCTAGCCGCCGCTGTGCGAACGGACCCAGCTGCTGACCGACTGCAGCGCCGCCTCCAGATTCTCCGGTTGAGAGCCGCCGCCCTGGGCCATATCGGGGCGTCCGCCGCCTTTGCCGCCAACCTGTTCGGCAACCGCCTTGAGGAGGTCGCCGGCCTTGATGCGATCGGTAGCATCCTTGGTCACACCGGCCACCAAACTGATCTTCTCATTCTGTACCGTGGCCACTAGAACAGCGGCCGTCCCCAGCTTATTCTTAAGCTGGTCCACAATATCACGCAGACCCTTGGGATCGGCGCCTTCCAACTTCGCCGCCAATACCTTGATTCCATTGACATCTTCCGCTTGGGAGGCGAGATCCGAGCCCTGGCTGCCGGCCAGCTTGGCCTTGAGCCGCTCCAGTTCCTTCTCCAGCTTGCGACTGCGCTCCAGCGCCTGTTTCACCTTGTCGGCTACATCCTCTCGTCCGGCCTTCACAAGGGTGGCAACCTTATCGAGTTTAGCTTCGTTCTCGGCGATCCAATCCAGCGCGCCCTGGGCGGTCACCGCCTCGATACGGCGTACTCCGGCGGCCACACCGGCCTCGCCGGTGATCTTCATCAAGCCGATATCACCGGTGCGGCCCACATGGGTGCCCCCGCACAGCTCGATGGAGAAGTCGCCCATGGTGAGGACCCGAACCTTGTCGCCGTATTTCTCGCCGAACAGCGCCATGGCGCCGGCGGTCTTGGCCTCGTCGATGGCCATGATTCGGGTCTCCACCGGAAGGTTCGCCCGAATTTGGGTATTGACCATCTCTTCGATCTTCGCCAATTCCTCATCGGTCACCGCCTCGAAGTGGGAGAAGTCGAAACGCAACCGCTCGGCGCTGACCAGTGAACCCTTCTGCTGCACATGCTCACCCAGTACCTGGCGCAATGCCGCATGCAGTAGGTGGGTGGCGGAGTGGTTGTAGGCGGTGTCCCGGCGCAGGCTGGGGTCGACCTCGGCCTTTAGCTCATCACCGACCTTGAGAGAGCCGTGGGTCACCAGACCGAGATGGACGAAGGCCTCGCCCTGCTTTTTCGTATCCTGGACCTCGAAGACGCCGCCGTCATGGCGTAGGCGACCGCAGTCACCCACCTGACCGCCGGACTCGGCATAGAACGGGGTCTTGTCCAACACCACCATACCGCGCTCGTCCTCGGCCAGTTCGTCCACCGGTTTGCCCTCGCGGAACAGAGCGATCACCCTGCTGCTGTCTGTCAGTTGCTCATAACCGGTGAACTCGGTTTTGCCTTCGATCTCCACCCCTTCCCCATAGTCGGCATCGAAATGACTGGCCGCGCGGGCGCGCTCGCGCTGGGCGGCCATCGCCTTGTCGAAACCGGGCATATCGACGCTAAGGCCGCGCTCACGGGCCACATCGGCGGTGAGATCCACCGGGAAGCCATAGGTATCGTAGAGCTTGAACACGGTCTCGCCCGGGATCTCCTTACCGGAGAGGCTGGCGATGGCCTCTTCCAGCAGGCTCATCCCCTGGTCCAGGGTCTCGGCAAAGCGCTCCTCTTCCTGTTTGAGCACCTTCTCCACCTGCGCCCGGGTCTTGGGCAGCTCCGGATAGGCCTCGCCCATCTCGGTCGCCAGCGGCCCCACCAGCTTATGGAAGAAACTGCCGTTGATACCCAGCTTGTGGCCGTGACGGATGGCGCGGCGGATAATGCGGCGCAGCACATAGCCACGGCCTTCATTGGAGGGGATCACCCCGTCGGTGACGAGGAAGGCGCAGGAACGGATATGATCGGCAATGACTTTTAACGAGTTGTTTTCCAGATCATCGGTCCCGGCCAGCTTCGCCGCGGCCTTGATCAGGTTCTGGAACAGGTCGATCTCATAGTTGGAGTGCACCCCCTGCAGCACGGCAGCCAGGCGCTCCAGGCCCATGCCGGTGTCCACCGAGGGCTTGGGCAGCGGATTCATGTTGCCGGCCTTGTCCCGGTCGTACTGCATGAACACCAGGTTCCAGATCTCGATGTAGCGGTCGCCGTCCTCCTCGGGGGTGCCGGGAGGGCCGCCGGCCACGTCGGGGCCATGATCGTAGAAGATCTCGGTACAGGGGCCGCAGGGGCCGGTATCGCCCATGGACCAGAAGTTGTCGCTGTCGTACTTCCTGCCGCCGGGCTTGTCGCCGATGCGGGTAAAGCGGTTCGGGTCGACGCCGATCTCCTTGAGCCAGATATCCGCCGCCTCGTCATCCTCCTCGTAGACGGTCACCCACAGCTTCTCCGCGGGCAGGCCGCAGGTGTCGGTGAGGAACTTCCAGGCGTAGTTGATCGCATCGTGCTTGAAGTAGTCGCCGAAGCTGAAGTTGCCCAGCATCTCAAAGAAGGTGTGATGGCGGGCGGTATAGCCGACATTCTCCAGGTCGTTGTGTTTGCCGCCGGCGCGAACGCAGCGCTGTACCGAGGTGGCGCGAGTGTAGGGACGTTTTTCCTGGCCGGTAAAGACATCCTTGAACTGCACCATACCGGCATTGGTGAACAGCAGGGTCGGGTCGTTGCCCGGTACCAGCGGGCTGGAGGGAACCACCTCGTGCCCCTTGCCGGCGAAAAAGTCCAAAAAGGCCCTGCGGATCTCTGCGCTGCTTTTCATTCAATTACCCGAATATCGTTATTTGACCTGAAAGTTAATCTGTTCCCATCGCCTCGGCGATCTGCTCGTGGGTGAAGCCACGGTACTGCATAAAGCGCTGCCGTTTCGCCCGATCCTTCATATCCTCAATCGGGCGGGCGCCGTACTTCTTGCGATAGGCCGCTGCAGCCAGCTCAAACCAGTCGAGCTCACCCTCCTCCTCGGCCTGGCGGAATTGGCTCGATATGAGTGGGTCGTCAATACCCCGCTCGCGCAACTCAGCGGCAATGCGCTGCGGGCCGTAGCCCTTTTGGCTGCGCTGGCGCAGGTAGGCCTCGGTAAAGCGCTCATCGCTTTGCAGGCGCTCGGCCTCTAACCTGGCAAGCACCGCCTCGACCACAGTATCAGCAAAGCCACGGCTTTTGAGTTTACCCGCCAGCTCACGGGCGGAGTGTTCCCGCCGGGCCAACAGGCCGACCGCGACGGTATAGGCTTCAGCCTCACTCTGCGCTGGCAAATCATCCATGGCGCTACCGGTTTCTTCGCAAAACATCGTAGTGTAATTCAATTGGCGGTAAAAGTGGCACGGAAAAAGTGCACCGCACACATAACAACGCCCTTCCCGACGGGAAGGGCGCTCTGTTGGCGCGAGGGGCCAGGGATATTATGCCTCGGCGGCTTCTGCAGCCTTCGCCGGCGCCTCTTCGTCGCCTTCGGCCTTGGTGCTTGGCAGCAGCTCGGCACGGATCCGCCCTTCGATATCGGCGGCGATCTCCGGGTTCTCCTTGAGGAAGTTGCGTACATTGTCCTTGCCCTGGCCGATGCGGTCGCCGTTATAGCTGTACCAGGCGCCCGACTTGTCGACGATATTGAGCTTAACGCCCATGTCGATGATCTCGCCCTCGCGGGAGATCCCCTCGCCATAGAGGATGTCGAACTCGGTCTGTTTGAACGGCGGGGCCACCTTGTTCTTCACCACCTTGACCCGGGTCTCGTTACCGACCACCTCGTCGCCCTTCTTGATCGAACCGATACGGCGGATATCCATGCGCACCGAGGAGTAGAACTTGAGGGCGTTACCGCCGGTGGTGGTCTCGGGCGAGCCGAACATCACGCCGATCTTCATGCGGATTTGGTTGATGAAGATGACCAGGGTGTTGGAACGCTTGATGTTGGCGGTGAGCTTTCTGAGCGCCTGGGACATCAGGCGGGCCTGCAGACCGACGTGGGAGTCGCCCATGTCGCCTTCGATCTCCGCCTTGGGGGTCAGCGCCGCCACCGAGTCGACCACCACCACATCAACCGCGCTGGAGCGGACCAGCATATCCGCGATCTCCAGCGCCTGCTCGCCGGTATCGGGCTGGGAGACCAGCAGTTCGTCCACATCCACGCCGAGCTTCTCGGCATATTGCGGGTCCAGCGCGTGCTCGGCATCGACGAAGGCACAGGTGCCGCCGACCTTCTGCGCCTCGGCGATCACCTGCAGGGTCAGGGTGGTTTTACCGGAGGACTCCGGGCCGTAGATCTCGACCACCCGCCCCTTGGGCAGGCCGCCGATGCCGAGGGCCACATCCAGCCCCAGCGAGCCGGTGGAGATCGCCTCGATGTTGCGCACCACACTCTCGTCGCCCATGCGCATCACAGAGCCCTTGCCGAACTGCTTTTCAATCTGTCCCAGTGCGGCGGATAACGCCTTTTTCTTCTGTTCGTCCACGGTCCTACTCCTCAAATT
>JAWOIT010000095.1:0-8347 GCA_046484535.1 Pseudomonadota bacterium | reverse complement strand
CCGCCATGCGCACCGCCATGAAGAGTGTCATCAAGGCCGTTGCTGCCGGTGACAAAGATGCCGCCCAGGCCGCCTTCAAGGCCGCTGTACCGGTAATCGACAGAACCAGCGGTAAAGGTTTGATGGCCAAAAACGCTGCGGCCCGCTACAAGAGCCGCCTGAACGCCCGCGTTCGCGCCATGTCCTGATTGGGACGATTGCATATAGACGAAAAAGGCCGGTCAATGACCGGCCTTTTTTGTATTCGTTCACCGCAAAGGCGCAAAGAGCACAGAGAGTAAAGTGATCTGTTTGTGCACCGCACCACGTCTAAATCAGCACAATCTCTTTTATCACCTTGGCGCCTTTGCGCCTCAGCGGTTAAATCAACAAAGCACCAAGTTGTCCCGGTGGATCAGCTCCGGCTCATCGACGTACCCCAGCAACTCCTCGATGCGCTTGCTAGGCTGGCCCTGGATTTTGCGGGCCTCTTCGGCGCTGTAGTTGACCAGGCCGCGGGCCACCTCCCTGCCCTCCTCATCGACACAGGCCACCATCTCACCCCGGCCAAAATCCCCGCTGACCCCTTTCACCCCCACCGGTAGGAGGCTTTTGCCCGACTCGCGCAGCACCTTGACCGCACCGGCATCGAGAACCAGCCTGCCCCGCACCTGCAGGTGGCCGGCGAGCCACTGTTTGCGGGCCAGCAAGGGTTCGGTGTCGGGCAGAAACAGGGTGCCCACCCGCTCGCCGGCGGCGATCTGCTGCAGGATGCCCTCCCGGCTCCCTGCGGCAATCACCGTGGCCGAACCGGAACGGGCGGCAAGGCGCGCCGCACGCACCTTGGTCAACATCCCGCCGCGCCCCAGCGCCCCACCGCTGCCGCCGGCCATCTGCTCCAGCTCGGGGGCATTAACCGGGGTTTCGTGGATGAGTTTGGCATCACTGTGCCGGCGGGGGTCCTTGTCGCAAAGGCCCTCCTGATCGGTGAGGATCACCAATAGATCGGCCTCGATAAGATTCGCCACCAGCGCACCGAGGGTGTCGTTGTCACCGAAACGGATCTCGTCGGTGACCACCGTATCGTTCTCGTTGACCACCGGAACCACGCCCAGTTTCAATAGAGTCAGCAGGGCGCTTCGTCCGTTGAGATAACGATGGCGGTTGGAGAGATCGTCGTGGGTGAGCAGCACCTGGGCGGTGTGCAGGCCGAAGCGCTGGAAGGCGGACTCGTAGGCCTGCACCAAGCCCATCTGGCCGACTGCGGCGGCGGCCTGCTGCTCATGCAGGGCATGGGGGCGCTTGTTCCAACCTAGGCGGCTCATGCCCTCGGCCACCGCACCGGAGGAGACCAGCACGATCTCGATACCGCGCCGGCGAAGTCCCGCCAGCTGCTCGACCCAACGGGCGATACCTTCCTGATTGAGACCGCGCCCGTCATTGGTGAGCAGGGCACTGCCGATCTTTACCACCCAACGGCGGGTTGTCTTGATCTGTTCACGTCTTTTCATGAGGTGAAAAATACCGCATCAACGCAACAGGAGGAAGAGCCTCTAGTCCTGTTCCGCCAGGGCCTCCCGTTGCCGCTCCATGTGGGTCATAATATCCTGCACCAGACGGTCCGTCCCCTCCCGGGCCAGGGCGGCGGTGCGATAAACCGGCCCCTCCCAGCCCAGGCGCTCGACGATGTCACGACAGACCGCCTCGCGCTCGTCCTCGGGCAGCAGGTCCACCTTGTTCAACACCAGCCAGCGCTCGCGCCCGAGCAGCTCCTCGCTGAATTTTCCCAATTCACGCTCGATCATACGCACCGACTCGACCGGATCAGTACCGTCATAGGGCGCCACATCCACCAGATGCAGCAGCAACAGGGTGCGGGAGACGTGCTTGAGAAACTGAATGCCCAATCCGGCCCCCTCGGCCGCGCCCTCAATCAGCCCCGGGATATCGGCGATCACAAAACTGCGGTGGGACTCGATTTTCACCACCCCCAGGTTGGGATAGAGGGTGGTAAAGGGGTAGTTCGCGACCTTCGGCTTGGCCGAGGAGACCGCCCGGATCAGGGTCGACTTGCCCGCATTGGGCAGTCCCAGCAGCCCGACATCCGCCAGCACCTTGAGCTCCAGGTGCAGATGGCGGACCTCGCCCGGTGTGCCGTTGGTCGATTGGCGTGGCGCCCGGTTGGTGCTGCTCTTGAAGCGGGTGTTGCCCAGGCCGTGAAAGCCGCCCTGGGCGATCTTCACCCGCCGGCCGATTTCGGTCAGGTCTGCCAGGGTCTCGCCGGTGTCCTTGTCGTAGACGATGGTGCCCACCGGCAGCTGGATTTGCAGATCCTCGCCACCCTTGCCGGTCATGTTGCGGCCCATGCCGGGCCGGCCGTTCTCGGCGCGGAAGTCACGCTGGTAGCGCAGGTCGACCAGGGTGTTGAGACTATCGTCGGCCACCACATAAACGCTGCCGCCGTCACCGCCGTCACCGCCATCGGGACCGCCAAAGGGAATATATTTTTCGCGGCGAAAACTGACGCAGCCGTTGCCGCCCTTGCCCGCTTCTACCCGAATGTCCGCTTCATCTACGAATTTCATCTGTCGTTACCGCTGCAACGCCGAAAAGGATGCCGAAACGAAAAAACCCCGCCTAAGGGACGGGGTTTTACCGCATTACCTGGCCGCTGAGATTACTCGGCGATAATGCTCACGTACTTGCGGTTTTTCGGGCCTTTGACCTCGAAGACCACTTTGCCGTCGGCCTTGGCAAATAGGGTGTGGTCGTGACCGCAACCGACGTTGTTGCCGGCGTGGAAACGGGTGCCACGCTGACGCACGATGATGCTGCCGGCACTGACGTCTTCACCACCGAAACGCTTCACACCGAGGCGTTTGGAGATCGAGTCGCGACCGTTACGTGTACTACCACCTGCTTTTTTATGTGCCATTAGTCTCTACCTCTTGAATCCTTTAAGCGCTGATACCGGTGATCTGCAGCTCAGTGTAGTACTGGCGATGGCCCTGGCGCTTCATGTGGTGCTTGCGACGACGGAACTTGATAATGTTTACCTTGTCGTCACGACCATGGCTCTTAACCGTAGCCTGTACTTTGCCCCCATCAACGAAAGGGGTACCAATCTTGATGTCATCACCGTTGGCAACCATCAGCACCTCAGCGAGGTCGATGTTTGCGCCAACCTCTTCTTCGAGCTTCTCTACCTTGAGGGTCTGACCCTCGGTCACACGATACTGTTTGCCACCGGTCTTGATTACCGCGTACATTGCCGCTTCTCCAAAAACAAAGATCTGGGTTGTTTCACCAACGAAAGACCGGCGATTTTAGCCTCTGCCCGCCCCGAGGTCAAACGGGATCTGCAGAAAGGCCGTTCAAAGTTGCATGTTTTAAAGTTTAACCTGGCAAATTCCCCCTTCTCGCCCCTGATAGCCGCCATGGGCCTATTGCCCGGCACCGCGCCCTTTCAACGTTCAACCTGACTACTCGCCCCTTTCCAGAAACCTTTTCACCGCAGAGGTGCGGAGACGCAAAGTTTGTCTTGTTCTTCCTCCCACCGGGGGGATGATCCTCGTTATGCCGTACGCAGACTGGGAAACATTGCCCGGCATCCCGCATACACCGGGCATACAAAAGCCACCCTGCGCGCTATCAAATCTTTTCCCTTTGCGCCTTTGCGGTGAGATCGCTTTTTTCAGCTGGGCGAGTAGTTACCTTTACACTTTGAAATCCGCCCCTCGACTCACGCCGCTCTTGACACAATTGCCTGTGATACCTAGCATTTCGTCTCTTTGTGCCGGCAGACACCAATTTAATGGAAATCCAAGACGTTTACGAGCTGATCGCCGATGACAGGCAGGCGGTCGATGCGCTGATCAGGGAGCGCCTCCAATCTGAGGTGGTGCTCATCAATCAGATCAGCCACTACATCATCAACAGCGGCGGTAAGCGTCTGCGTCCGATTCTGCTACTGCTGAGTGCGCGCGCCTTTGGTTATCAGGGTACTTGTCACCATGAACTGGCCGCAGTGGTCGAATTTATCCACACATCAACCCTGCTGCACGACGACGTCGTCGACGCTTCCGAGATGCGCCGGGGCAAGGAGACCGCCAACAACGTTTGGGGTAATGAGGCCAGCGTATTGGTAGGTGATTTCCTCTATTCCCGCTCATTCCAGATGATGGTCAGCGTAAACAATATGCGGGTCATGGATATCCTCTCTGAAGCGACCACCACCATCGCCGAGGGCGAGGTCAAGCAGCTTCTCAATGTCCATAACGCCGATCTGGATGAAGCAGGCTACCTCGATGTCATCCGATGCAAGACCGCCAAACTATTCGAATCCTCGGCTCAACTTGGTGCAGTGCTCGCCGACGGCGGTGAGTTGGAAGAACGTGCCCTGGCCGACTACGGTATGCACCTTGGAATCGCTTTCCAGCTGATCGATGATGCCCTCGACTACTCCGCCTCCAGCGAAGAGCTGGGCAAGAATATCGGCGACGACCTGGCTGAAGGCAAACCCACCCTGCCCCTTATCCACGTCATCAACCACGGGACACCGGCACAGGCGTCCCTGGTGCGCGAAGCTCTGGAACACGGTGGACGCGACCGCATCGATGAAATCAAAGAAGCCATTGAATCCGCCGGCGCTATCGCGTACACTTCGCGCGCTGCACAAACGGAGGCCGACAAGGCCATCGAAGCATTGGCCCCCCTGCCGGACTCTCCCTACAAGGAGGCCCTGGTCACCCTGGCAAACTTTGCAGTGCAGCGCAGCCATTAAGGCACGGCCCGCGGGATCCCGCCCCGCAGCAAACGGCCACCATCACACCATCGGGGTGTAGCTCAGCCTGGTAGAGCACTGTCTTCGGGAGGCAGGGGCCGGAGGTTCGAATCCTCTCACCCCGACCATTTAAATCAGTAACTTACCCCGTCCTATTATTTAAGCTACTCCTCAACGTGACGTTTTCGTGACTTAGTGCAATCCAAAAAGGTCACAGCATTACACCCTCTTTTGGCTGCCATCTGCGGCGGCACCTCCAGCATGCCGCTCACCAGCCCGGCATCCCACTGATTACCGTCAAGGCCTTGCCACAGCGGAGCGGCTACACCGAGCAGCAGCAGTACCACAGCGACGAGCCACCAGCGTTGTTTTCTGTTTTTGTTTATCAAGCCTTCGTGTTCTCGAGTAGTGACGAATGAGACAGCGGCCTGCGCGACAGCGGTTGCCTCGTAAATGTCTGCGGCATTGCACCGCCATGCGTACAGTCTATGTAATCAGGGAGCGAAACCCATGTCGCGGAGCCCCCCTGATTATCTGCTCGCACGCCGGGCACAATGAAAAAGGCCCTGATTAACAGGGCCTTAAATCATAGATATTTACATTTCTATCTAAGGTCAACTCTAGAAGGGAATGTCGTCATCGAAGTCATCAAAGTTACTGCCGCCGGCAGGGGCCGGGGCGGCATTGCCACCGCCCTGCTGCGCCGGAGGGGCCGACTGCGGTTGTTGCCTGGGGGCAGGGGCGCCGCCGCCCTGATTGTAGTCGGAGGCACCACCGCCGCCGCGTCCGCCGAGCATCTGCATCTCGTTGGCCACGATCTCGGTGGTGTAGCGGTCCTGGCCGCTCTGGTCCTGCCACTTGCGAGTGCGTAAACTTCCTTCGATATACACCTGTGAACCTTTTCTCAAATACTCACCCGCTATTTCACCAAGACGATTGAACAGTACAACACGATGCCACTCTGTTCGTTCTTGTTTCTGACCTGTTTGCTTATCAGTCCACTGTTCAGATGTTGCAATATTTATGTTTGTTATTGCACTACCGCTAGCACTATAGCGAACCTCAGGATCCCTCCCAAGATTCCCAACAAGGATAACTTTATTCACACCTTTTGCCATCGTAAATTCTCCCAAATCAATATTTCTTCGCACACCATACCATTAAAGTGCATTAGCTACTGCAGCGGTTAACTCACTGGTGTTTCGGTTCTTCATACGAATATAAATGAGACAAATTCTTTTCTGCATCTTTAATACGGTAACGACGCCCGAGCACATCTTCAAAATATAAATCTTTCGCAGTCCTAACATCGTCCTCAAAAAGGCCATGCAGCTCGCTATAATCATCGTGGTGTATAACTTGCTCATATACCCCACTTTCAGGAAGTCTTACAGCGGTATTTTGTGCCACAAATTGCGAACTTGCCGGCATCCGAACAGCATAACCATTCTCATCCGTATCTAACGATGGTGTAGATAAAAAACTAGCCCATTCCCCTTGTGAGCAGACACGGACTAATTTCGTTAGTACAATAGGCCTACGACCTGAATTAACTACTCTTATCAATACGCTGGGACCAGGGTTTAAGGCTCTTGAATTGTCATAAAATATTTCCGATGTAGCCAAAATTCTTCCACGATCGCGAAGGATATTATAGACAGTAAAACCAAAGCTCCCTATAGAAAGGATAGTCGCAGTTATTGAAAGCCAGAATGACACGTCCATGCAACCCTCTGTTTGTACTTAAGTTTTATTCTTTTTCTGTATTAACACCGATAACACGAGCTAAGGAATCCCTGTCCAGCTCCCGGCTGTCCACCTTCAGGTAGGCTACCCCATCATCCACATTTACGGAGGCTTGCGCTACCCCTGTAATTAGACCCAGCTCCTGTTCCAGGCGTTGGGCGGCCGCCGCACCCCTCACACCGACGCGGAACATCTCGCTGCTGAGATAGGGCGGTTCACGCATAGTAAGCGCCAACAGCCACCACAAGGCCACCAGCAGGGCGGTGAAGACGAAGACCGCCTCGCTGCCGAACCGGCCTTGGAGCCAGCCGCCGGCGGCGCCACCGATAAACGCCCCGATAAACTGCGAACTGGTATAGACTCCCATGGCGGTCCCCTTGCTCTGGGCCGGTGCGACCTTACTCACCAGCGAGGGCAACGTCGCCTCCAAAAGGTTGAAGGCGATAAAGAAAAGCTGCAACAGCAGCGCAATAGACCAGAAATTCCCCAGTCCCCAGACCAATCCCAGCTGCGTACACATCAGAAGCGCCACCGCCACGCTGAAGACAAGCTTCATGCGGCGCTTCTTCTCGGCAATAATGATAAAGGGAAAGATCAGCAAGATACCCAGCAGCATCACCGGTAGATAGAGCTGCCAGTGGTGCGCCGCATCAAGACCACTTTGCACCAGCGCCTGCGGCAGCACTACAAAGCTCGCGGTAAGCGCCAGGTGCAGCACCATAATCCCCCAGTCCAGACGCAGCAGCTGGGGATTACGCAATACGGGGCGAAACTGGGCCGGCTCCACCTCGGCATCGCGGTGAAAGACGCTGCGTGTCGGTTTCGGCACTAAGGTGTATAACACCACCACACCCAGCAGGGCCAGCACCGCCGTCAGGGCAAAAATGCCGGGAACCCCGATCCAGCGATTGAGCAGTGGTCCGGCGATCATTGCCAGCATAAAGGAGAGACCGATACTCATACCAATGACGGCCATGGCCTTGGTGCGGTGTTCCTCGGCGGTCAAATCCGCGGTCAGCGCCATCACCGCCGCGGCAATGGCCCCCGCCCCTTGCAGGGCGCGTCCGAGGATCACCCCTTCAATCGTGCCGGCGTAGGCGGCCACAACACTGCCCAGGGCAAATATCAGCAGGCCGCCGGCGATCACCGGCTTTCGCCCGATACGGTCCGAGAGCATGCCAAAGGGGATCTGCAGCAGCGCCTGGGTCAGGCCATAGATACCGATGGCCAGACCAATCAGAAACGGCGTCACCCCCTGTAAGTGCTCCGCATAGAGGGCGAAGACGGGCAGAATCATGAACAGCCCCAGCATTCTCAGGGAGAATATACCGGCGAGGGAGATCGCCGCGCGGCGCTCCAGGGGCGTCATAAATGGTGATGACATTAAGGCGAACGTCCGGGATATAACTATTGAAAAAACAAGGGCGATAATTTTGCCTGCGCCCGCTTAAACAACGTATATTAACAGGTTCGACTCACAGCGGGAACGAGCATGGACTTTATCAGACTGCGTGGCGCGCGCACGCATAACCTGAAAAACATCGATATCGATCTACCACGGGACAAATTGATCGTGGTCACCGGCCTGTCGGGCTCGGGCAAATCCTCTCTGGCCTTCGATACCATCTATGCCGAGGGGCAGCGGCGCTACGTGGAGTCCCTCTCCAGCTACGCGCGGCAGTTCCTGTCGATAATGGAAAAGCCGGACATCGACCATATCGAGGGGCTCTCTCCGGCGATCTCCATCGAGCAGAAGTCCACCTCGCACAATCCCCGCTCCACCGTCGGCACGGTTACCGAGATCTACGACTACCTGCGCCTGCTCTTTGCCCGCGCCGG
>JAWOIT010000021.1:0-2783 GCA_046484535.1 Pseudomonadota bacterium | reverse complement strand
ACTCCTGTCAGCAGCTGGCGGAACGCTATCCCCGATTGCAGACGCTGATTAGCGAGACCATTGCCCTCGATCCCCGTCCAGCCTATCAGGCACAGAGCGACAAGCGTCGGGAGTACGGTGTTGGCTTGTGCGGATTGAATATCCGCTTTGCTGTCGAGGGAACGGAGGCTGAGGTTATCGCGATAGAAGAGGGGAGTACGCGGGATTAACCAGGCTGACAGGCTCAGCTTGCCGGATCGGCCTTCACCTGGTCCGGCGATGTCCGCAGGCCGCGGAAAAGAAAAGCGCCCCTAAATGGGGCGCAACTCATTGTTTTTATTGTGACTGTTTTACTTTTTAGCCAGTGCCTCGAGCTTGATGGCGCGAATCAGCTGGCCATCCAGGGCGGCACCATCGGCACTGCGACCGAAGGCTACCGACAGGAGGATTGAGCGCTAGCCTACCGGAATGTTGAACTGGGTGCCAGCGATCTTCAGCCCCTTCCGGCGGATTGCTAACCTTGGCTTAGTTCTTGTCTTACCTCCGCCATGGGGCGGCCAAGAGCATGTTGGCGAGCGAGCAGACCGGTAGGAGCGGCGTCTCGCCGCGATGAAACGAAAACCCGTTGGATTAATCGCAACCAGACCGGTCGCTTGTGCATTCGAGTAGTCTCACGTCCCGCCGCAACTGCCGCGGCACAAAAAAACGGCATCCCGTTTCCGGGATGCCGCCATTTTGTGGGCTGCAATCAGGCCAATCTGGCCTGTAACGGTTCAGAGCATGCGCTTCATAATGTCGGTTTCACCGCCCTTGTCTTTCAGGCGGTGCTTGATGGCGCCGGCCGCGTGCAGCACGATCAGCACAAGCATCGCCCAACCCATGATCCCATGGGCCTCGTGGGCAAACCCAGCAAGCGCCTTGCTTTCACCGATGAGTGCCGGCAATTCGCCCAGGCCGAAGAAGTTGACCGGCCGGCCGCCGGCAACCGACATAACGTAGCCGCTGATCGGCATCAACAGCATCAGCAGGTAGAGCAAGCCCTGCAGTGCCTTGACCATTACCCGTTCTTTGGGGGCGAAGGCGGAGGGCAGCTGCGGTGCCGGGCTGATGCGCAGCCACACCAGGCGCAAAACGATGAGCAGCAGCACGACCACGCCAAAGGATTTGTGCAAGTTGTATAGCGGGAAGGCGTACTGTTGCTCTTCAGTGGTCTCCTTGGGCAGGCCGGCCATGTAGATACCGACGAAGATCAGGACCAGGATGATCGCGGCCATCAGCCAGTGCAGGGTTTTGGAGACAACTCCGTAATCGGTTGCGCTGTTCTTAAGCATCGTCCTCGCTCTCTATTGTTGGTTAAATGAAATGGAAACCTGCGGCGATGGTAGCACCCGGTCAAGGAGGTTGGCCAGATATCCAAAGTGGCAGCGGCAGCACGGGTGTCTATCGCGACCGGTACGTTCGCTCCCACGGGAGGCGGGTATATCTGTAGGAGCGACCGTCCCGGTCGCGATAGGGGTGGCGCTCAATGAAAAAACCGCCGCCACCCCGAGGGATGACGACGGTTTGTTGCGAGAAGTGTTTGGCCCCTAGGCCGCGTACATCTCCTTGGCCTCCTGGGCCGCCTTGGCCTCGTCCGGGCTGTAAGCGGCGCCGGACCAGAGCATCTCGTAGGCGATCTCCTCGTTGCCGTTTTCGCACAGTTCCAGCACCTCCTTGAACAGCGGCTGGAAGGTCTTGGATTTGTGCGATTCCTCATGCTCGGCGAAGGATTTCCAGAAGGTGATGATCAGCGCTTCCTTACCTTTGAGCGGGCTTTCAACCGCCTGACCAACTGTCGAGCCCTCGTTGGAGACCGCGCCGCTGTTGAGCGAGACGAAGCCGCCGACGAAGCCGGTGGTGGAGTGGTAGGTCTTCACGTTCTCGCACAGCATCGCTACCCGCTCCTGCAGATCGTCAACGGAGTATTCCGGTTTGAGGATCACGCGGTTAATGGTGACAACGCCGTCGTGGGGAAAACCGTTTATCAAGCTCGCCATAAGGCACCTCCTGGTCTGTCGGGTTTTGTGTGCAGGAAATTTAGTACCTGCTTATGAACTAATATGGATTCCTGATTAAATTTATCAAGTATTGCATAGAAAAAACTTTTGCTATCGGTGAAAATAACGTAACCATCTGTTTTTCATAAATATGTTGGCAGACGCTCGTGGCGGGACGCGGCTGCGATATGGTGCACGGCACGGATCTCCGGGAATCGGATACACTATCAGTCTCTATCTCAAACCCCAGGAAAACACTCATGAACAGGTTGTGGCCCGGTTTTATAGCCCTGTTGGCGCTGATGCTACTGGCGGGATGCAGCAGCAAACCCACGGATGAGGAGGTCCGCGAGCAGGTCACGGGACGATTGGAGCAGGAGTACGGCACCCCCATCTTCGAGGTGGTCAATTTCGCCAAGGTCAATGGCATTCCACGCGATCGCAACACCTACTTCGCCGAAGTGGAATATGACCTGCGCTTCAAGGTCGGGCTGGATAAGGCCGCCACCGCCCTGCAGCAGGAGGGTGAGAATCTCTTCACTGCCGGTCTGAAAGCGGCGGCGCTGGGTGTGACCTATGGCGATTTCAAGGCCGGCGATATGCTGCATAAAAAGGAACGGGTGCGTTTTGTGCGCGCCGAGAAGGGCTGGCTTATCGACGAGGAAACGTCGGAGAAATGAGCACACGCCTTTTTGTAGGAGCGGCATCCTGTCGCGACCTGGTTGTAGCGCTCCGTTGTCGCGGGTAAGCCAGATAGGCGCAGGCGCA
>JAWOIT010000080.1:0-9898 GCA_046484535.1 Pseudomonadota bacterium | reverse complement strand
GCGGAGTCAGGCATCACGCGGGAAACGGACCGTGTCCTGCTACCCCTGCCCCTGCATCATGTCTACCCCTTTGTCGTCGGCATGCTGGCGCCTATCCGGTTGGGCTTGACCCTGATGATCCCCTACGCATTGACCGGTCCGCAACTGATGCGGACCATTTCTGAGGGACGTGCCGATGTCATCATCGGCGTACCCCGTTTCTACGCCGCCCTTTTCGAGGGGATTCGAGGCAAGGTCGTGCAGTCGGGGAGAATAGCCCGTTCCCTGTTCAACCTGCTCCTTATAATGAGCCGGTTCTTTCGTCAGCGTTTCGGGCTCTATTTTGGCAAGCGGTTTTTCGCGCCTTTGCACCGCCGGCTGGGCGGAAAGCTAAGGGTACTGGCCTGCGGCGGTGCAGCGCTGGACAAGGAGCTGGCCTGGAACCTGGAGGCGCTGGGGTGGCAGGTGGCTGTCGGCTACGGCCTGACCGAAACCTCGCCGCTGCTCACCATCGACCCGCCGGGAAAGATACACCCCGGTACGGTCGGTCAAGCGGTCCGGGGGGTATTGTTGTGCATCGATAAAAAAACGACGATGCGCTCCGGCATACATAACAGCGATGGGGAGATCCTGGCGCAGGGCCCCGGGGTGTTTGAAGGCTATCTGAACCTGCCTGAACAGACCCGTGAAGCGTTTACTGAAGACGGTTGGTTCCGTACCGGTGATTTGGGTTGGTTGGACGAGAACGGTTACCTCCATCTCTCGGGTCGTGTGTCGACGATGATCGTCACTGCCGGAGGCGAGAACATTAACCCGGAAGATCTGGAGGAGCGTTACGCCGGCCATGCGGCGATCAAGGAGATCGGCATCCTGCAACACGATGACAAACTGGTCGCCCTAATCGTGCCGGAGAAAGAAATTCAAAACGACGCCGAGCCGCGCATTCGCCAGGCGATCCATGAGATCAACCGTAAACTCCCTTCCTATCAACAACTCAACGACTTCGCCCTTAGCCGCAAGCTGCTGCCGCGTACCCGCCTGGGCAAGATCCGGCGAAAGGCGTTGGCCGAATATTACCGGGAGCTCATTACCGGCGGCGGTGAGACGGCCGAGGTTAAGCCCATGGAGCCTGAGCAGATGTCGGCGGAGGATCGCGCACTGCTCGACTATCCGGGCGCGCTCCGCGCCTGGGAGTGGCTGGCGCGGCGCTATCCCAAACGGGGGCTCAGCCCTGATTCGAGTATTGAACTCGATCTGGGTATGGACTCCCTCGAGTGGCTCAATTTCACTCTTGAACTGGGTGTGCGCAGCGGCGTCGATCTTGACGAGCAGGCGATCGGCCGGGTCGAGACAGTACGCGACCTGTTGCGGGAGCTTATCGATGCGGGAAAACAGGGCGAAGAGGTTGCCAATCCAATCAGGCAACCCGAAAAGGCGCTCAACAACGCGGATCGCCGTTGGCTGAAAGCCCGTGGCCCCGGAGCCCGGATCACAGCCGGGCTCTTGTATAGCTTAAACAGGGTAGTGATGAAGGGTTTGTTCCGTATCCAGGTAGAGGGGAGAGAGCGGTTGCCGGACAAGGTCCCCTACATCCTTGCCTGTAACCATACCAGCTCTCTCGATCCCTTCGCCTTGGCTTCAGCGCTGACTAATGTACAACTGCACACCCTGTATTGGAGTGGTTGGACAGGGGTGGCCTTCAACAACCCCCTCACCCGCTTCGGCAGCCGTATCGCCCGGGTCATTCCAATCGACCCACGGCGCGGGGTACGCACCAGCCTGGCTCTGGCCGCCTCGGTGCTCGAGCGTGAACACGGCCTGATCTGGTTTCCCGAAGGGGAGCGCTCGACAAGCGGTGAGTTGTTAGACTTTCGCCCCGGTATCGGCCTGTTACTGGAACGCTTTTCCGTGCCGGTGATACCGGTAGTGATTCACGGCACCCACAAGGCCATGCCCCCGGGTAAGCGCATTCCCTCTCCCGGAAAAGTTTCGATCCATTTCGGTGAACCGCTCGATCCGGGGCAACTTGCTGAAGAGGGCTCGGGCGATAGCACATCCGCGCGTATCGTCGGGGCATTACACGAAAAGATGCGCCGACTTGAGATGCAGTCCCGAGCTACCGTTAAGGAGTCTTAAGCGCCATGACCGAGCCCTATCGCCAGTCGGTGGAAGAGGTTCTTGAGGAGCGGAAAAGCTCGGCGGAGAAGGGCCTCTCTGCGGCGGAAGTGCAACGCCGACGCGATAAGTACGGTCCTAATCGCCTGCGTAAGGTAGCCAAACGAGCCGCCTGGGCCGTTCTACTCGACCAGTTAAAAAGCGTGGTCGTGCTTCTGCTGCTCGGCGCTGCGATAGCCGCCGCCCTCTTCGACCGCACCATCGAGGCAATCGCGATCGGCGCGGCCGTGGTGGTAAATACCGCGATCGGCTTTGTCATGGAGTGGCGGGCTACCCGTGCGATGGAGTCACTGCAGCAGATGACCAAGGTGGCCGTTCGTGTAAAACGCGACGGTTCGATCGCCGAAAAGGAGGCGGGTGCGCTGGTGCCCGGCGATATCGTGTTGCTGGAAGCCGGTGACATTGTCGCCGCCGACCTTCGCCTGCTCGAAGCCAACCGGCTGCAGTGCAACGAAGCGGCCCTGACCGGTGAGTCCCAGGCGGTTAACAAAACCACCGAGGCGTTAGCCGAAACCGATATTGCCCTGGCCGACCGCAACAACATGGCCTTCAAGGGCACGGCGGTTACGCAGGGTTCGGGACCCGGTGTGGTCACCGGCACCGGTATGGATACCGAGATTGGCCACATTTCCAGTCTGGTGGAAGCGGCCGAGCAGAAACGTACCCCGCTTGAGAAGCGCCTGGATGCGCTGGGCCGGCGGCTGGTCTGGCTGACGCTGGCTGTGGCTGTTGTTGTGCTCGGTGTCGGTCTGCTGGCGGGCAAAAGCCTGGTGCTGATGCTGGAGACCGCCCTGGCCATGGCGATTGCCGCCGTACCGGAGGGACTGCCCGTGGTCGCCACGCTTGCCCTCACCAAGGGCATCCGGCGCATGGTGCGACGCAATGCACTGGTAAAACAGCTCTCATCCGTCGAGACGCTGGGAGCCGTTGATCTGATCTTCACCGACAAAACCGGCACCCTCACGGAAAATCACATGACCCTGGACCGTCTCGTGATGGCGCAGGGAACGGTGGAGCGCGCCGATGTGGATGAGCCCGGTTTCAGGCAGGATGGAAAAACCGTGTCCCCGGGCGACACACCCGCACTGAAAGCGGCGCTGGAGGTCGGCGCCTTGTGTAACAACGCCGATCTCAAGGGAGATCAGGCGATCGGCGACCCTACGGAGATTGCACTGCTGGAAGGCGCCGGTATTGCGGGCATTACCCGCGACAGCTTGCTCGAGTCGTCGCCGGAGAGTCGGGAGGTCAGTTTTGATCCCGACCTCAAGATGATGGCCACCTTTCACCAACACACGAACGGTTTTCGTGTCGCGGTGAAGGGGGCGCCTGAGGCGGTGCTTGAGGTATGTACCCGCGTCCTCTCCCCTGACGGTGAAAAACAGCTGGAAAAAGAGGAGCGGGAAAGATGGCTTTCGCAAAGCGAGCAGCTGGCCGCGGACGGTCTTCGTGTTCTGGCGCTTGCCGAGAAAATTGTAACCGACGACGAAGAAGAGCCCTACGAAAGTCTCACACTTGTTGCCCTGGCCGGGCTCTATGACCCGCCTCGCGCAGGCATAAAGGAGACCCTGGCGGCCTGTCAGGAGGCCGGGATCCGCGTGGTCATGGGAACCGGCGACCATGCGGTCACCGCGAGGGCGATCGCCGCGGAGCTCGGGCTCGATAACAACGACAGCGATGCCGGTGAGACTATCGATCTCGATGACCCGGATTCACTCGGCGATAAGGAGCGCGACGCCCTGCTGAAGCGCTCCGTATTTGCCCGTATTACGCCCAAACAGAAACTCGATCTGATCCGCCTGTATCAGGATGCCGGCCGGGTCGTGGCGATGACCGGCGATGGGGTCAATGACGCCCCCGGGTTGAAGAAGGCGGATATCGGAATCGCCATGGGACAACGCGGCACCGAGGTGGCCCGAGAGGCAGCCGATATGGTGCTGAAGGACGATGCTTTTTCCACGATCCTCACCGCTATCGAACATGGACGTACCATCTTCCATAACATCCGGCGTTTTATCGTCTATCTGTTGTCGGGAAATCTTGGCGAGATCCTGGCGATTTCCGCCGCCGCCATGGTGGCCGCCCCCTTGCCGCTGCTGCCGCTGCAGATCCTCTATATCAATTTCGTCAGCGATGTCATGCCGGCACTGGCCCTCGGCCTGAGCCGCAGCGAAGAAGGTATTATGCAGCGACCGCCGGCTGATGCGCAGGAGCCGATCCTGTTGCGTCGCCACTGGATAACGATTATCGCTTATGGTGCGCTGATCGCCGGCTCGGTACTCGGCGTGTTTGCCATCGTGTTACTGTACTTTGACATGGTGCCGGCTCAGGCCGTCACCATCTCCTTCCTGACCTTCGGCTTCGCCCGGCTTTGGCATGTCTTTAATATGCGCAGTTCGACATCTCCGGTATTAATCAATGAGGTGACCACCACCCCTTTTGTGTGGGTTTCAATCCTGCTGGGTATCTTCCTGTTGTTGGCCTCGGTATATCTGCCGGTCCTGTCCGGCGTGCTTTCATTGCATCCGCCTGATGGAATCGGCTGGGCATTGATCCTGACCTTTTCACTGATTCCGCTGATTATCGTCCAGGTTATGAAGAGTGCGGGGCTTTGGTGGGAAGGTGCCGGTCCCGAAAACACCAGTGAAAACTAATTCAGGCTGTGACATTTCAACCTAGAAGGTGAACACAGGATCGAAACCATGAGCATGGCGCTGGAATACACAGCATCGTTTATCGCCGGCATATTGCTGGGGCTATTCTTTCTGCAGGGGTTGTGGGTAACGATACGCAATCTCGACAAGACCCGGCACCCGGCCATGCGTCTGCTTATCAGCATTCTTGTTCGCTTCAGCCTGGTTCTCGCCGGTTTTTTATTTCTCGCCCGCTATGCGGGTTGGCAGCATGTGTTGATAGCGGTGGCCGGATTCACACTTCTGCGTATCTACATCGTTCGGCGCTTTTCTCAGGAGCAGGATCAAAATAAGGAGATCGATCGATGACCATTGGTCCGGATAGCACCGTCTTCACCCGGCGGGTTATAGCCCCGCTGACACTGTTCTCCTAGCCGTTGATACGCCGTCGTTCCACCGGCGCCGGAATTTCACGCGGGTAGAACCTTCTGGAGGCGCCGGTGACCGGCATTCGTGATCCGGTTCAGCAGGTCAGCCCTAATCCGGTTTGACGTGCTTTCCCGCCCCTGTCTTTGCCAGACCGGCGGTTAGGACGTGACGCATCGCATATTCAAAGTCCATATTCACCGGTTCTATATTCGAACGAGGAATGTAGATTGTATAACCTCCGATCTGATAACTCAGCGGAAGATAGACGGCGACGTTGTCATCCTCACTAAGCGATAACGGCAGGTCTTCAAGGTTCTCCGCTGTGAGAAAACCAAGCAGACGCGCCTCCCCTATTTTCACCAGCACCACCTGTTCAAGTTCACTTCGCTGGTCGGCAGTGGAGAAATAGTCCATAAAGTCACGCAGAGCCCCATAGACGGATTTGATTAACGGGATCCGCTCCAACAGGTCTTCGCCGAACTGAAACATGCGCCGAACGATCCAGGCATTGACCACCAGACCGACCAGGAAAAGCAGCAGAAACCCGGTCAACACACCCATCCCGGGGATATAGTGTTCCTCGGAAATACCTGTGGAGGTGATAATGGGGTGAAACAGCCGTTCAACAGACACGCCCAACCAGTAAACGATATACACAGTCAACCCTACCGGTAGTACGGCTGCAAGACCTTTAAGCAATATACCCCGCACGGCGCGCATTCTCTCATCTCCTTCCAGACACTACCGGTATTAGTAGTAATAACCCGGCGGTTCAATTAGTCGATTCTCCGGCCACTGCAACAGGCCTGCCTCCTGCCGCAAACGCCTATCATAACTTCCCTAATGTTTAATCCAAATCCATTTTTTAAAGATTTTGAATTGAATCGCTGTTTTTCTGATCCCCTATTCGCACTTGAATTTCGCCAACATATCCTTCAACACGCTTCAATATCCGGCGCGATGCGCTATGTTTTAGATATCGGTTATATTTTTCACTATCTTCTCATGCGGGCGCTGCGGAGGAATCGCCATGCTCTCAGTCAATCCCGAAACCGTCTGTTTTATCATTGACAAGGCTCACGAATTTCACGCCAAGGAGGCGGTGGTGATTCCAGAAGTGCCGGACAGTCCGGCTGATGATTGGGGCCGTCAGGTACTGGCTGATCATATTGATGATCACAGTTATCAGGAGATCGCCTATGTCATTAACGACCTTGAGCCCGATCAGGTCGTTGAGGTACTCAGCCTGATGTGGCTTGGGCGCGGTGACTACGAACCGGATGAGTGGACCAGTGCGGTGCAGGATGCCAAGGATTTATGGGACTTTGGCACCGTGAGTAATATGATTGCCACGCCGCTGCTGGCGGACTATCTTGCCGAGGGGCTGGCGTTGATGGGTTACCGCTGCGAGGAGTAGCGTGGCGGGCAGCCGTCTCTACCATCGAAGCGCAAGCCATCCCTCTTTATCGACCACCTCTACAGACGTACCAAATTTCTCCCCTTCCCTGTTCAGCATGTCCCGTATCCACAAAATATCCTCAACAGGCGGAGGGTTGAGCTTGAAGCGACGAATCAGCAAAGGCCTTAACATGAAGCGAACCAGGCTTCCATCAGTAAGGTCGATTGTCGGAAAGTACATCAGGCTGAGATCATCCCGGTACGGTTCATAGCCTTCTATCCCCTCATAATCGTTTAACAGATCACCACAACCGTAGAGGATGGGCCGGTTCCGATAGACCTCGATACCTTTGGGATGATGCGAAGAGTGTCCATGTACCACATCGACTCCCGCTTCATCGATAAGACGGTGAGCAAACTGCCGCTGCTCCTGCGGCACCTGATAGCCCCAGTTACCCCCCCAATGCAGGGATACGACAATGACATCGCCGGGTGCTTTGATAGCAGCTATCTGTGCCGCAATATCCTGAACAGCACTCTGTGTGAGGCTCTCCAGATAGGCCACGCCCGCTCTGTGGTCTGTTGCTGACCACTCCGGGGGAATGCCGCTGCCGGGGTGTCCGAAGGAGAAAACCCGCACCCTCCCCTTTCCTTTTGCCTCCAAGGTAGCCGGTGCTTGGGCCTGTTCCCGACTCTCCCCGGCGCCTGCGGTATGAATGCCCGCTTGCTGCAGTGTACCGAGGGTCTCTTTTAATCCGGGATAACCCCAGTCCAGCACGTGATTATTGGCCAACACGCAGCAGTCGATACCGGCTGCTGCAAGAATCGGTGTGTTGGCAGGATGCATTCGGTAGTGAATGCCTTTGCCTTTCCAATAGGCGTCGCTGGTGGTGACGGCCGTCTCCAGATTGATGATGCGCAGGTCCACAGGGAATGACTGCAACACCTTGAGAGCATCTCCCCATATATAGTCATAATCGACGGGTTTTTGCATTGAACCCGAAACCTTCTCCGCCAGATGCAGATAATCGCGAGCGTCCTGTACATAGGGCTCATGCAGCTGCGGTGAGGAGGGGGCAGGTAGTATTTGATCAATCCCCCTTCCCGGCATCACATCTCCGCTTAGAAAAAGGGTTAGAAAGGAAAATGACTCTTTCACTGAGTTTGCTTGCATCGCCCCAGCCGCCACAAATAAGGTCACTATGAGGCAAGCATAGCTGCTAACTGTCCCGATGCACCACGAAAAATGGGTTTGCAGAAAATTTCGGCCCTATCATCAGGCCCGACTATGCTTTTTAAAGCGGCATCCGAGTGGTAACGGTAATGGCGAAGCGAAAGTCCACAGTGAATATAGGTACCTCCGGCTGGTCATATAGCCACTGGAAAGGCCCCTTTTATCCAGCGGATATTAGGAACGACGATATGCTTGGGTTCTATTGCGAACATTTCAGGACCGTAGAAATCAACAACTCCTTCTATCATCTTCCCCATGCCGACACGCTGAGGCACTGGTATGAGGAGACCCCGGGCGACTTTGTCTTTTCCGTGAAGGCAAGCCGCTATATCACCCACATGAAGAAACTCAAGGATCCGAAGCAGAGCCTGCACGGTTTGCTGGAGCGGATTCCCGTCCTTGGTGAAAAACTCGGGCCGATCCTGTTTCAACTACCGCCAAGATGGCACTGCAATCAAGAAAGGCTGGCCCGGTTTCTCGACGGGTTAAGTAATGAATTCCGTTATACCTTTGAGTTTCGCGATCCAAGCTGGCTTGAGCCGGAGATCTATGAGCTTCTTTCCAGGCACAACGCCGCCTTTTGCATCTATGAGCTCGATGGCTTTATCTCACCACGGGAGGTCACGGCGGATTTTGTCTATATCCGTCTGCACGGCCCCGGCGGACCCTATCAGGGCGATTACGATAATCGCACCCTGGCCGGCTGGGCCGGTGCATTTCATGCATGGCGGGAACAGGGAAAGGAGATCTACTGCTATTTTGACAACGATGAGGCCGGCAATGCGGCTCGCAATGCGGAGGCGCTGGCCGGAATGCTGGAGAGGAGGTAAACCGGCGTTTTTGCACGGATTGAGCTATTCAGCCTGTTTCAGGCGTGACATCATCTCTTTAATCAACGCCGGGATATCATCCGGTTGACGGGAAGTAATGAGATTGCCATCTACCACCAGTTCCTGGTCCACATAGTTCACTCCGGCCTCTTTCATTTCATCGGCAACCGAGTGATAGGAGGTAGCGGTCTTTCCCCGTATCACTCCCGCAGAGATTAAAATTTGCGGGCCATGGCAGATGGCTGCAATCGGCTTGTTTGCCTTACTGAAGCTGCGCACCACATCCAGGACCTTTTCGTGTTTTCTCAGTTCCGCCGGGGCCTTGCCGCCCGGCAGGAATAGCATGTCGTAGTCATCCGGCCTAACCTCATCGACGGAGAGGTTGGCAGTGACACTTTTGCCACGCTTTCCGGTGATTTCCCCTTCACGGAGTGAGGCGATATCCGCGGTCACCCCCTCCTCACTAAGCTGCTGATAGGGTTGTAATAATTCACTGTCCTCAAAACCGTCCGCACTGATGATAAGAACATGTTTTGTCGTCTTCGCTGAACTGATCTGCATAAAAAACCTCCGGCATTAACTTTCTACGAATGATGCAGTGACTCATCCCGGATAATCGCCTCAACACATGCCCTCCCGGTATTCCATCGCCGAAGATAGCCGGGCGCAACGTGTCACGGCGTCTTAGCATCCCCACCGTCCTTCCCGTTCACTGAAGAGGATTTAACCATACCACCGGATTTATTCAGCATAGACAGGTCGATCATGAGGGATCAGTCCAACACAAAGGTGACCTTCATATCCACCCGGTAAGCCACGACCTGATTATTCTCGATCTTTACCTGCTGCTCCTTAATCCAGGCGCTCTTGATGTTGTGCACGGACTGGGATGCCTTGGCGATAGCCTGATTCACCGCATCCTCGAAACTCTGATTTGATTCGGCACTGATTTCAATTACTTTTGCTACCGTCATGATCGTCTCCTTTGTGTCAATGCAGCGGATTGAATACACCCTTTACCGGTAAGTTATAGACGTAAAATCACGCCATGCGTACTTAGCACGGCGACACTCAGCCTACCTCCACCTGAATTTCATGGTGGCCGGTCGCCCCGTCAGGGAACCTGCGACTGCGCTCGGCCGTCTGAACCCGGCCTTCCCCATCCACGGTGCGTACCTGAATCGTCTGCACACCGGCGCTCGGCCTTTGCCAGGCAAAACTCC
>JAWOIT010000109.1:0-32347 GCA_046484535.1 Pseudomonadota bacterium | reverse complement strand
CTGGTAATGCAAATTAGAAAAATTATTTCTTCCAGCGCCTTAGTGGCATGCCTGACCATGACCGCCTCAGCAGTATCGGCAGAAGATCTCGCTGTAAAGATCACCCCGGATATGACCAAGGCCGAGGTGAAGCATGAGGGTAAAAAAGTCCACATCATGCGAAACCAGGATCAGAAGAACACCGTCAATCCCGCGTTCGCCAAGACCTCACGTAAGTGCCCTCCTTTCTGCATCAAGCCCTTCTCTCTTGGTCACGGCGTCGAGACCGTCGGTGAGCTTGAAGTGATCGACTACGCGGTGAAAATGAGCAATGGTGATGACTCCATCATCCTGGTCGATAATCGCACCCCTGACTGGGTCAAGCGTGGCACTATTCCCGGCGCTATCAACATCCCCTTCACCAAAATGAGCCGCGCCAAGGGTGCCGATGCACTGACCATCGCCGAGACCCTGGAGACATTGGGCGCCAAAGAGACCGGTAACGGCTGGGATTTCAGCAATGCCAAAACGGCTGTTTTCTTCTGTAACGGCATGTGGTGCGGCCAGTCCCCCGCCGGGATCGACGGTCTGCTTGCCGAAGGTTATCCGGCTGAAAAGATTAAGTGGTATCGCGGCGGTATGCAGAGCTGGGAAATTCTCGGCCTGAGCACTGTTAAATAAGCCAAAATAAAGAGCGATAACTGGAGGATTTACTAATGATGAAAAAAAGGTTTACACGCACTCTGGGCATCCTGTTCACCGCCGCCGCCCTGAGCACTCTGGTCGGTTGTGCGTCAACTGCCGGCGACAAGCAGGACGTTACCGTCAAAATCACCCCTGACATGGCCGGCGCCACCGTGATGCACAAGGGGGAGAAGGTCAAACTGATGCGCAATCAGGATCAGGACAACCTGATCAACCCGGCCTTCCAGCAGACCTCGCGCAAGTGCCCGCCGTTCTGCATCAAACCTGTCTCCCTGGGCAAAGGTGTCGAGACTGTGGCTGAATTGGAGGTTATTGCCGCCCTGGAGAAGATGGCCAATGGTGACAACACCATCATGGTGGTCGATAACCGAACTCCTGACTGGCATGCCCGCGGTTCCATTCCCGGTTCGGTCAATGTACCGTTTACCAAGATCAACCGCAAGAAGGGCGCCGATGACCTCTCCATCGCAGAGTCGCTGGAAAAATTCGGTGCTAAAGAGACCGCCAATGGCTGGGACTTCAGCAACGCCAAGACCCTCTACCTGTTCTGTAATGGCATGTGGTGCGGTCAGTCTCCGCTGGGTATCGCAGGTCTGCTGGGCGAGGGTTATCCTGCCGACAAGCTCAAGTGGTACCGTGGCGGCATGCAGGATTGGGAAGTATTGGGTCTGACCACCTTCAAGCCCTAATCTACTGACAAGCTACAGCGGTAGTAACAGCTGTTAGTAACGATGCCGGTCAGTGAAAACTGACCGGCATTTTTTATGTCACCTGTAGATGGTCAACCCATTCCAGACAAAACCCCACCAGCTAATTCACTCTATAAGCGTAACTGCTTGCTCCCCACAAAAAATATTCTCACCGCAAAGGCGCAAAGAGGTTGGGCGTCCCACTCCCATAACTTCTCACCTCTGCGCCTTCGCGGTGAGAATATTTTATTGGATGGGGGAATAGTTAATGACGAAAAATCGGTAATCAAACCAACTACCGGAAAGTGTGTCGAGCTTCTTGGAAAGGCAGACAGACTCTTCTCTGTCTGAGGCACAGCAATCCATTCACGTTGGACTTGAGCAAAGCGAAGGGAGTTACTCCGCCACCGTCTCTCTCAGGCGCTGAACATAACGGTAGAGGGTTCGTTCACTCACACCAAGTTGCTGAGCCGCTTTCGCCCGGTGCCCCCCACAGTGCTCAAGGGCGCGAAGGACCGCCTCCTCATTCAACCTGCCATGACGCCTTTTGATCAGGTTATTGTGCCCTCGCTCAAGATGCATTTCGGATTGGGCCGGGTTGCCTTGTCCCATTCCATCCCCTGTACTACCCACCGATTCGAACACAATATGCTCAGGGCGCATGATCTCCTCACCATAGGCAAGAATCGCCGCCCGCTCGATGATATTTCGCAACTCCCTGACATTACCCGGATAGTGATGTTCCAGTAGTGTTTCGATCACATCCGGCGGCAAGGGAATAAAGCGATCACCCTCCTCGATGCGAGCCAGGAAATGTTCTGCCAGGGCGGGAATGTCATCCGGGCGTTCGCGCAGGGCCGGGATACTCACCGGAAAAGCAGACAGCCTGTAGTAGAGATCCTGTCGAAAGGCTCCGCTTTTTGACATCTCTTTGAGATTTTTGTTGGTCGCTGCGATGACCCGAACATTGACCTTGATATAGTCTGTCCCACCCAGTCGGCGAAAGGTACCGTTCTCAAGAATACGAAGCAGTTTGGTTTGCAGCGAAAGAGGCAACTCCCCAATCTCATCGATAAACAGTGTCCCACCGTCCGCCACCTCAAACAGTCCCTTTTTCCGGCTATTAGCGCCGGTAAAGGCCCCCTTTTCGTGGCCAAACAGTTCGCTTTCTATCAGGTTCTCACCCAAAGTCCCACAGTCGACGATTACAAAGGGCATTGCAGAACGGTTTGAATACTCGTGCAGGTACTGGGCCACACGCTCCTTACCGACACCGCTCTCCCCCAGCAGAAGGACACTGGTCTGTGTTGGGGCGACACGTTGCAACAGACTGGTCATGCGCAACATGTTACGGGAACGCCCGATAAGTAATGACTCCTCGTTCGGCTTGCTTACCGGATAGATATATTCCCCTACATAAAGCACCTCACCCTTGTTATCGAACAACGGATTGGAGTGAAGCTGCACGTGCTCCTCACCACCATTGCGATCATAGTGGATGTGCATCACCTGGGTCGCCTGGGCGGTTTCAAAGACCGTCTCCAGCGGACAGTGTTCACCATGTTGGCTGCAGGGCGCATCCACATGGTGGGACACCTCATAGCAGTGGCGCCCGACAACCTCTTCAGATTGTGAGTAACCATAGTGTTTGAGGTAATTTCTGTTGGCGGCAATGATTTTGTATTCCCTATCGATCACCACGAAGGGATCGGGAAGGATATTGATAATCTGCTCGCAGGATGGTTTGGCTATGTTGTTATTCACAATACCTATCTCCTATAGGAATGTGCTTGATACTTTTTTACCGACAATGACTGACATGTCTTATTATGCCAATCTGGCATGTCAGTCAGTTAATGTCAAACCTTGGAATTATTATAGTGGTGAGTCTGACACACAAAAAAGCCGATGGGCCATAATATAGACCCACCGGCCATGCACTCATCTCATGATTACTTAAGCTTCAAAATGCCCAACGCTTTGAGGATGTACTTCTCGAATACCGGTTCGGTGGAACCCTTTTTCATTTTGCTGATGAAGTACTTCTCGAAAGCCACCTTGGCCATGTGTACCCACTTACCCTTCTTCATCCAGGAGACGTTGCGGGGCGGGATCTGCGGCATAGCCACAAAGGCGGCACCGGTATCACCCATATCCGCCAGGCAGATGGCGTTCCAGGTCGCCTTCTGATCGGCGGCCTTGCCGGCAATGTCATTAGAGATGTTGTGAGCGGTCGCCAGCACCATGGACTCGATCATGTAACCGGTCTTGGGGGTACCGGTGGGAACAGGAGTGGCCTCAACGGGCGGAATGGCGATGCCTACGCCGATACCGTAGATGTTTTTCCACTTCGGGTTCTGCTGGAACTCGTTAACCTTGACGAAGCCACGTGGATTGACCAAGTCCTCGCCCACGGCATTGACCGCATCGACGCCCTTGAATGCCGGCAGCATCATGGAATACTTGAACTCCAGCTCGTGGGTCTTCTTCACCTCGCCTTTGTCGTCCAGTTCCTCGACAGTCATCTTGCCGGGCTCGACCTTGGTGGTCCTGGCGTTGGTGATCCACTTGATGTGGCGGTCGCGCATCTCCGCCTCGAGCATGCCCTTGGAGTCTCCCACACCACCCAGGCCGAGGTGTCCGATGTAAGGCTCGGAGGTAACGAAAGTCATGGGTACACGGTCGCGTAGCTTGCGCTTGCGCAGATCGGTATCCATGATAAAAGCAAACTCATAGGCCGGACCGAAGCAGGAGGCAAACGGTGCGGCGCCCACGACGATGTGGCCCGGATCCTCGACGAACTGCTGCCACTTCTCGTAAGCCTGTTCGGCGTGGTCGGTGGTGCAGACAGAAACGGTATTACCGGTGCCCGGCCCCATCCCCTCGACCTCATCGAACACCAGCTTGGGGCCGGTGGCCAAAATCAGGTAGTCGTACTTGACTTCGGTACCGTCCGCCACGATAACGGTATTATTATCCGGCTTGATCTCGGTGGCGGCCTGGGCAATGAAATTGATCCCCTTGCGCTTTAGGTAGGGCTCCAACGGAAAGGAGATATCCTTACGGGTACGCCAGCCTACGGCAACCCACGGGTTGGAAGGGACGAAAGTGAAGTTTTCCTTGTCTGAGATGACGGTAATTTCGTGCTCTTTGCCCAAAACCTCGCGTGTATCGTACGCAGCGGGCAATCCCCCGGTACTGGCCCCTATAATAACAACATGTGCCATATTACTGACTCCTTAGAATGATTATGGTGCTAATGTTCAGCCATCGGCTGAGCGAACAAGAATGCAATTGTCATGCCAGAGTACAGTTGTACCGGTATTCTGTGGGTTCCCGGAACCTGGCCTTAGCTTACATACTGCTAATGAATTGCCATACTCAACGACAGGTCATAGTACTGTCAATACCTGTCAATAGCAGGAATCTAATAAGAGTTATAGTCCACCCATTCACGTTTTAACAGCGCTTTATTGATAGGGACAGGCCGCCTACAATACGCGGCTTCGTTGATAATCAAGAGTAGCGGTCCAACCATGAATTCAGAGTACCGGTCGCCCCTCCAACCCCAGCCGAATGAGCGGCCCGGCGGAAAAATCCACTGGGGGCGTCTGTATGGCAGCAGCTTCGGCTTGGTGATCAGTCAGGCGGCAAGCACTGAGGAAGGAGTTTTACTGGTCATCACCCCCGACACGCCTTCCGCTACCCGACTGGAAGATGAATTACGGTTTTATAATCGCGGGCAGAAGAATATACCGATACTCGGGTTTCCAGACTGGGAAACTCTTCCCTATGACACCTTTTCCCCTTATCAGGACATCATCTCGGAGCGGCTTGAGACTCTTTATCAACTGCCCCGGCTAAAACGCGGGATTCTCATCCTGCCGATATCCACCCTGATGCACCGTATCGCACCGGTGGACTACATCCAGGGCAGCAGCCTGATGGTGGATGTTGGTGATACCCTCAAACTGGAGGAGATGCGCCTGCGTCTTGAGACAAACGGCTACCGCTGCGTTTCCCAGGTGGTCGAGCACGGCGAATTTGCTGTGCGTGGCAGCCTGCTCGATCTCTACCCGATGGGTAGTCGCAATCCATTTCGCATCGAGCTGTTCGACGATGAGGTGGAAAGCATCCGAACCTTTGACCCGGACAGCCAGCGCTCCGAAGAGAAAGTCGAACAGATACGTCTGCTGCCCGCCCGGGAGTTTCCGCTGCACGATGAGGCGATCAAACACTTCCGCGAGGCCTACCGCAGCCATTTTGAGGGGGATCCGCAGAAAAGCCTGATCTATAGGGATGTCAGCAACGGATTGGCCCCTCCCGGGATCGAGTACTACCTTCCCCTGTTTTTCAGGGAGACAGCCACCGTGCTCGATTACCTGCCGGGCGACACCCGGCTGTTCACCCTTGAAGGGGTCGATGAAGGTGCCGAGCAGTTCTACCGGGAGTGCCAGGAACGCTTTGAGGTAGCCAAGTACCATATTGAACATCCGCCGCTGCCGCCTACCACGCTGTTTCTCACCGTCCCGGACCTTTTCAGTAACCTGAAGTCCTTCCCTCGCACCGAGTTACAGCATTTTGAACTGCACGAGAGCCGGCACGGCATCAATTACGCCACGGAGCAGCCGCCCGCACTTACTCTTGATGCCCGCGCATCGGATCCGAGCGCCGCACTTCGGCGTTTTGTCGACGAATTCAAGGGAAGAATTCTCTTTTCCGCCGAATCCCCGGGACGGCGGGAGACCTTGCTACAGACCTTAAGGGGCTGCAACCTCCAACCTCACCAGGTGGAAAGCTGGCAGGAGTTTCTGCAGGAGAAGGCTCCGCTTGGCATCGTGGTCGCCCCCCTGGAGCACGGTCTGCTGCTGCGTGAACCCGCCATCGCCGTCATTGCCGAGACCCAGCTCTATGGGGAGCGGGTCATGCAACGCCGGCGTCGCCGTCGGGGGCGTAAAGCAGACCCCGAAGCCGTTGTACGCAACCTGGCCGAACTGGAACCCGGCTCGGCGGTGGTCCACGAAGACCATGGCGTAGGCCGCTATCTTGGGCTGCAGAAACTGAATATAGGTGATACCGAGGCGGAGTTCCTCACCCTGGAATACGCCGGTGGCGACAAACTTTATGTCCCTGTCGCCTCACTCCACCTTATCAGCCGCTACAGCGGCGCCACGAGCGAAAACATCCCCTTACACAAACTCGGCAGCGGGCAGTGGGAGAAGGCCAAACGAAAAGCCAGTGAAAAAATACGTGATGCCGCCGCCGAGTTGCTGGAAATCTATGCCAAACGCGCGGCTCGTCAAGGCCACCGCTATCACATTGACGATGCCCAATATAGCGCTTTTGCCGCCGCCTTTCCCTTTGAGGAAACCCCGGATCAGCAAGAAGCCATCGATGCGGTTATGGCTGATATGCGTGCGGAACAGCCGATGGATCGTCTCATCTGCGGCGATGTGGGCTTCGGTAAAACCGAGGTCGCTATGCGCGCCGCCTTTGTCGCGGTAATGGGAGGCAGACAGGTAGCGGTACTGGTTCCCACCACCTTGCTGGCAGAGCAGCACGCCCAGAATTTCCGCGACCGTTTTGCCGACTGGCCGGTGCGCGTCGAATCGCTCTCCCGCTTCCGCTCCAACAAGGAACAGCAACAGGTTCTCAAAGGGCTGGAGGAAGGTGCTGTAGATATCATCATCGGTACCCACAAGCTGCTGCAGGAGGGCATTCGTTATAAGCGACTGGGGATGGTGATCATCGATGAGGAACACCGTTTCGGTGTGCGCCAGAAGGAGCGCTTCAAATCTCTGCGCGCCGAGGTCGACGTACTGACCCTCACCGCCACACCCATTCCCCGCACCCTGAACATGGCGATGGGGGGTATCCGCGAGTTATCGATCATCGCCTCCCCGCCTGCGCGCAGGCTGGCAGTGAAGACCTTTGTTCATGAATGGAACCCGGAACTTATCAAAGAGGCCTGTCTTCGTGAGATCAAACGCGGCGGCCAAGTCTACTTCCTGCACAATGAGGTGGAAAGCATAGAGAAAGTCGGCCGTGAGCTTGAGGAGTTGCTGCCGGAGGCGAACCTGGGTATCGCCCACGGCCAGATGCCGGAACGGGAACTGGAACGGGTGATGAGCGATTTCTACCACCAGCGCTTCAATATTCTGGTCTGTACCACAATCATTGAAACCGGCATCGATATTCCCAGCGCCAATACCATCATTATGAACCGCGCCGATCGCCTTGGCCTGGCGCAGCTCTATCAACTGCGCGGGCGGGTCGGTCGTTCCCATCATCGGGCTTACGCCTACCTGCTGGTACCACCCAAGCGCAGTATGACCAAGGATGCGATCAAGCGGCTGGAAGCGATCGAGTCCATCGAAGAACTGGGTACGGGCTTTACCCTCGCCACCCATGACCTGGAGATCCGCGGAGCCGGTGAACTGCTCGGCGAGGAGCAGAGCGGACAGATGCATGAAATCGGCTTCACCCTCTATAGCGAACTGCTGGAGCGGGCGGTCCAGGCGCTCAAAGAGGGACATGAGCCGGAGTTAGACAGACCCCTGCTCCATGGAACCGAAGTGGACCTGGGCATCCCCGCCCTCATTCCTGACAGTTACCTGCCTGATGTACACAGCCGACTACAGCTGTATAAACGTATCGCAAACGCCGACTCCGTCGACGAGCTGAAGGAATTGCAAGTGGAGATGATTGACCGTTTCGGTCTGCTACCCGATCCGGTAAAGAACCTCTTTACCCTTACCACACTAAAGCTTAAAGCCACCCCCTTCGGTATTAACAAGATCGAACTGGGTGACAAAGGGGGACGCATCAGCTTTAACAAAGAGCCGAATATCGATCCAATGCAACTCATCACTCTCTTGCAGCAGCATCCTGATCAATTCCAACTGGACGGCCAGGAGAGGCTTAAGGTCATCACCCCTCTTCTTGAACTCGATGATCGGATCGGCTTGGTTGAAAATTTGCTGAAACGTTTCAACTCTGGAAACGGCACAATGTAACAATCGCGAAACATATGGCATACTTCTTGTCTATTGAAATCAATCAGGTAGAATAACCACAATAATTATACAGCAATAGATAACTTCAATAATAACCAAGGGTTCGGCAATAACCGTCAAGGGACTGGACTTATGAGGGTTCAGTGACAACGCTTGTGAGAAGAGGGGCCAATGAATACCAATAAACAACGACACAAAACAAGAATGACTATCAAGCTAGCCGCCCTTGCCGGTGTCATGTTCTATCTCACCCCGGTATCCAATGCCTCCACAAGCTATCTACTGGAACTTGAGGCTGAAGCGGCACGAACGGGCGACGAAGAGACAACGGCCCCATCAGCGACACAAGATGAAAAATGGGCTGAGAAGGACCGGCAACTGGACAGCGAGTATATTGAGGCCGGTCTCGGCAAAAAAGAGTTTGAAAGCCAACTTGAGAAAAACTTCTATGGTAGCTACCTGTTCTACTCCACACTGGATGCAAGTAAACAGCAGGACGTCTATCACGAATACAAGAATGCGAACGATATCGAAAGTATTCGTAATTCCATTAAATCACGCCTGAAAGAGTGAATTACCGACAAAAGCATAATAAAGGAAAGCATTTACCATGAAGTTGAGCACGACCCTCGCTATCTTGTCATTCGGCGCCATGATCACCCTCCACCAGCCTGTTCTTGGTGAAGAACTCCAGGTAAAGCTCACCCCGGAGATCAATACCCTTGAGGTCAAGCACCAGGGAAAGAGCATAGAGGTTAAACGAAACCAAGATCAGACTCACACCCTGGACGATGCCTGGGCCAAGACCTCTCGCAAATGCCCACCCTTCTGCCCCCAACCCTATCATGTGGCCGAGGGTGTCACGACCGTGGGCGAAGTTGAAGTTTTCCAGTTCATGCGGGACAAGGTAAACAGCGGTACCGGTCTGCTCATCGACGCCCGCCTGCCTTCCTGGCACGAAAAGGGCACGATTCCCGGCTCCATCAATATCCCTTTCACCGAGTTTGAGCGCAAACCCAGCGACCCGGCGCTTAACGGGCCGATGAAAAAGATCAGTGCCAAGCGGCGCGGCCAGGTGGGTTTTGTGGAACACACCTGGGACAAAACCTTAAAGACCGCCGGAATAAGCACGCAACGCAGCGGTTTTTGGGACTACAGCGAGTCACCCGACTTGATGTTCTGGTGTAATGGCCCCTGGTGCGGACAGTCTCCACACGCAATCAAGGGACTATTGGAACTGGGTTTCCCGCCCGAGAAACTTTATTACTACAGGGGAGGAATGCAAATGTGGGAGTTGATGGGGTTGACCACCGTCGTCCCGGAAGCCGAATAGAACTCCGGGGCGCTCACTCCGACCGCCCCCCTCCATCACGGCTAATCGTTATATGGTAGAACGGCAGGTGCGCGGGGTCGGCTGCACGCACTCTACGCCGGAAACCGGCAAAAGACGGTTTATAGCCGAGTCTAAGAAAATGGGTCGGACATAAGCAATCAGTTGAACCGAAACCGGTAAACGGCGCTGTGGCGCCCCGCAGTCGCCCCAGCTGCTCCGCCCACTGATGTTCACGGTTTTGCCGGTCAAGGCTATACCAAATCTCCAGCAGTTGGAGGGAAGGCCGAAGATAGTCGATGTGCCAGTGGGGTCGCCGGCTGATTTTGCGATGGTGATCGGTTCGGCTTTTCACGCCTCCCGGGCCGAACGCGCTGCCGCAGTAGACATAATAGCCCGGAATAAGAGAGAGTTGACCCAGACGCCCCACCGGTACAGTACTGTCGGCTGGACAATAAAACAGCAGTGCATAGCTGCCGCCCTTACCCTTCACAAATGCCGGTACTTCTTCCCCTTTCATCACACCTTCTGTAAAAGCTGTTTTGATCTCAGGGCAAAATGAAGACGCCCATGATTAAGGTTAATCAACAAAGCGACTCGGTGTCGTTCTCTCTCTCACTGTTTCAATGCTGAGGAGACTCGACATGCATTTGTGCCATGCACGGTTTAAACATAGTTCTTGCGATTATGCCGATTCCCGGGCGTCTTCTTCTGGGTAATGACCCCTTTAATCGCCTCCGGGCCGCTTAACTGTTCAGTGACGTAGTTCGGATTAAGCGGTGTGAGATAGAAACGATCGTTTATCACACGCAACTGTCTGAAAATATATTCCTCGTTGTGGTAGGCGATGACATAGGAGCCGTCACGATAGTGGGTACCGGGTTCGATCACGACCACATCACCCTCATTAAATTCGGGCTCCATGCTGTCGCCCAACACCATTAATACATAGGGCTCCTTGTCTTCACATCCGGGGCCGTCGGAGACAACGTCCTCACCCTTTTTCAATTGCTCAGCGGAGATATAACTTTCCACGATATGCACCTTGCTTTAAAGCTGAATATGCCACCCCAATAATAACAAATCGGGGTGATTGATTTTGAGCTCAACGGGCGATCCCGGTAAGATGCCCGTCCTTTACAATTCAAATCGCCTAATAACCTTTCTTTTAAAAGGTCTATTCACGAATGAAACACTTTAACGATCTTATTGCCGAAGCCCTTCCCGAAGTCGAGGAGCTGTTTCCCTGGGATCTGGAGGAAGAGCTCCAGGAAAAAGACGATCTGATTCTGTTAGATGTCCGCGAGCCCGCCGAGTTCGACGCCCTTCATATCAAAGGGTCTATCAACGTGCCTCGAGGCATCCTGGAGTCCGCCTGTGACTGGGATTACGACGAGACCGAACCCGAGCTGGCCGGCGGTCGCGAGCGCGAGATCATCGTGATCTGCCGCTCCGGCAACCGCAGCGTACTGGCCGCACAGACCATGCAGCGCATGGGCTTCAAACATGTCATTTCCCTCAAGACCGGCATTCGCGGCTGGAATGACTTCGAACAGCCCCTCTACGATGCCGAGGGCAACCAGGTCGACATCGACGATGCCGATGAGATCCTCGCCAGCAAGATTCGCGACGACCAGCGCCGTCCCGAGGCCTGAGGCAGAAACCACCTGCCACAGGGGGGTACAGAGGTCACTGAGAAAAAAGCTGCTCAGAGTACTCACTATTCACTCCGGCTGATCAAGCGACAGAGTGCCTTTGATTCAAAAGCACCCGTTTTCGCCACAGAGGGCACAGGGTTCACAGAGTACCGGTTTTACCTCCGTGAACTCTGTGCTCTCTGTGGCTTTGAGTCTAGTGCTCGCCCTTTTCGATCATCAACTCTGAACGGTACCAGTTGAGCTTGTCGTGCAGTTTGACCACATTGCCCACGATAATCAGCGTCGGCGGCTTGATCTCTTCATTGGCGATCAGCTCGGGCATGGTACCCAGGGTACCGGTAAAGACCCGCTGCCGCGGTGTGGTCGCCTGCTGCACCATCGCAATCGGCAGGTCGGCGGGAAGGCCATGCTCCATCAGCTTTTCACAGATCACCGGCAAGCCCTTCAGCCCCATATAGAAGACGATGGTCTGATTGGGTTGGGCCAGCCCCTTCCAGTTGAGGTTCATCGTGCCGTCCTTGAGGTGACCGGTGACAAAAACGGCGGCCTGGGAATAATCGCGGTGGGTCAGCGGAATCCCGGCATAGGCGGAACTGCCCAGGGCCGCGGTGATCCCCGGGACCACCTGGAAATTGACCCCGTTGGCGGTAAGGGTCTCGATCTCCTCGCCGCCGCGGCCGAAGACAAACGGGTCGCCGCCCTTGAGGCGACAGACGCGCTTGCCCTCCTTGGCCAGGTCAACCAGCAGCTGATTGATCTGATCCTGGGGTACGGAGTGATTATCCCGCTCTTTCCCCACATAGATGCGATGGGCATCGCGCCGGGTCAACTCCAGGATCTCCTTGGAGATCAGGCGATCATAGACAATCACATCGGCCTGCTGCATCAGCCGCAGGGCCCGGAAGGTCAGAAGGTCCGGATCGCCGGGACCACCGCCGACGAGATAGACCTCACCGGCATCGCGCTCTATGCCCTGCTCCACGGCCTTGCTCAGTTCCGCTTCGGCCGCTTCGTCCTTACCGGAGAAGACCAACTCGGCTATCTTGCCCTGAAGCACATCCTCCCAGAACTTACGCCGGGCATTGACGTTGGTGAAGCGCGCCTTCACCTTGTCGCGGAAACGTTCGACCAGCGAGGCCAGACGCCCGTATGTGGAGGGAATGGCTGATTCCAGCCGTGCCCGAAGCAGACGCGCCAGGACCGGTGAGGATCCGCCGGTGGAAACCGCGATCTGCACCGGGGAGCGATCGATGATCGAAGGCAAGATAAAGGTGCACAGCTCCGGGTTATCCACCACATTCACCGGCAACTGTCTGGCACGGGCCAATTCGGATACCTGCCGGTTAACCGCCTCATCGTCCGTGGCGGCGATCACCAGAGAAACGCCCTCCAGGTCGCTCTCCTCGAAGCTCCCCTGACGGAAATGAATTTGCCCCTCGGCATGCATATCCTTGAGGTTGCCCAGCAGCTCAGGGCTGACGAGGTTAATCTCGGCGCCGGCCTGCTTCAGCAGGGCGGCCTTTCGGGCGGCCACCTCGCCTCCCCCTACAACGAGGGTGCGTCGGCCGCGAATATTCATAAAAATCGGTAAAAAATCCATCGGTCTCGCTTACTCACAATAACGCCATCAGCGGCGCAAGGGCCGAATAGTGTACCCGTTTCACAGTCTGTAACCTAGTCAAAGCGCGAATTTGCATGACTGATACCATTAACTGGCACAGATATGGGGCCATCGACTTACAGAAGCAATACCTGACAGCTCACATGACGCGACCGGGGGAAAATAATACAATTCCCCCACGATAAGATAAAAAATGCGATCACGGTCACATATCGGGACTGCAAGGCCACTACACTACTGTCCCCCTCTTTCAATAAGCAAAAGGACAACAATGAAACGAACCTATAGTTTGATTCTGATACTTGTTCCGATGTTGCTGCTTATCAGTACCACCGTTAAATCAGATGAAGAGTTCCCCGTCCGTTCACTCTACCCGAAAGTCAGCCCTATCGAACTTGAGGAACTCTACAACCGACTGGACGAAGTGGTGGTCTTTGATGTTCGCAGTAGCTATGAATATGAAACCCTTCATATCAAGGGCTCCAAGCACCTTGCCCTGAATGACAGAGAGTTTGAGGAAAAACTTAAACAGCTTCGTGCCGATACCGATAAACCGTTCGTCTTCTACTGCAATGGTCATACCTGCAAAAAATCCTACAAGGCCACGCAGAAGGCAATGCGGGAACGGATCGCAAATGTCATTGTCTTCGACGCGGGCATTTTCGACTGGACCAAGGCATATCCCGATGAAGCCGTCTTGCTAGGACAAACACCGGTAAACCCATCTGATTTGCTGGACAAGGAGAAGCTGGCAGCGCACATGCTGGAACCGGAAGCCTTCGGCCGGCTTGTCCACCAGAACAGCATTGTTCTGGATATTCGCGATAACCTGCAAAAAGCCGCCATCAGTCTGTTTCCAATGAAACAGCACTCGGTACCGCTGGATAACAACAGTCTAAAGACATACGTGGATCAGGCCAAACAGGAAAACAAGACCCTGCTGATCTATGACGCGGTGGGCAAACAAGTTCGCTGGTTACAGTACTACCTGGAGGCGCAAGGTATATCCAGCTACTACTTTATGAAAGGCGGAGCGAAGGCTTTCCTCAAGTATTAAACAATGAAAAAAGGCGGGGAAACCCCGCCTTTTCGCAAATTAGATTTCAAATCTCTCCGGGCCTGAGCGCCTTGATCCCGGCCATATACGGCTGCAGCGCCTCCGGAACCGTCACCGTCCCGTCCGCCTGCTGATAATTCTCCAGTATCGCCACCAATGTACGCCCTACCGCCAAACCGGAACCGTTGACCGTATGCACCAGCTCCGGCTTTTTCATTTCGTGATCGCGCCAGCGCGCCTGCATGCGGCGTGCCTGAAAATCCCGGAAGTTGGAGCAGGAAGAGATCTCCCGGTATTTGCCCTGCCCCGGCAGCCAGACCTCCAGGTCGTAGGTCTTGCAGGAGGAGAAACCGATATCCCCGGCACACAAATTCATCAGCCGATACGGTAAACCCAGGCGTTTCAAGACCTCTTCGGCATGACCGGTGAGCGCCTCCAGCGCCTCGAAGGATTTTTCCGAATGGACAATCTGCACCAGTTCGACCTTTTCGAACTGGTGCTGGCGGATCATACCGCGGGTATCCTTGCCGTAGGAGCCCGCCTCACTGCGAAAACAGGGGGTGTGAGCGGCAAAACAAAGTGGCAGGCGATCGGCATCGAGAATCTCATCCCGCACCATGTTGGTCAGCGGCACCTCGGCGGTGGGAATTAAGTAGTAGTCGTGCTCGCCTTCCAGGGCAAACAGATCCTCCTCGAATTTGGGCAGCTGGCCGGTGCCCTGGAGTGAATCGGCATTGACAATATAGGGAACATAGGTCTCCTGATAACCATGCTCGGTGGTATGCAGGTCCAGCATGAACTGAATCAGCGCACGATGCAGGCGGGCTACCTGACCGTTCATCACGGCAAAGCGAGAGCCGGTGAGCTTGGCCGCCGTATCAAAATCCAGACCGCCCAGACGGTGACCGATGTCGACATGATCCAATGGTTCAAAGTCGAACGCCCGCGGCTCGCCCCAACGGCGGATTTCGACATTATCCTCTTCGCCCTTTCCTTCCGGCACGCTCTCATCGGGGATGTTGGGCACCCCCATCAAAATGGTGCCCAATTCCTGTTGGATCCCCGAGAGCCGCTCCTCGGCCTGTTTGAGCTTGTCTCCCAGATCCGAGACGGCATTCAGCAGCGGCTGGATATCCTCACCTTTGGCTTTGGCCTGTCCGATCGCCTTGGAGCGTTGATTGCGCTCACTCTGCAACTCCTGGGTCCGGACCTGAATCTCTTTACGCTCAGCCTCCAGCCTGGCGATGGCCTCGACATCCAACTCAAATCCACGGCGTGCCAGTTGGGCGGCGGTCTGCTCGAGATCGCCGCGGAACAGACGGGGGTCTAACATAACAAACTTATCCTTATAATCCTGATTGGTATGGTTATTCGACTTCGTTCACCCGGGCCGACCAGCTCAACATGTGGCCCGGTTTTACTGACGTGGCGATGTGTTCCATGATAGCGGAGACCTTATCGGGTGTATCGAAAAACTCCACCACCAGAGGCAACTCCTGAGCCAAATCGATGAATTTGCTGGTGTGTATCTCGCCGGAGTCGCCAAAACCGGCGATCCCCCGAAATACACTCACACCCTTTACCTTCTCCCAGTCGTGCAGCCGCTTTAACAGATTTTCCAGTTGCGTTTCCCCTTCATTGAGGTAGAGCCGCACCACCGTCACCTCGGTCTGTTTCATAACTGTCTCCCGACGGCCATTCCCAACCAGGCGGCCGCAACACAAAGCGTAACGCTCATCAAAATGTTTAGCAGCGCCTTGTAGAAGGCGCCGCCTTCGAGCAGATTCACCGTCTCGATGGAAAAGGTGGAAAATGTGGTAAAGGCGCCAAGAAAGCCCACCATCACCAGGGCCCGCCACTCGGGAGCCAGTGTTGTTCGCTCGACCAGCCAGATATAGCAGACGCCCATCGCCAGCGACCCGGCGACATTCACTGCCAGCGTGCCATAGGGAAATCCCTTCCCCAACAGGCTGTATACCCAGTTCGAGCCCCAAAAGCGCAACAACGCCCCCAGAGCGCCGCCGGCTGCGATTGCCAGTGTTTGTCCCATCACTAATGCGTATTCAACAGTGCCATTGCGCCTATTCTACCTGAGTTGGCGGCATCTTTGTCGTCGTTATCTGCATTGCAGTGAATGTACGATCAACCAGGTATGTGATGTAAGTCATTGATTATCTGTAGCACGTCATAGATCATAATGCGATGGTCTATCGCTGCAAAGGCCGCACAATGCTGGTGACTGACATCATTTAATAACCATATAACTTGTAGTACGATATTTCTCTCTCGCCTGTTCCCACCCAGCTGCCCGCTGTGGGGGTAGATAATAGTACTGTTCTCAAACAAGGACGTAACAGAAAGGAAGGCGGTACGGTAAATCCATGACAAATGCAGAACTGACAAAGGCGTTGGCCACACGGCTTGGGGTCAGCCAGAAAAAGGCGCGCACCCTGCTGGATGCCTATGTGGACGCCATTAAGCATCAGCTGGACCGTAAAAACACCGTCGTACTGCGAAATTTCGGCACCTTTAGTGTTAAAGAGGTTGCCGCGAAGCACTCATACGTCCCGGCAAAAAAATCTCTGTGCCTGATCCCGGCACACTCAAAGCTAAACTTCAAAGCGGCGAAGAAACTGCGAAACGACATCAGTGAGGGAGTAGCCGATGAGTAAAGTCTACGGCCAGCCCCTGCTTGATGATATGGCGCGCTCCCAGTCACTGCCCATGCCTCTGGTCAAACAGGCCGCAAGGGAGATCCTGGAGGTGATTCGTGAGGGCCTGATTCGTGACAAGGTCGTCAAGGTCAGTAATTTCGGCACCTTCCGTCTAAAGCCAGTGGCTGCCCGCCGGGGCATTAACCCGCAAACCGGCGAAAGCATCACCATACCGGCCCGTCACCGGGTCATCTTTACCCCATGCAAGGCACTGCGTGATCTAATCCAGCCGATACACCGCCCTCCTGTACCGACGGAGTCCGCACGCCCCGTTTCTGATGACGCGCACACTCAAACCGCCAAGGCAACCACCCTCTCGGCACAAAGTGAAGCACGTCAATCCGGACGACAAGCAACGGCAAGCGTACCGCATATCGATGCCTCCCTTGCCCCTTCCGTGCAACCCGACCCGCGCCCCGAAACAACAGAGCAGCCGGAACCGCAGGCATCCGCACCGGAAAGGTTGGTTACAATAGATACCCAGCCCACCTCAAAACAGAATTCTGAAAGTGAGCGCAAACCGGTTGAACCGAGAACACCAAAACCGCAGGAGGCGGTGAGCAAATCCCTGGCGATGCAGGCCGAAGACCGGCAAGACGAATCAATCCGGCAAGGGTCAGATATTGCACTTGAAAACAGGGCTCGTAGCGAACAGCAGACTGTCTCTGCTCAGACAGAGACTCATCCTGGCGATATCACTTCAAGCGCAAGAAATTACCGTTTTCTTGCAGCTGCGCTAATAATCGTTATCGCCGTGATAGGCGTAGGGCTTCTGATGAACGAAGTCCCCCCGATGGATGAGCCCGCCGCCACCGATATGATTGCAATCAACCCGGAAGAGAACAGCCCGGTACCGGGCACCTCAAACAGCGGGGTTACAGCAGAGCAGCCGGCAGCAGAGATAGAAGATGAACCGGTTCCGGCCGATATTCAAGACAGGGTTAATGCAACCGCCAAAAACGCGGCGCCCACCCGGACAGATCGTGCCGTTCCTACCCGGACTGCTACGGAGATGGCCGGCAGCGCCCCTGCAAGCACAAACAAAACAGCCGAAAGCGCTACCGCTTCCGGTACTTCAGACTCAGCCAGGCCTGCCGAAGACTTTTTTCGCGAGCGGACGCATACGATAGCCAACGGCGAGAGCCTCTGGCGGCTGGCAGGAAACCACTATCACGATCCGCTGCTATGGCCTCACATCTACCAGGCCAACACCGCCATTATCGACAACCCGGACTATCTGCTCGTAGGCAGGACAATCACCCTTCCCGGCCTGCAGGGCAGCCCGGAGGAGCTGACCCGGAACGATCGCCGCAACATTGCCGAAGGCTACTACCTTGCCTACCTCTACTATAAAAAGACAGGCCGTGAAGATGCGCTGTTTGCCCTACTGGAGGCAAAGCGGTATGACAAAGAACTGGTGGAAGAACAGCGTGGGCAGATAAAACTGACCCGGACGGAAGAACTCAAGCTGGCACAGCAGGTGCCAATGCCTGATTAACAGAAAAGGGAAATCGCTGATACGGTTTTACTCGTCCCCGTGACTCTTTTCGCCGCTTCCCTCCTCATATCGCCGATCCAGTTCCCGAAGATAATCGAGCTTTTCCCCGATCTTCCTCTCCAAGCCTCGCGGTACCGGCTGATAGTAGTGCCGAGGCGTCATCTCTTCCGGGAAATAGGTCTCGCCGGCGGCATAGGCTTCGGGCTCGTCATGGGCATAGCGATATTCACGCCCGTAGCCCAGCTCCTTCATCAGCTTTGTCGGGGCGTTACGCAGGTGAACCGGCACCTCCAGCGAACCGCCTGAACGGGCATCGGCCATGGCGCTGTTATAGGCCATGTAGACCGCATTGCTCTTGGGGGCGCAGGCCAGATAAACCACCGCCTGGGCAATGGCCAGCTCCCCCTCGGGTGAACCGAGCCGGTCCTGCACATCCCAGGCATTGAGGGCCAGCTGCAGCCCACGCGGATCGGCATTGCCGATATCCTCCGAGGCCATGCGTACCACACGCCTCGCCACATAGAGCGGGTCGACCCCGCCGTCGATCATCCGGGTAAACCAGTAAAGACCGGCGTCCGGGTCCGAGCCGCGCACCGATTTGTGCAGGGCGGAGATCTGATCGTAGAAGGCCTCGCCCCCCTTATCGAAACGACGGACGCCGCCGGCCAGCACTTCGTTTAGGGTCGCCTCACTGATCACCTCACGCCCATCCACGTGTTCCGCCAGGTCGGCGGCGATCTCCAGCAGGTTCAGCGCGCGTCGGGCATCGCCATCGGCCACTTCGGCGATGCGATGGCGCAGCTTCTCCGGCAACGCGATCGGCCGCTCTCCCAGACCCCGTTCACTGTCCTCGAGGGCGCGTTGCAGAATGGTGTCGATATCATCCGCATCCAGGCTCTTCAGCACATAGACCCGGGCGCGGGAGAGCAACGCGTTATTCAGTTCAAAGGAAGGGTTCTCGGTGGTGGCGCCGATAAAGGTAAAGGTGCCATCCTCGATATGCGGCAGGAAGGCATCCTGTTGAGATTTATTAAAACGGTGCACCTCATCGACGAAAAGCACCGTAGCCTGCCCCATCGCCCTCGCCTGACGGGCCTGCTCAACGGCGGCGCGGATCTCTTTAACCCCGGAGAGGACGGCGGAGATGGTCAGAAACTGCGCTTCCCCATGGCCGGCGATCATCCGCGCCAGAGTGGTCTTGCCGGTGCCGGGCGGCCCCCAGAAGATCATCGAGTGCAGGTTGCCGCTCTCTATGGCCTGTCGGAGTGGCTTGCCCTCACCGAGCAGGTGTTGCTGGCCGAAAAACTCTCCGGGGGTACGGGGGCGCATGCGATCGGCCAGCGGCCTCAACGCCTCACTCTGCCCCCCGTCCTGTGCATCGAACAGATCGCTCACTCTTCCTCGCCGATCACATCCACGCCGGGGGGCGGCTCAAAGGTAAAGCGTTCACTGTTCAACGAGGGATTGCGGTTAACCGTATCGAAATAGAGACGGGTGGTCTGGCCGAAACCATCCACCATCTCCATAGCGCGCAACACATCGCCCTCCATGGCCAGGCGCACATAGTCGAAATTACTGTCAGCCGCCTTCGGCTTGAGGCGCAGCCACTGGAAACCTTCGTGGAAGCCCTCTTCCTCGATGAGGAAGTTCTCCTCCATCGGCACCTCACTGCTTAGCAGCATCGCCGGAGTACTGCCCAAGGCATCGCCCTGCGGTTTAACCGTGACCTGCTCCAGGTCGCGATCATACATCCAAATATTGCGCCCGTCGGCCACATAGAGCTGCTCATAGGGGTTGGTATAGTGGAGACGGAATTTTCCCGGGCGTGAGAGCCAGAGTTTGCCGCGACTCTCTTCCATCAGCTCACCACGAGCATTGGTCAGCGTCTGGATAAAGTCCGCCTGCATGGTATCAAGCCCGTCCAAAAACCGTTCGAGCCGTTGTTGCCCTTCACCGGCATAGGCCGACCCGCTGAGCAACAGCAGTGAGAAAAAGAGTCCTAACAGTTTCTTGATCATTTACGTTCTAATCCTTCGGTGGTGGAGGTGCCAGTACCTCGCGGGAACCGTTGGGTTGCAGCGCACTGACGACACCGGCGGCCTCCATATCTTCAACCATACGCGCGGCTCGGTTGTAACCGATTTTGAGCCGACGCTGGATGCCTGAGACCGAGGCCCGCCGGCTTTCGGTAACGATCTTGATCGCCTCATCGTAAAGCGGGTCCACTTCATCGCCTTTGGCGGCCCCATCGGTATCCCCGGGGAACAGCGGGCCACTGCTCTCTTCCATGCCGTTGATAATCTCATCAAGATAATCAGGCTCACCCCGCTTTTTCAGGTTTTCGACCACATTGTGCACCTCATGGTCGTCGACAAAGGCGCCATGCAGGCGAATCGGCACGCCGTGGCCGGGCGGCAGGTAGAGCATGTCACCGTGACCGAGCAGGGTCTCCGCCCCCATCTGATCCAGGATAGTCCGCGAGTCGATGCGGGATGAGACCTGGAAGGCGATACGGGTGGGGATGTTGGCCTTGATAAGGCCGGTCAACACATCCACGGAAGGCCGTTGGGTCGCCAGAATCAGGTGAATCCCGGCGGCGCGGGCCTTCTGCGCCAGGCGGGCGATCAGCTCCTCGACCTTCTTGCCGACCACCATCATCATATCGGCGAGCTCATCCACTACGACCACGATAAACGGCAGCGGTTCCAGATCCGGGCGCAGCGCCTCCTGCTCCGGGTCATCGGGAACCAGCGGCTGCCAGGTCGGGTCTTTGATCGGTTGCCCGGCGTCAATAGCCTCCCTAATCTTTTTATTGTATCCGGCAGTGTTCCGCACCCCCATCGCCGCCATCAGCTTGTAGCGCCGCTCCATCTCGGCCACGCACCAGCGCAGGGCATTGGAGGCATCCTTCATGTCGGTGACCACCGGCGCCAGCAAGTGCGGGATCCCCTCGTAGATGGAGAGCTCCAGCATCTTCGGGTCGACCATGATAAAGCGCACCTCTTTTGGGGTGGCGTTATAGAGGATGCTCAAAATCATCGCATTGACCGCCACCGATTTACCCGAGCCGGTGGTGCCGGCGACCAGCAAATGGGGCATCTTGGCCAAGTCCGCCACGCTCGGCTCGCCGCTGATATCCTTGCCCAAGGCCAGGGTCAACGCTGACTTGGAGCTTTCGTACTCTTTGGAGCGAATGGTCTCGGAGAAGTGGACGATCTCCCGATGTTCGTTGGGGATCTCCAGGCCGACGGTGGTCTTGCCCGGGATCACCTCCACCACACGCACACTGGTCGTGGAGAGAGAGCGGGCCAGGTCCTTAGAAAGATTGGAGATCTGACTCACCTTAACCCCGGGAGCCGGTTGCAGCTCAAAACGGGTGATCACCGGCCCCGGATGGACCGCCTCGACCTCCGCCTCAATGCCGAAGTCTTTGAGTTTCATCTCCACCAGGCGGGACATCGCCTCCAGCGATTCGGTGGAGATCGGATTTTTCGGTGCGCTCGGCTCATCCAGCAAAGAGAGAGGCGGCAGGGAGCTCTCCGCGTCGGGTTCAAACAGCGGCACCTGCTTCTCTTTCTGCTCGCGCACGCTGGGAGATTTGGGCTTGCTGATCACCGGCTCGATTTTCGGCGGCTTGCGCTTTTCCACCTTCTTGCTCTCCTGGGTGAAGGTTTTCTCGCGCTGCCTACGCGCCTTTCGCGCTGCGATGCGATCACGCAGCTCCAGCCACTTGTCGAAGAGCCAGTCGGCAAAACCGAGTGTGCGGGCGCCGACCACATCCATCAACCACAACCAGGACAGCCCTGTAAACAGGGTGACGCCGGTGAGAAAGAGCGCCAGCAAGAACAAGGTGGCGCCGAGAAAACTGAAGACATCGGCCAACCCGGTGCCCACTGCATTGCCCAGAATACCCCCGCTGCCCATCGGCAGATGTGCGCTGTTGAAAAAGTGGAGATAGGCAAGACCCGCGCCGGTGGCGATGGTCAGGACAAAACCGACTCCCCGAAGCGTGAGATTAACCGCATAACTGCCATCCTCCTCCCCGCGCTCTTCACGATAGAGCATCCATGCGCCATAACCGACCATGAATGGAAACAGGTAGGCCATCAGACCGAAGAGGTAGAGAAAGATATCGGAAAACCAGGCACCGGCACGGCCCCCGAGGTTGTGGACCTGCTCGGTGTTGCCGCTGCTGTGGGACCAACCCGGATCCCCCGTATCGTATGAGGCCAGGGAGATCAGCAGATAAAGCGCCAGGGTACCAACCAGGATCAATGCCCCTTCGCGCAGGCCACGGTGCAGGTGCGAGGCAATGGCGACTCTTTCACTCTTTTTTTGCGATGCCTGGGCCAAAGTTAATCCTGATATAGAGAAAAGTTAACTAACATATTGTAATTATACATATTTACCCATCGTTGAACACGCTATTTCAACGCCGGATGAATGATCTCGCCGGCACGTACATTGACCCCGGCGGCAAGGGCCGGTTCCCCTTCCCAATGTCCCGCCGCCAGTTTGACGGCATAGGGCGTCAAAGCCGCAGAAAGAGCCTGAGAGGCGCTACGGGGAACGGCGCCCGGCATATTGGTCACGCCGAAGTGGGTCACCCCCTCCCAGACAAAGGTCGGCTCGGCATAACTGGTCGGGCGGGTCGTCTCGATGCAGCCCCCCTGATCGACCGAGATATCGATGATCACACTGCCCGGTTGCATCTGCTTGACCTGCTCGGCGGAGACCAGATGCGGCGCCCGAGCCCCGGGGATCAACACCGCGCCGATCAGCAGGTCCGCCGCCTTGACCGCACGATCGATATCGTGGGCATAGGGGTGCAACCCGGTCACATTAGCGCCCAGCGCCCGCATCGCCGCCAGTTTATCGCGATTCCGATCAAATACTGTGACCTGCGCACCGATTGCCGCCGCCATGGCCGCGGCATTCCCACCCGCCACGCCGGCACCGAGGATCACCACGTGCCCCCGCTCGGCCGCGGGCAGACCGCCCAGCAGCAAACCGCGCCCTCCCTGTGGCTGGTGAAGAAGAGTACTACCGATCTGCACCGCCACCTTGCCGGCGATATCCGACATCGGCGCCAGCAACGGCAGCGCCCTCCCTTCGGCGACCGTCTCAAAGGCCACCGCGGTCAGGCCGATCGCCAACAACTTCTGCATCAGGGCCGGTTCTGCCGCCAGATGGAGATAGCAGAACAGCAGATGATCGGGGCGCAGCAGCGGCAACTCTTCGGGCTGGGGCTCCTTCACCTTGATGATCATCTCGCCATCCCCATATACCCTAGAGGCATCGGGAAGGATGGTGGCGCCCGCTTGGCGGTACTCCTCATCGCTGTAACCGCTGAGAGCACCGGCCCCCTTCTCAACCAGCAGCCGGTGGCCCTGACCGGCCAGCTCGGCCACTGCAGCGGGGACCAGCCCGACACGCCCTTCCAGGGTTTTGACTTCGCGGGGGATACCGATACGCACTAGCGCCTCCTTTACCCGGGATTCGGCATTTCGTAAGATGCCGTCAGTTTCTAACAACGAATTATGGTTACAGGTCGTTGTAACCGTTTTTTCGGAGTCTATCACACGGAGTTTACCTACAATGAGCGAAACCAAGCACTGTCGCCTTCTCATTCTCGGTTCCGGCCCCGCCGGTTACACCGCCGCGGTCTACGCCGCCCGCGCCAACCTCAACCCCGTGCTGGTCACCGGCATGCAACAGGGCGGTCAGCTGACCACCACCACCGAGGTGGACAACTGGCCCGGCGGTCCCGAGGGCCTGACCGGCCCGGCGCTGATGCAACAGATGCTTGAGCACGCCGAGCGCTTCGATACCGAAGTTATCTTTGATCACATCAATGAAACCGATCTTTCCAAGAGCCCCTTCACCCTCAAGGGCGACTCCGGCACCTACACCTGTGATGCGCTGATCATCGCCACCGGCGCCTCGGCCATGTATCTGGGGCTGGAGTCGGAGGAGAACTTCAAGGGGCGCGGTGTCTCCGGTTGTGCCACTTGCGACGGTTTCTTCTACAAGGGGCAAAAGGTCGGCGTGGTCGGCGGTGGCAACACTGCGGTCGAAGAGGCGCTCTACCTCTCCAACATTGCCGCCGAGGTGACCCTGATCCACCGCCGTGACACCTTCCGCGCCGAGAAGATCCTGGTCGACCAGCTGATGGACAAGGTCGAGAACGGCAACATCAAGCTTGAGCTGTTCAACGAAGTGGACGAGGTCCTGGGCGACAACTCCGGTGTGACCGGCGTTCGCATCAAAAACAGTCAGGACGGCTCCACCAAGGAGCTGGAGCTGACCGGCCTGTTTATCGCCATCGGCCACAAACCCAATACCGACATTTTCCAGGGCCAACTGGAGATGGAGCACGGTTACCTGGTTACCAAAAAAGGCGGCGAAGGCAACGCCACCGCCACCTCTGTGGAGGGTGTTTTTGCCGCCGGTGATGTGGCCGACCCGATCTACAAGCAGGCGATTACCTCCGCCGGAAGCGGCTGCATGGCGGCCCTGGATGCGGAGCGCTTTTTGGAAAATCAGGAAAAATAGTTCCGGCTCGGGAGTGGGAGTCGGCAGAGTTGGCACAAAAAGTCTGGCAGGCACTGCTCCGGCAATGGAGCAAGACTCCCAGCTGTAATTCGATATCAGCACTACTCTGCAGCTGTTCCGCCTGCTGCCGGCTGGCACCCTCCATGGAAAGATCGGCCCCTGCTCCGGGGCCGATTCCATACTAACGGCGTTCAGTTCAACCAGATGGTCTTCGACCTCGTTAACGATGACACCCTTGCTATCCTGGTCACCGTTTGGAAGGAGTACCATCGGCTCACTGAATCACTGCTGACCGGCATGCCGGATAGCGGTTTGAATATCAACTACGAACCGAACTCCAACACCGCCTACGCCTCACCCCCGGCCGCCAACATGAAGCGACTGGGCATACCACCCGTTTTTTCTACGGTGGCGGAAATATGAGCGCGGTTACCCATACCTATGAATGAGGGGGGGACGACAGTACCCCTAACGGTTCAGCGCAAGTACACCGACGGACAACACGCACTCAAAAAGGGATTAGACGAGAATGGCAGTGGATTAAGAAAAGCCGGCTATTTTTCTTTGTCCTTCCCGCATGCCTTTGGCGGGAAAGACAATATCGATTTACTGGATGACTTAAATGAGCCCCGGCCGGATTGGGCGATAGATGCAACAGCGCCACTCCCCAGAATAAGCAGGCGATCTATTACCGCATCGCCCTGGAAGCCCCGCTCTTATAGAGCTCCAGTGAGTCATGCAGGTCACTGAGAAAGAACTGTTTGTTATCGTTATAACGAAAATGCTCCGCTGTCGCCGCATCACCAGAGGTGTAGCGTACGGCGACACTGATAAAGGTCTCGGGCAGGGAGTCATTAAACGGAGAGGATTTCAGTAGTAAACGGATGATCTGCTCAAAGATAAACGAGTAATCACCGACCTTTGTCTCTTTGATGCTAAAGTCCAGTTTTCCCTCGTAGAGTTCAAACAGCTTCAGGTAGTCATTAAGTTCGGGTTGTTCTTTACTCACTGCAGCACCTCAGGAGACTGGAAGCGTTCTCAGTATTAGGATTGTGTGTTCAGACAAGCCGCAACGCCTGTGAGGGGCGGAATTTACATGCTGTAAACGAGCTCCGGAGCAGTCATTGCGACACATATCAGTCTGCTAAACAGGTCTGGCGAAAGGGTATTCCTTGCCCCTTATCTATACCTTCTCTCTGAGGCAGCAGAGACCGGCCGGGTGGCGACCATTTCAAAAAACTCGACTTAGATCACTATTCAGGTGGCGCCTAACGTCACCTAACACCATGTAGCTTACAAGAAGCGGACCAATTGGAATAGCTATTGAATCGTGCAACACCGTTTTTTTAAATCATTTCACTAACGCTGGAATTTAGCAAAATGACACCCCATATCGGTTTCAGAGTGTTTGGCAGGTGATACCATGCAATTAAAGCTGATACAGCGACTCGACGATATCTCCCCCCTTGACTGGAACAACCTCGAAGGGGGGATCCACAACCCTTTTCTGCGCCACGAGTTTCTCTCCGGCCTGGAGCGCTTTGACTGCGTCGGCGATAACTGGGGCTGGCTGCCCCACCACTTGGCGCTGTTCGATGGTGCGCGACTTATCGGTGCAGTGCCGATGTACCTCAAGTACAATTCCTACGGCGAACTGGTGTTCGACTGGGGCTGGACCGAGGCCTATCAACGGGCCGGGCTGAAGTACTATCCCAAGCTTGTCGCCGCCGTCCCCTACTCCCCTGTTACCGGTCCCCGCCTGCTGGTCCACCAGGAGGCGGATCGTAAACAGACTACCGATACCCTAATCACCCGGGCACTGGAACTTGCAAAGGAGATACAGGTATCCTCACTGCACTGGCTATTCCCTGACGATCGGGATATGCACCAACTCGAACAGCATGGCCTGATGCGGCGCACCGGGACACAGTTTCACTGGCACAACCGCGGCTACCGAGATTTTGATGATTTTCTCGACGGTTTCACCGCCCAGAAGCGCAAGAAGATCAAACGGGAACGACGGCGGGTAATCGAACAGGGCATCCGCATAGAGGTCCTCGACGGGCATCAGGCCACTGATGAGCACTGGCGGATATTCCACCATTTCTACCGCAGCACCTTCGATAAGCGCGGCGGCTACCCCACCCTCAGTGAGGCCTTTTTCCGCCATCTTGGAGTAAGCCTCCCTGAGAGCGTTGTTCTGGTACTGGCAAAACACGAAGGACGCTATGTCGCCGGGGCGCTTTCGCTGCGCTCAGAGGATACCCTGTATGGTCGTCACTGGGGCTGTGAGGAGGAGTTTCATAGCCTGCACTTTGAGCTCTGTTATTATCAGGGGCTGGATTATGCTATCGAGCATGGCCTGCAGCGCTTCGAACCCGGCGCCCAGGGCGAGCACAAGGTCGGCAGAGGTTTTGAACCGGTAGCCACCTGGTCGGCACACTGGCTGGACCACCCGGTCTTTGCCGATGCGGTTAATGACTTCCTCAACCGCGAGCAGCAGGCGGTGCAGGAGTACATGCAGGAGCTGAGCGAGCACCTGCCATTTAGAAAAGAGCAGCAATAACTTCGGCTTGTGATCCCGCGTTATTGTTATAGCCTCACAGTAGATGAAACCGGGCGACGGAGCTTTTAATGATGCAACAACCCCAGGGACCGTTCTGGCTTGAACCGGACAGCGAGCCCACCCGCTTCCCCGACCCCGATTTCGCCCTGCAGGAACCGGACGGCCTTCTTGCCGTCGGCGGCGACCTTTCGTCGGAACGGTTGCTGAACGCCTACCGCCAGGGCATCTTTCCCTGGTACAGCGAGGGGCAACCCATCCTGTGGTGGAGCCCTAACCCCAGGGCCGTGCTCTATCCGGAGCAACTGAAGATATCCCGCAGCCTGAGAAAGACCCTGCGCAAGAGACCGTTTCGCCTCAGCATGGACACCGCGTTTGCCGAAGTGATCAACGCCTGCAGCGAGCCAAGGCCGGGGCAGGACGGCACCTGGATCACCGAGGAGATGAAACAGGCCTATATCCAGCTGCATCGTCTCGGTTTTGCCCATTCGGTGGAGTGCTGGGAGGGGGAGCATCTGGTCGGCGGACTTTACGGGGTCAGTCTGGGAAAGGTCTTCTTCGGTGAGTCGATGTTCTCCCGCCGCAGTGACGCCTCAAAGGTGGCCTTCGTGTCGCTGGTCGAACAGCTCAAGCAATGGGGATTCAACCTCATTGACTGCCAGGTTCACACCGAGCACCTTGCCAGCCTCGGTGCGCAGGATATCCCCCGTGAGCAATTTCTCGCTCAGCTTGACCGCTGGGGTGATCCCTTCGACAGTCATCGGGGACTGTGGCAACTTGCAAGCCCCCCCCCTGGGAAATTACGCATGAATAGGCCGCAAGACTTCATCCCCCCGGATCTGCTGTTCTATGTCTCGGCCCCGCATACGTGCAGTTATCTTGAACAACAAGAAGCGATCACGTTATTTGCCGATCCCAAAGCGCACATGACCACCCAACTCTACAGCGCCCTTTCAGACCTGGGTTTTCGTCGCAGCGGTGAGTATGTCTATGCACCGCGCTGCCTTGCCTGCTCCGCCTGTCTGCCGGCACGCATACCGGTTTCAAGTTATCGTCCGAACCGTAGTCAACGGCGCAACTGGAAGCGGAATCAGGATCTGAAAGCAAGCGTCCTGCCCGCCGAATTCCGGCAAAGCCACTTTTCGCTGTACCAGTCGTATATGGCATCCCGTCACCCGGACGGCTCCATGGCGACCCCCGATCCCGAGCAGTACAACCGCTTTTTTAACAGCACCTGGTGTGATACCCGCTATGTGGAGTTCAGCCTCGATGACACCCCTCTGGCAATGTGCATCGTCGATGTCCTGACCCACGGCCTTTCGGCGGTTTACACCTTTTTCGACCCTGCCGTCGCGGAAAGGGGGCTGGGTGTCTATGCTGTATTATGGCTGATTGAGGAGGCAAAAAGGCGCGGGCTTCCCTATGTCTATCTGGGCTATCTGATCCACGAAAGCCCAAAAATGGCCTACAAAGCGCAATACCGCCCCCTGGAAGTCTTCCGTGACGGCAAGTGGCAGATCCTGGAAAGGACGGAAGAAGAAAACTGACGCTCCTTGCCGTCTCTTCTACTCGCACATTTTTCAGGATTTGGTAATTTACGCTTTAAAAATCTTTCCAAATCAGGCATTATGCTTTGCTGATCTAGCGGCGCGTGCAGCGTTAACAGATGAGTTACTATTCAAGAGTGTGAGATTGCATGGCAAAAGAAGAAGGTATTGAAATGGAAGGGACGGTCATCGAGACCCTCCCCAACACCACATTCCGCGTAGAACTGGAAAACGGTCACATTGTCACCGCCCATATCTCGGGCAAGATGCGCAAACACTACATACGCATCCTCACCGGCGACAAGGTAACCGTACAGTTAACCCCGTACGACCTGACCAAAGGACGTATCACCTTCCGCGCCCGTTAAGCGCAAGCCCCTTTGCATAAAAAACGCCCGGCCAATGCCGGGCGTTTTCGTTGGGGAGAAAATATCAGCAAGGTGCGGTTACTGGGTAACCGCCTCCTTTTTTCCCTCGAACTGAAAGTCAAGCTCCCCGTCCTTGACCCCGACATAGACACGGCCACCATTCTCAAGTGCACCGAAGAGCAGTTCCTCCGCCAGCGGTTTCTTGATGTACTCCTTGATAACCCTGGCCATCGGACGTGCCCCCATCGCAGGCTCGAAGCCGTGCTCCGCCAACCAGGCGCGCGCCTCGTCGTCCACCTCGATGCTGACGCCCTTATCCTCCAGCTGGGTCTCCAGTTCCATGATGAACTTGTCGACCACACTGGCAATAGTACTGGCATCCAGCGAACTGAACTGAATAATCGCATCGAGCCGGTTGCGGAACTCGGGGGTGAAGTGCTTGTTGATCACCTCCAGGCTGTCGGTACTGTGGTCCTGCTCGGTAAAACCGATAGAACGGCCGGCCAGCTTGTCCGCACCCAGGTTGGTGGTCATGACGATGATCACGTTGCGGAAATCCGCCTTGCGGCCGTTGTTATCGGTCAGGGTGCCGTGATCCATCACCTGCAGCAGCAGGTTGAAGACCTCCGGATGGGCCTTTTCGATCTCATCGAGCAACAATACCGCATGCGGGTGTTTGTTGACCGCCTCGGTCAGCAGACCGCCCTGGTCGTAGCCCACATAGCCGGGCGGGGCGCCGATTAAGCGGGAAACCGTATGGCGCTCCATGTATTCGGACATGTCGAAGCGGATCAATTCGATACCCATGGTGCGTGCCAGCTGGCGGGTGACCTCGGTCTTGCCCACCCCGGTGGGACCGGCGAAGAGGAAGGAGCCGATCGGTTTTTGCTCCTGCCCGAGGCCCGAGCGGGACATCTTGATCGCGGTGGAGAGGGCCATAATCGCCTCATCCTGACCGTAGATCATCAGCTTCAGGTCGCGCTCAAGGTGACGCAGGCTCTCCTTGTCGGAGGTGGAGACGCTCTTCGGCGGAATGCGGGCCATTTTCGCCACTACATCCTCAATCTCGCGCACCCCGATGGTCTTCTTGCGCTTGGAGACCGGCAGAAGCCGCTGTCGCGCCCCGGCCTCATCGATCACATCGATGGCCTTATCCGGCAAGTGGCGCTCATTGATGTAGCGTTCCGAGAGCTCGGCCGCCTCGCGAAGCGCCGGTTTGGTGTACTTGACCTTGTGATGCTCCTCGAAACGGGACTTGAGCCCCTCGAGGATCTGTACCGTTTCATCGACGCTGGGCTCGGGGACATCGATCTTCTGAAAACGCCTTGCCAGGGCATGATCCTTTTCGAAGATGCCGCGATACTCGGTGTAGGTGGTCGAACCGATACACTTGAGATCGCCGGAGGCGAGCACCGGCTTGACCAGGTTGGAGGCATCCATGGCGCCACCCGAGGCGGCGCCGGCGCCGATGATGGTATGGATCTCATCGATAAACAGTACTGCGCCCTTCTCGCGCTTGAGCTGAGCCAGAACGGCCTTCAACCGTTTCTCGAAGTCGCCGCGGTATTTGGTGCCGGCAAGTAGGGAGCCGAGGTCCAATGAATAGATGGTGCTCTCTGCCAGCACCTCCGGCACCTCATCGTCGACGATCCGCTTGGCCAGCCCCTCGGCCAGCGCGGTCTTGCCCACGCCGGCTTCGCCGACAAACAGGGGGTTATTCTTGCGGCGGCGGCAAAGCACCTGAATGGTCCGTTCGATCTCGTCCTTGCGGCCGATAAGCGGGTCGATCTTGCCCTTGCGCGCCAGCTCATTGAGATTGAGCGCATAGGTCTCCAGCGGGGAGGCCTTCTCTGCGCCGGCCTCTTCAGCCCCGCTGACAGCCTCATCACCCTGCTCCGCCTCATCATCCACCTTGGAGATACCGTGGGAGATGTAATTCACCACATCGAGGCGGGTGACATTGTGCTTGCCCAGGAAATAGACCGCCTGGGACTCCTTCTCGTTAAAGATGGCCACCAGCACATTGGCGCCGGTCGCCTCGCCTTTTTCCGAGGATTGCACCTGAAAGACAGCGCGCTGGATAACACGCTGGAAGCCCAGCGTCGGTTGTGTCTCCAACTCCGAATCCTCGGGCAGGCGCGGGATACTGGTCTCAATAAAATCGGTCAGGTCGCGGCGCAGGGCCTCGATATCCGCACCGCATGCCCGCAGGATCGGGTCGGCGGAGGGGTTGTCCAACAGAGCAAGCAGCAAGTGTTCTACGGTCATGAACTCATGCCGGTTCTCACGCGCCTCCTTGAAGGCGTTATTCAGCGTGTATTCAAGTTCTTTACTTAGCATTGGGCAACCTCATTTAGGCTATTCTGCCTCCATCGTACAAAGCAGAGGGTGCTGGTTCTTTCGTGAATATTCATTCACCTGCGTCACTTTGGTTTCAGCGATATCACGGGTGTACACCCCGCATACCCCCTTCCCTTCCGTGTGCACCGCCAACATCACCTGTGTGGCCTTGTGGCGCGGCATACCGAAGAAACTCTCCAGTATGTGTACCACGAACTCCATCGGGGTGAAATCATCATTCAGTAAAAGAACCTTATACATTTTGGGGCGTTCGACCTCCGGGTCGCTCTCCTGCACGGCGGTGCCGGAGTCATCCTCATGCTGGACATCATCACCATCGTCGTGGTTCCCCATAATCACAGCTTGCGAATAAAAACTCTTCATTACTACCCCATTCCTATACTAGATATTGGCACACTGTCCGGATCCCAACACCTATTCTTGACTAATTTACTATGTTGTCAGACAATTTCATACATTGTAATCATAGTGACAGATGCCCAATAATTGGAACAGGGGGCACTGCCCATCAGCAAACTCAACACAGCAATATCGGATTTATAACAGCTTATGGCAACCGGCGTGGTCAAATGGTTTAACAATGACAAAGGATATGGTTTTGTCCTGATGGACGACGAGGAGCAAAATGAAGTCTTCGTCCACCACAGCGCCATCGACATGAGCGGTTTCAAGACCCTCAGACACGG
>JAWOIT010000143.1:0-18368 GCA_046484535.1 Pseudomonadota bacterium | reverse complement strand
AGTTGGCACTGGAGCGGATGCTGGAGGTTTCCCCGTAGGAGCGGCATCTTGCCGCGATTAACATCCACGACATTGCATGTCGCGGCAGGGATGCCGCTCCTACCCCGGTATTAATGCATCTCGATGGTCGGTTGGAGTCCACGCCTCGGCGTGGCTTTTTCTTCCCTTCATCCTGTCCTTCTCCCTGAGGGGGGGGAGGGACCTGCCGTTGGGTGAATCATCTTCGTTTGGCATGGGTGTTAACCGCCCGGGGGCTGTACTCCAATACCTGTGCCTCCTACAAAACAGGCCGAGCGCTGTACTTCGGCGTCTTTGCCTCTGACACCTCCGACTCAATGCCGGAGCCGGTATTCCGGTGGGTTGGGGATTTTTCAATCCAGCGGTGGCATTTCCCGCCGATAGGGGCGAGGATAGGGGCATGTCCGGCTGCCGTTTTCGCTTCCATGTCCCGATTAGTCCGCTGGCCCTCACTGCTGCTCGCCTACCTCTTTTTAGCCCTGGCGCTCCTCGGCATTCCGCTGCCGGGGTTGCCTACCGTCCCGTTTCTCCTACTGGCGGCCTGGTTCGCCGCCAGGGGTTCAGAGCGGCTCCACCGCCGGCTCTATGCCCACCCGCAGTTCGGTATGTTACTGATTAACTGGGAGCAGCAACGGGCGGTCTCCCGCCGCAGCAAGGTGATCGCCGTGGTGATGCTGATCGGCAGTTGGCTGATCATGCTCTGGCGAGTGGACAGGCCGTGGTTATTGGCGGCGCCGGCCGTGCTGTTCGTGGCGGTCGCCGCCTTTCTTCTGACACGCCCCGAGCCCCGTTGAGGCTGCAGCAGGAACCATAGTCCCGAATCATGGTCGAACCACCGGGCAAGTTCGCGCTCTTATGTGATCTTGTCGCTGGGGTATGCAAGGCACGGTGATATACTGAGCCGGGTCCGCGGGTTCAGGCTCTACTCCCCCCCTTTTTTTTAATTTTTATTGCAATTAACATGGAGGAAATATGAAAGCATTGAAACAGGCAATGGCAGGTGTTCTGGCGATCGGTGTGTCCGGCGTTGCGGTCGCGGATCAGCATGAAGATGCGATCAAGTATCGTCAGGCGGCCTTTACCTTGATCAAGGGCAATTTCGGCCCGATGGGAGCAATGGTCAAGGGTGAGATGCCCTACGACAGCGAAGCCTTCGCCGAGTATGCGGCCAACGTGGCTGCCGTTGCCGGCATGGCCGACGACGGTTTCATCGACGGCTCCGATACGGGTGACACCAAGGCCAAGCCGGAGGTATGGGAGAATCGTGCCGAGTTCGATAAGCGGATGCGCGAGTTCCAGAAGCTGAGCGGTGAGCTGGCGGTAGTTGCCAAGAGCGGCGACATGGACCAAATCAAGCCTAAGTTCGGCGCCGTGGGCAAGAGCTGCAAAGCTTGCCACGACGACTTCAAGAGCAAGTAAGCGCCATCCCTCCCGACCGACCGGGCTTTCCGGCCCGGTTGGGGAGGGTTGAGTTCGAAGTTTCAAGGTAACTACACGCCCCCACCTAAAAAAGACGATCTCACCGCAGACGCCGCCATCCATGGCGGCGTCTGCGGTGAGATCATTCTTACTCGGGGCGAGTAGTTATCTTGAAACGTTGAAACTGAATTTAATTGACCATCCAGTAAACCAACCCCGCACAAATGGCCAGAATGATCGCGGCCGGCCAACTCTTGCCGCCGCGGCTGGGTTGCGCGTCGGCATCGGACGGCAGTTCCTTGTAGCCGGTGATCATGGCGCGGATGAGGTTCTGTCCCTTGCGCACCTTTTGGTAGACCACCGCGGCAATATGCAGCCCCACCAGCGCCAGCAGGAGGTTGAAAATATCCTCATGCAGGCCGGTGAGCATATCGCTGGTCTCTTTGCTTACCAGGCTGCGAAACGGGCCGTCGAAAAGGATATCGTCGTTGCCGAACAGGCCGGTGGTGATCTGGGCCAGCAGAACGAGCAGCAGCAGTACCACCATCCAGCCGCCCAGGGGGTTGTGTCCGGCGATCGGCTCGGGATGCGTGTCCGGCACGGTGCGGGCGTAGCCGAGCACGGTTTTCGGTCCGCGGACAAAGTTGCCGAAGCGGGCATAGGTGCCGCCGACGAAGCCCCAAATGAGGCGAAAGAGGAGCAGCGTCAGCAGGGCATAGCCGAGCTGGGCGTGGCGGTCGATGTTGTCCATCACCTCGATGCTGACATAGAGGGCGAGTACCAGCGCCACCAACGTCCAGTGGAACAGGCGTACCGGCAGCTCCCAGACGAACAGGCGGCGCAGTGCCGGTTTCGAAGTGGAATTGGATTGACTCATGGGGGTACCTTCAGTTTTCGACCATCTTAACCAAATGGCTTTGTTCGTGGTAGAGCATCCAGCGTCGGGTTAACATAAAAGGTATGACCGCATCGGTCCAGCCCGCGGTTGCATGTGACCGATGGGCTCTTTAGCATGCGACACAATCGCCGCTCTCGCTCGTGGGGAGGGGGTGTTTTTGCAAACCGGAGAGTGTTGATGGGCAAGCGGCCGGGCTGGGTCTTTTATATCTCGCTGTTACTGCTGGCGGGGTTCGTCGTCTTGGGTGTTGGAGTGCCCGAAGCCTTTAGTCGTGGTGCCGATCAAGCGCTCAACTTCACCACCGATCACTTCGGCTGGCTCTATCTCTTTGTCACTACAGGTTTTCTGATCTTCTGCATCAGCGTGGCGCTGAGCGACTATGGCCACATTCGCCTCGGCGCCGACGGGGAGGCGCCGGAGTTCTCCTACTCCTCATGGTTGGGGATGATCTTTTCCGCCGGCATGGGGGTGGGGCTGGTCTTCTGGGGCGTGGCCGAGCCGATGACCCACTACCTCGAACCGCCCCTTGGCGCCGCGGAGCCCGCCACCCCCGAGGCGGCCGGTCTGGCGATGCGCTATTCGTTGTTTCACTGGGGCTTTCACCAGTGGGCCAATTTCGGCGTGGTGGGTTTGGCCATTGCCTACGTACGCTTCCGCCGACAGCGTGCCGGGCTGATCAGCGAGGCCTTTCGCTCCACCCTGGGGGATCGGGTGGATGGCGGAATCGGACACGCCATCAACATCCTGGCGGTGATCTCCACGGTGTTCGGCGTGGCAACCACACTGGGCCTGGGGATGATCCAGGTCAACAGCGGTATGAGTGCGGTGTTTGGTCTGAGCTTCGGTCTTGAGTCGCAGCTGGCCATTCTCGCCGGGGTGGGGGTGGTGTTTCTGCTCACTTCCCTGGCGCCGCTGGAGAGCGGGATTCGCTATGTCAGTGACGCCAATATGTTGCTGGCCGGCGTGTTGCTGCTGTTTGTCTTTTTCTTCGGCCCCACCGACTTCATAACCGCTGCCATGACCAACGCCATCGGTGATTATTTTAATAACCTAATCGGCATGAGTCTGGTGATGACGCCCTACACCGGAGAGGACTGGGTGGAGCGCTGGACTATTTTCTACTGGGCCTGGGGGCTCTCGTGGGCCCCCTTTGTCGGCAGTTTTATTGCACGCATATCGCGCGGGCGCACAATCCGCGAGTTCGTGCTGGGCGTCATCGGGATGCCGGTACTGCTAAGTGCATTCTGGTTTGCCACCTTTGGCGGCTCGGCGCTCTACTATGAGCTGTTCGAAGAGGCTGGACTGGCGGCCACGGTGGCCGGTGAGATGAGCGCCGGGTTGTTCGCCATGATCGATCTACTGCCGGGGGCGGGGGTGCTCAGTGTGCTGATGTTGCTGTTGATCATTCTTTTCGTCATCACCTCGGCTAACTCGGCCACATTCGTCCTCGGCATGTTCAGTGCTAAAGGGGTGTTGGTGCCGGGGCGCCGGCTGCGTCTGGTCTGGGGTGTGACGCAGGTGCTGGTGGCCGGTGTGCTGCTTATGAGCGGTGGTCTGTCGGCGTTGCAGACTTTTTCCATTGTCGCCGCCTTCCCCTTTATGCTGCTGATGGTGTTCATGGCCGCCGCGCTGCTCAAGTCGTTGCGCAATGAACGCCGCCAGGTTGAGTTGCACGAGGCCCTGATGAAGGAGCGGCTGCAGCGTCTTATCGAGGAGCATGAGGGGAGTGAGTTCTCCGACAGGGAAATCCAGGATGTGGCGGAGTTTATCGGTGAGCGTGATTACACCGACACCGACGAAAAGCGAGAGAAATAAGTCGACCTTGAAGAGGGCAAGTGCTTTTCTCACGTAAATCCTGAAAAAATGAACACCCTATGCCTCTTTGGTGGTACCACCTTCTAGGTATTGTTCCCGCCCGAGTTTGCTTTGCATCATAGTTCCTGACGATTTTCGTTGACTAAACGCAGCTTTTAGCCAAAGGGACGGGATTACGATGTATGCAAACCTGAAAGAAGAGCCTCAAACCCAAGGTTGTGTTCGCACGGTGGGGAGAGAGCCCCTGGTTGTGGATTGTCACAGTTGCGGGCTGTACGGGCTGTGCCAGGTAGCCGGTTTGCATGAGTCGAGCTCCGAACTTATCGATGAAGTGGTAAGCAGGCGGGAAGCGATCACCGCAGGGCAGCTTTTGGTCAAAGCGGGGGAGCCGCTTGAGCAGATCATCGCCGTCCGTTCCGGAGCGCTGAAGGTGTCTCTCGACCTCGAGGGGGAGGAGGAGCAGATCATCGGCTTTGTCCTGCCGGGCGAGCTGATGGGCCTGGAGGCGTTGACTGGCGAGCGCTACCCCTATGTCGTCGAAGTACTCGAACCGGGCAGTATCTGCCGTTTCAACCTGTCGCAACTGGATCGGCTGGAGGGGCGCAAGGGGGAGTTTCAGCAGCAACTTATCCTGGCTCTAGGGCACCAGGCGCGCAGTTGGCAGAGCGTGCCGCTGCTGATGGGGGCGAAAAACGCCGAACGGCGGGTGGCGCTGTTCCTGCTGGGGATCTCCTCGCGTCTGGTCGCGCACGGGTTTCCCGGTCAGCGCTTCAAGTTGCCCATGTCGCGGTATTGCATCGCCAATTACCTGGGCCTTGCCATGGAGACCGTGAGCCGTGTCCTGAAACGCTTTCAGGCCCGCGGCCTGGTCGAGGTGTCGGCCCGCCGGATATGCCTGTCCAATCTGGAGCAGTTACGCACAATAGCCGGGATCCAGTGGTAGGCTGCAGCCTGCCGGTTCATAAACCATTTCAGGGCGCACTAGCCCGCTTTGTCCGAAGCCCGTTACCCCCCCCCCACCGGTTGCCCCTCTCAATGCCCGATCGTTCCTACGCTCCAGTTACTGATGTTGGTAAGCGAGTCCGGGTAGCGGGCGCCGACAAAACCCTTGACCTCATCGACCCGGCCACGGGGCACATCGACCTGTAATACGATATCCCCCTGTTCCAGGCCGGTGCGAAAGCGATCCAGCTGTGCATTGGGAATGCGGCTGCCGAAAAGGTAGCCGGAGAGTTGGGCGCCGACAACGAGAAGAGCGAACAGCAGCGCCAGATACCAGGAGGCGGCCAGCAGTGTGACGACCATGGCGATGAGCGCGATGGTGAAGACGCTGACGCTTAGGTACCAGAGGATTTTCTCCGTCCGGATGGCGGCACTGCTTTTTTTATGCACCGTGGCGCCCGGCATCTCAAGCAGCGTGTGATCCTCTGTGACGATGGCGTGGAGCTGATAGTCATCGAACCCCAGCCGGTTCTCCAGTTCGTCGATCACCTTGCGTACGCCGGCCTCATCGTGAAACAGAAAATAGACACTGCGATAGAGCATGACTCACCTCCTCGGACTTTTCTTAAGTATAGACAGAGCTGATCAAGCGGGAATAAGCGGGGGCTGTGTGCATTGAGGTAATGACTCATCTTATGATTGTTAACCGACCGGGCTGTAGGAGCGGCTTCCAGCCGCGATTTGAATATTCAGTCGCGGCTTCACCGTTCCTGCGCATCCTGCGCTCACGGTATTTGTCCATCCTTGGACATCGATGCCTCTCCTACAAGTTAAATAATTGCCTCGTTCACCCAGTCCTCCTGTGGTTGTTCTCTGAAACATGAAAAGGGCATGCTGTTGTTATGCCAACCTTCTCGCCAGTTATATTCGTGTTGCACATTTGTATTGAGCACGCGATTATGACGCGATGAAATCAAGGGAAGCGGTTATTTTAGTCCATGGCCTGTGGATGAAGGGGCCGGAGATGGCTCTGCTGCGTCGTCGCTTGCGTAAGGCGGGCTATGACGTTCATCAGTTCAGCTATCACAGCGTCTCCGGTGAACTGGCCGAGAACGCCCGGCGCCTGGATGCCTTTGTCCGCTCGACAGAAGGAGATAGGGTGCATTTTGTCGCCCACAGCCTCGGCGGGTTGGTGGTGCGACGGCTTTTTCATGACTTTCCCAATCAGCGGCCGGGGCGAATCGTGACGCTCGCCTCACCCCATAGCGGGAGTTATGTGGCCGACAGGTTGAGCCGCTCAGGGCTGATTCGAAAGATGCTCGGCAAGTGTTTGCAGCCTCTAAGGGGTGAACTCTATCCATGGCAAGGCGGGCGGGAGTTGGGCTCCATCGGCGGTACCCTCTCCGTGGGGGTCGGCCGGCTGGTTCGCGATCTGCCAAAACCCAATGACGGTACGGTCGCCGTGCAGGAGACCCGGTTGCCGGGCATGACGGATCACGTACTTGTCCATACCAGCCATATGGCCATGTTGCTGTCGAGGACGGCGGCCGAACAGACGATTCACTTTCTCAGGTATGGTTGTTTCCATCATGAATAAATGCGGATATTCCGGGAACGGATTGAACTGGTTCAAGTTTTTACCCTTTGCCCTGTGATACAACTATCCGCTTTAATCTTAAACGTGCAGGGAGTACGGCTTGTCCAGGGGTAAATCCGATGGCATCCAAAAAGCGGGCGGAGTACAGCGTTGGCGCTGGTTGCCGGGTCTGTTCGTGTTGTCGCTGGTGCTGGCAGTCGCCGCCACCGGCCTACTCAAACCGCTTGAATACCTGATTTATGATCTGACATTGCACACCTTCGCGCCGCCGGCCGGTTCGGATAAGGTTGCCGTGGTAGAGCTTCCACAGCAGTGGCGGGCAGGTGAGGATCTGGAAAAGGTCTTTCAATACCTGGGCAAGGCCGGTGCCGTGGCGTTCATGCCGGATATCGGGCAACAGGAGAACCATACGGCACTGGCGTTACTCAATCGGCGGCTCGAGTCGCTGTCGCAAGAGCAGCGGGAAACCCGTGACCTGCTGCTCTCGCTTCGACAGCAACTGAATATCCGGGTGCGGCTGGCTGAGCTGTTCGATGCCTACGACAATGTGATTTTGCCGGCCCGCTATCATAACGTGTCGGCGGGCCTGCCGGAGCTTGATGCCCGGCGCTTCGGGCAGGTCACCGCAGAGGGGGTGCCGGTGTTAAGGCACCTTCCAAGTGTGATTTCGCCCCTGTTTGACAAGGTGCTTGAACTGCATTGGCCGGCGAAGATGCTCAGGGAGTCGGCCGCCGGGGTCGGTTTAGTGGCAAATGCAGGGCGCGGCAGTAGTTATCCCGCTCTTTTGGAATATCAGGGCCGGGCCCGGCCGGGCCTGCTGCTGGAGATGTTGCGGCTCCACTACGGCGGGACGCAGGACCTGATCCCGGTTTTTGAGCCGACAGGCGGCATTCAGATAGGGCCTGTAACCATACCCACCGACAGCGCCTACCGTTTCCGTCCCTATGTGGATCCGCAAGGGGGCAATCCCGGCGGTATTCGGGGTTACGACTATGAGCGCATCATTGAGGGCGCTTACAGTCGTGATGTGTTTAGCGGGAAATCAGTCTTTGTCGGCGAAGCCGCAGAAGTGTATCCCTTGGCTGTCGCACTGGATGCGCTGGTCGGCCGGCAAGTGATCAATGTCCCCGGCTGGAGCGTGTGGGCGCAGTATGGGGCGTTGCTGGTGGTCGCTGCGATGGTGATGTTTCTGTTGCCCCGGATGCGGTTCTTTACCGCAGGGCTGACAACGGTGCTGGTACTGTTGCTGCTGGTCAACGCAGAGTTTTTATTGCTGTTGCTGACCAGTCAATGGTTGCCGATGATGCTGCCGGCGCTGGTGTTGCTGATCGGTTTTCCGTTAGTCGCGCTTCGCGGAGGGCTGAATCGCCGTGTCGAGGTGATGGCGCTAAAGCTCTCCGATGCCAACCGCCGGCTCGGGCGGATGTTGCAGGTTCAGGGGGAACTGGATCAGGCCCTGGAGATGTACCGTCGTTGCCGTATCGATGCCGAGCTGCTCGAGCAACTCTACCACCTGGGCTTGGATTTCGAGCGCAAGCGCCAGTTCGCCAAGGCGGTGACCACTTTCCAGTCCATCAGCACGGTATCTCCGGACTTTCGGGATGTGGCCGAACGGATCAGCCGTAACCGGGCGATGGAAAACAGAGTGGCGCTTGCCGGCGGCGGTGCGGCGACGCCCGGCGGTACTGTTATCATGGATGCCGATGGGGTGCAGAACCCGACGCTCGGTCATTATGAGGTGGTGCGGGAGATCGGTCGGGGCGCCATGGGTATGGTCTATCTGGGTAAGGACCCGCGCATCGGTCGCATGGTCGCCATCAAGACCATGGCGTTTTCCGATGAGTTCGAAGGCGAGCAACTGGATGAGGTCAAGCAGCGATTCTATCGTGAGGCGGAGACCGCCGGACGGCTCAACCACCCGAATATTGTACACATCTACGATATCGGCGAGGAGCAGGAGCTGGCCTATATCGCGATGGATTATCTGCAAGGTGAAGACCTGGGCCACTTTGTCAAACCCGGTCACCTGTTGCCGATTAAAGACGTACTCACAATTGTTTTACAGGTCGCCCGGGCGCTTGACTACGCACACAAGAAAAAGGTTGTCCACCGGGATATCAAACCCGCCAATATCATCTATGACGCCCAGGCGAAGAGCGCCAAGGTGACCGACTTCGGTGTGGCCTGTTTGACAGATTCAAGTAAAACAAAGACCGGGACGGTACTCGGCAGTCCTTCCTATATGTCACCCGAGCAGGTGGCGGGAAAAAAGGTTGATGGTCGAGCCGATATCTTCTCGCTCGGTATCACCCTGTATCAGTTGAGCACCGGCCACCTGCCGTTCGAGGCGGATTCACTGGCCAGCCTGATGTTCAAAATCGCCAATCAGCAACACCCCAAACCGAGTAAATTCCGTAAAGGCATACCTGTTTGTGTGACACGCATTATCAACAAGTGTATGCAAAAGGATCCGACCAAGCGCTACCAGAGCGGTGATGAACTGGCGGCGGCACTGGAGCGTTGCAACAAGTAGGGGAGAGACATGGAGGGAACGCTTAAAACGCAAATATGCGGACTCACCGACCCGGGACGGGTGCGAAAAGCCAATGAAGATGCGGTAAGCTGGGATGCGGAGGCAGGCTGGGTCGTCTTGGCCGACGGCATGGGCGGTCATATGGCCGGTGAGGTGGCGAGCGGGATTGCTGTCGAGACGCTGGCGCATTCGTTGGGCGAACAACCGCTTGCCGATACATCCGATAAGGCGGCTGCCGAACTGTCCGCCGCCGTTGCCCGGGCCAATGCCCGCATCCATGAGCAGGCCCGGACCGACATCCGTTGTCACAATATGGGGACGACGCTAATTGCCGGACTGTTTTATGACCGGACCCTGGTCTCAGCGCATGTGGGTGACTCCCGTTTATATCTCTATCGTGACGCTGATCTGGTGCGCTTAAGTCATGATCACTCACTGGTGCAGGAGATGGTGGATGAGGGGATGATGAGCCCGGAGGAAGCGGCGGAGTCAACGCATAAAAATGTGATTACCCGGGCCCTTGGCCTTGAAGCGACAGTGCAGGTGGATCTGTTGCAGCATCACTTGCAACCCGGCGACCTCTACCTCTTCTGCTCCGACGGCCTTACTGACAAGATAGACGATGCGGAATTGGGCGAATTTCTGCGCGGGGAGGACCTGGCGGCGATGAGCCAAAGGTTGGTGGATGAGTCCAATGCCCGGGGCGGGGAGGATAATATCTCAGTGATTTTGGTTCGCATTATATAACTTTTAGGATAGCGACGATGGCAAAATTAATTATCAGCTTAAATGGTGTGAATCTGCGCGATTATGAGCTGGATACAAATCGCATTACCCTCGGGCGCAACTCGAGCAATGACATTATTCTTAATGAGCCGGTGGTCAGTGGTGAACACGCGGCGATTCAGTTGGAGGGCGGTGCGGCGGTCACCGACCTGGGAAGCACCAACGGGACTTATGTCAATGGCCGGCTGATCAACAAGCAGCCGCTGCAGCACAATGATGTCATCGCCGTCGGCAGCCATGAATTGCGCTTTATCGATGAGTCGGTGCAGGACTTCGCCGCCACCGTGGTGCTGCAACAGGAAAGTGAAAGCGCCGCCGCTCGGGCGGCGCTGAAGATCCTCAACGGGCCGCGTTCAGGCGAGGTGATGCCGATAACCCGGCAGCGAACCGCTCTGGGAAAACCGGGGGTGCAGGTAGCGGTCATCATGCAGCAGGGTAATGCATATCAACTGCAGCCGGTGGCCTTGAGCGGAAAGGCGATCAGCACTCGCCTCAACGGCCGCCCGCTCGGAGAGGCGGCCGAAGCCCTGAAGGAGGGGGATGTTATCGAGATCGCCGATGTGCGACTGGAATTCGTCAGTCAATGAGGGGAGGGGATATGGCTTCACTGAAACTGAGCTATAAGGGCGTCAACCTGAAAGAGTATGAACTGAGCGGGGAGCGTATTACCGTCGGGCGTCACTCCGACAATGATATCCGCCTGGACGACCCCACGGTCAGCGGGATTCACGCGATCTTTTCGATGCAGCCGGACCCTTTTCTTGAAGGGCAGATTCGCGCCACCGTGGTGGATTTCAACAGCACCAATGGGGTTTTCGTGAACGGGGAGAAGGTCAAGCAGCATAAACTGAACCCGGGGGATGTCATCGGTATCGGCCGGCATCAACTGCACTTCGAGCAACAAGACGACCTGCCCATGGAGCGTACCGCGGTTCTGCTGCCCGACGATGAGGGGTGAGTCCCCGGGGTCATCCGCCCCGGCCTTCTCTTCCCGCCTTTCCCGGCAATGCCTGCGAAATACGGCTGCAAGATGGTACAATTAGGCCGATTTTTCGGGTAGTCGTATTTCTTGAGAGGGTTTTCATGGCTGGACACAGTAAATGGGCCAACATTAAGCACCGCAAGGCCGCACAGGATGCCAAGCGCGGCAAGATATTCACCAAACTGATTCGCGAGCTGACCGTCGCCGCCCGTATGGGGGGCCCCGATCAGGAGAGTAACCCCCGCCTGCGCGATGCGGTGGCCAAGGCCCTGGCCGCCAACATGAAGAAGGACACCGTGGAGAACGCCATCAAGCGCGGCAGCGGTGACATGGATGGCGAGAACTACGAAGAGGTGCGCTACGAGGGCTACGGGCCCTCCGGCGTAGCGGTGATGGTCGAATGCCTGACGGACAACCGCAACCGCACCGTGGCCGAGGTGCGCCACGCCTTCAGTAAGAGCGGCGGCAACCTCGGCACCGACGGCTCCGTGGCCTACCTGTTCAGCAAGATCGGCCTGCTCACCTATCCCGCCGGTACCGACGAGGATGCGGTGATGGAGGCGGCGATGGAGGCCGGCGCCGAGGACATCGCCACTAACGACGACGGCTCCATTGAGGTGACCACCACCCCCGAGGACTTTAGTGCGGTCAAAGATGCCATGGTCGCTGCCGGTTTCGAACCGGAGGTGGCCGAGGTGACCATGCAGCCCTCCACCAATGTGGACCTTGAGCTGGATGATGCCGAGAAGGTGATGCGCCTGGTGGATATGCTGGAAGACCTCGACGATGTGCAGAACGTCTATAATAACGCCGACTTTAGCGACGAGGTCATGGCCCAACTGGGCTGACAGGTTGCGATTTTGAACTTTGAACCAACGCGCTCACCTCAACCAAGGCTTTCTCACCGCAAAGGCGCAGAGGCGCAAAGGGGTGAGAGCGAGCGTATGGGCATGCTTGCTGATAGCTCAAGCGCTCTTGGTCATGGTTGGATTGCGCAGCGGGGCAAGAGCAGTGTGGTCACTGGTAGTGCAAATCTCCGCGTCTCCGCGTCTTTGCGGTTAGCTTTCAGTCGTTCTTTGAGCTTATGAAAATCCTCGGCATCGACCCCGGCTCCCGCATCACCGGCTTCGGTATTATCGAACAGGTGGAGGGCCGGCTTGCCTATGTCGAGAGCGGCTGTATTCGCGCCGGTGACGGCGATTTCGCCGGCCGGCTCAAGACCATCTATGACGGCCTGCGTGATGTGGTGACTATTTATGCCCCCGAGCAGGTGGCCATCGAGCAGGTCTTCATGCACCGCAACCCCGACTCCGCCCTGAAACTGGGGCAGGCCCGCGGCGCCGCCATCTGCGCGGTGATGTCCATGGGGCTGGAACTGAGCGAATACACCCCGGCGGAGATCAAGCAGGCCACCGTGGGCAAGGGCAATGCCGCCAAGGAACAGGTCCAGCATATGGTGCAGGCGGTGCTGAAACTGCCCGGCATGCCCCAGGCGGATGCCGCCGATGCCCTGGCGGTGGCGCTGTGTCACTGCCATACCAAACAGACCCTGGGCCATGTCATCGGCGCCCGGGGCTCACGCAGAGGACGTTATCGATGATTGGACGCCTGCGCGGCACCCTGGCGGAAAAACAGCCCCCCTTGCTGCTGCTCGATGTGGGCGGGGTGGGGTACGAGGTGGAGGCGCCGATGGGCACTTTCTACCAGCTGCCTGAGCTGGGCGCCACGGTCACCCTGCATACCCATCTGGTGGTGCGCGAGGATGCCCACCTGCTGTTCGGTTTCGCCACCGAGTCGGAGCGGCGCCTGTTCCGCACCCTGATTAAGGTCAACGGCGTCGGTGCCAAGCTGGCGCTGACCATCCTCTCCGGCATCAATGCCGATGAGTTCGCCCGTTGCGTGCAGGATAACGACACCGCTTCTCTGGTGCGCCTGCCCGGCGTGGGCAAGAAGACCGCCGAGCGTCTCATCGTGGAGATGCGCGACCGGCTGGCCGACTGGGAGGGGGCGGTGGCGCTCCCGGGCACCGCCCCGGCGGCGTCAGCCGAACCCGGCACTGCCGGCGAGCTGAAGGATGCCATCAGCGCCCTGGTCTCCCTGGGCTACAAGCCGCCGGAGGCGAGTCGCCTGGTAAATAAGGTGGAGAGCGAAGGGCTCTCGAGTGAGGAGATCATCCGGGCGGCGCTCAAGCAGGCGGTGAAATAATTAAGGTGTAGGAGCGGCATCTTGCCGCGATGAACTTGGTGGGCATCTGGCTGTCGCGGCAGGATGCCGCTCCTACATGTGGTATTTTGTGATATTCGAAGCCTGTGTCGTTCAGGCTAGTGATGAGGATATTTGCCTGGCCATGATCGAAACCGACCGCCTAATCAGCACCGAACCGACTACCGAGGAGGAGGCGCAGGACCGCGCCATTCGCCCCAAGCTGTTGGCGGACTATGTCGGTCAGCAGTCGGTGCACGATCAGATGGAGATCTTCATCTCCGCGGCCAAGAACCGCAGCGAGGCGCTGGACCACGTGCTGCTGTTCGGCCCGCCGGGGCTGGGTAAGACCACCCTGGCGCATATCATCGCCAACGAGCTGGGGGTGAATATTCGCCAGACCTCCGGCCCGGTGCTGGAGCGCCCCGGGGATCTGGCGGCGCTGCTGACCAACCTCGAGCCCCACGATGTGCTGTTTGTCGATGAGATCCACCGCCTCTCGCCGGTGGTCGAGGAGGTGCTCTACCCGGCGCTGGAGGATTACCAAATCGACATCATGATCGGTGAGGGACCGGCGGCCCGTTCGATCAAGCTCGATCTGCCCCCCTTCACCCTGGTCGGGGCCACCACCCGTGCCGGTATGCTTACCTCACCGCTACGCGATCGCTTCGGTATCGTCCAGCGGCTGGAGTTCTACTCGCCCGAGGAGCTGACCCGTATCGTCGAGCGTTCGGCGCAGATCCTCGGTGTGGCGATCGACACCAACGGCGCCGGGGAGATCGCCCGCCGCTCCCGCGGTACGCCGCGGATCGCCAATCGCCTGCTGCGCCGGGTGCGCGACTATGCCGAGGTCAAGGCCGACGGCAGGGTTTCCGATGAGGTGGCCTCCCGCGCCTTGGATATGCTGGATGTGGATGTCAACGGCTTCGACATGCAGGACCGGCGCTTGCTGCTGGCGATTATCGAGAAGTTCGACGGCGGCCCGGTGGGAGTGGACAATCTGGCCGCCGCCATCGGTGAGGAGCGGGGCACCATCGAGGATGTGCTCGAACCCTATCTCATCCAGCAGGGTTTTTTGATGCGCACCCCCCGCGGGCGAGTGGCCACCAACAGCGCCTATCTGCACTTCGGCATGAGTCCGCCCGACAGCCAGCGGCAGCAGCGCCAGCGCGAAATGGAGCTCTTCGGCGGTGATAGCGGTGAACCTTCCTGAAAAGTATGACTCTGTGATGGTGACCTCAATTGGCTAAGGAATTTATCTGGCCGGTGCGTGTCTATTACGAGGACACCGACCATGGTGGGGTGGTGTTCTACGCCAACTACCTGAAATTTATGGAGCGGGCGCGCACCGAATGGCTGCGCGACCTGGGGTTTGAGCAGGACCGGCTCATGGACGAAGAGGGGCTGGTTTTTGCCGTGCGTTCGGTAGAGCTGAAATACCACCGCCCGGCGCATTTTAACGATCTGCTGGATGTGACGGCCCGTGTGACCCATTACGGCCGGGCGAGCATCGATTTTGAACAGCGGGTGTGCCGTGGTGATGAGCTGCTGTGCGAGGGCACGGTGCGACTTGCAAGCCTGGATGCGGCGACGTTCCGCCCCAAACCCGCCAACCAACTACTTATTGAACGTCTTGACGAGGAAGGACGATGACCACGGACATGTCCATCTGGAGCCTGTTTGCCAACGCCAGCCTGCTGGTGCAGCTGGTGATGTTGCTGCTGCTTGCCGCATCGGTCTATTCATGGACCCTGATCATACAGAAGTACCGGCTGTTAAAAACGGCGCAAAGCGATGCGATCACCTTCGAGAACCGCTTCTGGTCCGGTATCGACCTGGTGGAGCTGTATAAACAGGTCAGCAAACACCGCGACAGCCTCGACGGCATGGCCGGCCTGTTTGAGGCGGGGTTCGGCGAGTATGCCCGGCTGCGCAAGCAAAACGGTATGAACTCCATGAACCTTGTGGAGGGGGCCCGGCGGGCGATGCGCGTCTCGCTCAGCCGCGAGATCGACCGGCTCGAGGCGAGCCTTCCGTTCCTGGCCACGGTCGGTTCCACCAGCCCCTATATCGGCCTTTTCGGTACCGTATGGGGGATCATGAACTCTTTCCGTGCCCTGGGCGGGGCCGAGCACGCCACCCTGTCGATGGTGGCGCCGGGGATTGCCGAGGCCCTTATCGCCACGGCGATGGGCTTGTTTGCCGCTATCCCGGCGGTGATCGCCTATAACCGTTTTTCCAATGAGCTGGAGCGATTGGAGAACCGCTATGAGACCTTCAAGGATGAGTTCTCTACGCTGCTGCAACGTCAGGCCGGCGGCTGACGGAGGGCGGTCCTATGGCCAATTCATGCAAACGCCGGCGTCTGATGGGGGAGATTAACGTCGTCCCCTATATCGATGTAATGTTGGTTCTGTTGGTGATTTTTATGATCACCGCGCCTATGCTCAGCCAGGGGGTCAAGGTGGATCTTCCCCAGGCCGATTCCCAGCCGATCCCCGATGACGACAGGGAGCCGCTGGTGGTGACGGTGGACGCCGCCGGAGATTACTATCTCAGTCTGGCCGAGGATCCCAAGGCGCCGCTGCAGGCCGATGCCCTGCTGACCCGGCTCGATGCCGTTTTAGGCAGGCAGCCGGGCATGCCGGTCTATGTGAAGGGGGATCGCAATGTGGCCTACGGCAAAGTAGTGGAGCTGATGGCCCTGATCCAGGGGGCGGGGGTGCCCAGTGTCGGCCTGATGACCCAATCCCCCGAGGCGACCGATGAACGATAGACGTGATCGCCTGAGCGCCCTGGCGGGGGCGATTGTTATTCACATATTGATGTTCGGTGTGCTTATCTTCGGCATCAGCGATGAGCAGGAGCCCGCAGCCCCGACCGCCAAACCGGTGATCCAGGCCCGGGCGGTAACCGAGGAGCAGGTGATGGAGCCCTCCCGTCGCAAGGCCGAAGAGGAGGCGAAACGTCGCCAGGCGGCGGAAGAGAAGCGCCGCGCCGAGGAGGCGAAAAAACAGGCCGAGGCGGAGAAAAAACGCCAGGCGGAGGCCGAGCGTAAACGCAAGGCCGAGGAGGCCGCCCGGCGCAAGGCGGCCGAACAGAAACGCCTGGCGGAGCAGAAGCGCAAGGAGGAGGCCGAAAAGGCCCGTTTGGCCGAACTGGAGAAGCAACGTAAGATTGAGGCGGAGCGCAAGGCCGAAGAGGCCCGTAAAAAGGCTGAGGCTGAGGCCGAACGCAAACGTATCGAGGAGCGGAAGCGCCGTGAGGCCGAAGCGAAGGCCAAGCGGGAGGCGGAGTTGCAGGAGCGGCTGGCCGCCGAGGAGAAACGCCGGGCCGAGGAGGAGCAACGTCAGCGCCAGGCCCGCCTGAGCCGCTTGCAGAATCAATATGTGTCGGCCATCGCCGAGAAGGTGCAGCGCAATTGGCTGAGGCCGCTCGGCAGCAGGGGAACGCTCTGCAGGGTGCTGATCAACCAGATCCCGGGGGGGGAGATCACCGGAGTGCGGGTGAGCGGTTGCGATGGCGATGTCAGTTTTCAGCGCTCGGTGGAGGCGGCGGTGCGCAAGGCCTCTCCCTTACCCCAAGCGCCCGAGCCGGAGCTTTTTGAACGTGAAATTGAGTTTATATTCGAGCCCTAGAGCGATGAACCAATGAGAAAAATCGTACCGCTATTGATGCTCCCTCTGTTGCTGCTCTCGGCAGCGGCCGAGGCGCGACTGACCATCGAAATCACCGGCGGGCGCGAAAGCGCCATGCCGATTGCCGTGGTGCCGTTTGCCGGTGAGAGTACAAACCAAGATCGGCTCTCTGAGGTTATTGCGGCGGATCTTTCCCGCAGCGGCCACTTTGCGCCCATGCCGGCCGGGAAGATGCCCGCACAGCCCCACCAGGGGCGCCAGATCGATTTTTCCGCCTGGCGCCGGGCGGGTATCGAGCATGTGGTGGTGGGCAAGGTTGAGTCCGGCGGTTCGGCACTGCAGGTCCAGTTCCAGCTGTTCGATGCGGTGCGGGGTGAGCAGCTCGCAGGTTATGCCATCCCGACGACGCCGTCCCGGTTGCGCAAGGTGGCCCACCAGATCAGCGACATTATCTATGAAAAGATCACCGGTCAGCGCGGCGCCTTTAATACCCACGTGGCCTATGTCAAGGTCGAAGAGCAGGCCGGGAAGCGGATCCACCGCCTGGCGGTGGCCGATGCCGACGGCTACAACGAGCAGATCATCCTCAGCTCCAAACAGCCCCTGATGTCTCCCTCCTGGGCGCCCGATGGCCGCCGTCTGGCCTATGTCTCCTTCGAGGGGGGGCGCTCGGAGCTCTACGTGCAGAATATCGCCACCGGCAAACGGGAGAAGCTGGCCGGCTTTAAGGGGCTGAACAGTGCGCCGAGCTGGTCGCCGGACGGCCGCCGCATGGCGATGACCCTGTCGCGAGACGGCAACCCGGAGATCTATATTCTGGAGTTGGAGGGAGGCGTTCTGACGCGTGTGACCCACAGCCGCGCTATCGATACCGAGCCTGCCTGGTCGCCGGATGGCCGCACCCTGGTGTTTACTTCGGACCGGGGCGGGCGTCCGCAGATCTATCAGGTGAAACTCTCGGGCAGCCGGCCGCAGGGCAGTCCCCGTCGCATCACCTTCGAGGGCGACTACAATGCCCGGGCGAGCTTTTCTCCGGATGGTAAGAAGCTGGCCATGGTCAACGGCGAAGGTAACCGCTTCCGCATCGCGGTACAGGAGCTGGACAGCGGCTCCTTCAGGCTCTTGACCGACAATAAGCTTGATGAGTCGCCGAGTTTTGCCCCGAACGGCAGCATGATTATCTTTGCCACGGAAAGGAACAATCGCGGCATTCTCGAAGCGGTTTCGGTGGATGGTCGGGCGCATCAACGCCTTGGGACCAATAGTGGCGGTGTACGCGAGCCGGCCTGGTCACCATTCAACTAAGGAGACTGGCGGAAATAATAAGGGAAACATTATTTCCGCCGGCCTCCCAAGTACCTCAAAGCGTGAAAAAGTTCACCAGTAATAGAGGATGATGAAGATTATGAAAAAGGTATATGCAGGTATTGGCATGATGGCGGCGGCGATGCTTGCGCTGCAGGGTTGTACCGGAGGGACCGGGGTACGTGACGGCGACCAGGTGCCGGTCGATGAGCAGAGCGTCGGCGCCGAGGCGG
>JAWOIT010000152.1:0-3456 GCA_046484535.1 Pseudomonadota bacterium | reverse complement strand
TCGACTTCACGGAGACGCGCTTTATCGCCAACATCTCTGGCTCCACCGTCGAGGATTATGCCGAGGTGGCCAAGCTGTTTAACGACTCGCCCATCGACGCTATCGAGATCAACATCTCCTGCCCCAACGTCAAGGCCGGTGGCGTCGCTTTCGGCAACGACCCGGAAATGTCCGCCCGCGTGGTTGAGGCGGTGCGCGCCGCCACCGACAAACCGCTTATCACCAAGCTCTCGCCCAACCAGACCGATATCGCCGGCAACGCCCGCCGCTGCATCGAGGCCGGCACCGACGCCTTTGCGGTGATCAACACTCTGATGGGCATGGCCATCGATATCGAGAGCCGCAGCCCCATTCTCGGCAACAATCAAGGCGGGCTCTCCGGACCGGCGATCAAACCGGTGGCGCTACTTAAGACCCACCAGGTCTATCAGGTGTGCCGCGAGCACGCGATTCCAATCATCGGCCAGGGGGGGATCGCCAGCGCCGAGGATGCCCTCGAATTCATCATCGCCGGCGCCAGCGCCGTGGGTGTCGGCACCGCACTCTTCTACGACCCGTTGATCTGCAAGCAGATCAACGACGGCATCGTCGACTACCTCAATCGCCATAAGCTGACTGAGGTGTCGCAGCTGGTGGGTACCCTGACGCTCAACCAGGGCAAGCCGGCCTGCGGGTGTAACTAAACCCTTAGTGCGCTATTCCTCAAGTCGGGGATAGCGCTGATTACTCCGCCGCAAGATAGAAATCGATACCGCTAACGAAGGGCTCCTCGCTGCTGATCGTCAGACTCTCCTCGTTCTTCGCGCGCACACCCAGTTTCTGCAGCTGCTTGGCCGAGACCCGCACGCGATATTCGCCCAACGGCGCCTTGCTGAGAATATAGAACCCGTCATAGGCGGTCGTGGTGGTGGCAATGACACGCCCGTATTGGTTCACCAGCTCCACAGTCACGTCACCCACACCAAACTCCCTCCCATTCTTGCTCAAATAGACAGTGCCATCGATCTCCCCGCTCATGAAGATGGGAAAATCGACCTCTATGGCATGCCCGGGCCGAGGGATCACCTGCACGCCATCCAGAGCCATGCGCCACAGCGGATCCTCCAGCGTTTCAGGGGCAATGGTGATATTGGTCGGGTTGTAGGGCTGAATGCCGGTTAGGAACAGGATGCCATCCTCACCGGATCGCTGGTGACTGTAACCGCCATTTACGCGCATGCCGATATTCTCTAGGGGCTCATCCCCTTCAGTGTAGATGCCGTCCTGATTGACATCGAGGAAGAAACGCGCCGAAAGGCTGCCCTGACTGGCGACACGGTTGGCGTCTGCCAGCCACTCCTTGCGCCGGGGTTCGTAACCGAAGCCAAAGGAGAGATTGACCCCCAGGGTTATCTCGTTGTGGCTGTTGTATGTGGCACCGAAACTCAGCCCATATTTTCCCGAGATCTTGTTGGCCCTGACACTGTATTCGGTCAGATCGGCCAACAGTGAGTGATTGAGGCCAAAATTCACGCGATAATCGCCGAAACTTCCAGGATCCATCGTCAGGGCGATGTTCGACAATTCACTCAAGGGTTTAATGGTATAGGCCAAACTTCCGCGTAACCGGAGATTGGCGACACTGGTGCTGAGATTAAAAGCACCGTTCGCCATGGCCGGCAGATCGGTAATCTTCTGGTGCGACACCATGTTGGTCATAGCTAAGCCGTATAGGCTTAAGGATAACTGATTACTCAACTCGACCAGTTCACCCCCATCGCTAAACCGGTCTCGCTTATAACCCAGCGTCAGCGGAATGCGCGGTAGTACCGAGGCAGGGATAGCCGTGTTGAGGGTGATCAGGCTCCTGCGTGTTATTGGCTTCGAAACCGGCCTGTACTCTTCACTGACAAAATCATTGAGCAAGATATCGGACAGACCAATCGTCGTCGCGTCGATGCGTGTCTGTAAATCCACCTCCAGGGCACTGCCGCTCTTGTCGTCATCGATCACAGTGGCCGAGGCAAGGAGGGCGTCCCAGTAGCCGGTCATGCCCGCTGCCACATAATTGTGTTGCACCACCCCGGTTATCTCTTGCAGGGGAATGCTGACGACATTAGCAGTGGTCGACAGGTTGGATGTCAGGCCGTAGTCATACTGGAAGGTCGCCCGCTCATTATTGTCCTCATCGGCCACCACTGAGGCCCGATAGTAGTGCTCCCCCTTGCGGGTCAGCGCTTGAGTCACATCAAAGCGCTGGTCAACCTCCCTGATTTCTCCTCTTGTCCCGTAGAACACAAGGCGAAAATGGTTGCTGCCAAAGAGCAGCGGGACATCCTGAAAATCGTACTGACCGTCGATGGGGGTCTGCTGATAACCAATCAGGGCATTGTTGCGATAGAGCTCCACCTCCCAACCCGGCAGCAGTTCACCGGTGAAACGGTGGCGATCGTACTCCATCTGCAGGCCGACGGGGTAACTGCTGACCACCGCGCCATATTCAGGCTGCGCCGGCAGGGTGATAAGACCCACACGCGGCTCGGCGACGTGACCAAAGCGGTACTCCTTCGCTCGTAATGGCCCTAGCAGCTCGCCCTCCGGATCGATCCGTCCCAGGGTGACACGAAAATCATCAAACCCCTCATCGTTCATCGTGAGGTACCAGTTCGACTCGTGCTTCAGGAAATCCGCGGTAGCATGGGTCGTGGAGAGCAGCGTGGTGGTCTCGCCGCTGTCGGTGTACTGCTTGCCCAGGCTCAGGCTCTGGTCGAAGAACGGCACGGTAAAGGCGCGATAAGGTTCATGGTGGCGCGGGTACTGCTCGTTGCCACGCCTCAGGTGCGAAAGTGATTTGCTGATGCGCCGCTCCCGTTCGAGCCGTGCGAGAAAGGGGAGTTTTTCCTCGGAGCGCACCCAGATGCGCGCGGTGTAGAGGTCGATATCCAGCGCCATGTCGAGCCACTGGCCGAGCAAAGCCGATTCGACGTAGATATCATCATCGAGCACCTTCACCAGCGCTGCGGGGTAACTCCTGGAACGTCCCTTGAGAATTACCTCGCTCCGACTGGTGTCGAGCTGAAAGGTGTTATCTTCCCTGATCACAAAGCCGCCGGCGACACCCTCATTCACATCGATGGCCAGATCCAGAAGATAGGCCAGACCACCCAGCGGCAGCAGGATCACATCCTGATACTGGTAGGCACCGATGACATCATCCAGGGTGTAGGCATCGACACGAATCTCCAGAATGCGCAGATCCGAATCACGTGGCAGCCATTCGTTGGACTCAACCCCTGTCTGGCGAATACTGTTCCCGCTGGCGGGATCAGGGCTGGTGTCGGCGGCGTTGGCCGTGACCGCCACAAGGCACAGGAGCAGAGGGGAGACCGATATGAGAAAAACGGACTTCGAGGGCATGTTTCCCCATGACACTACAAGGAAATGTCGGTCTCAGCCAACAAACCTTCCTTCTCATCC
>JAWOIT010000088.1:0-12441 GCA_046484535.1 Pseudomonadota bacterium | reverse complement strand
CGCAGGGCGTAGAGGTCGAAGCCGTCGAACTCGCAGCAGGGTTTTTCGTTGTGATTGAGGTAGCGCAGGAGGTTGCGCCCGTCACGCCCGAGCCAGGTGCCGTCGTCCTGCTCGGCCCACAGCACATGGGGGCCGGCGGTATCCATGTCGGTGGTTTCAGGGCCTTTGTAGGTGCCGAGGTAACTCCCTTTTTTGAGCGACTTTTTGGCGAACAGTCCCTTGCCGTGAATACCGGAGTCGTCGACGTAAAAGAGTTCAGAGAGTTTGACCTTGGCCATTGTTGCCCTTCATGACTTATTGGTGTTGTTGAAAGACTAACCAATTCAGTCGCATAAGGCCACTAGTGCAAGGGGTAAGAAGATCATTCGTTTCCGCAGTGCTTCGGGTAGCACGACTTAAGTCCATCTCTTGAGGTGATTTCGTTCGCGTGTCGCTTTGACAGCTCAAGAGCTGTACTCCAAGGGCAGCTTCGGTTGGCACTGGCGCGGATTGGGGCGACTGGAGTCCGTCTCTTGAGGTGGCTTCTTTCACGTGTCGTGTTGACAGCTCGAGAGCTGTACTCCAAGGGCGGCTTTGGTTAGCGCGGGAGCGGCATTTAGCGCTCCTTGCGTACCTCTTCCTCCATCTGATCCAGGCTGGTGTGGCGCACGTCTTTGCCCATTACCAGGTAGATCACATATTCGCAGATATTACCGGCGTGATCGCCGATGCGCTCAAGAGCGCGGGCCGCCCACATGACATCCAGTACGCGGGTGATGGTTCGCGGGTCTTCCATCATGAAGGTGATGAGTTGGCGCATCAGCGACTCATATTCCTTGTCCACCTTGATGTCCTCACGGGCGGCATTGAGCGCCGCCTCGGCATCCATACGGGCAAAAGCGTCCAGGGCGTCATTGAGCATCTGGCGTACATGGTTGCCCATGTGCTGGAGCTCGACGAACTGGCTCTGTTTCATCTCCGCATCGGCCAGTCTGACCGCCATGCGTCCGACCCGCTCGGCCTGGTCGCCGATACGCTCAAGATCGGTGATGGTTTTAATTACCGCCACGATCAGGCGCAGGTCGCTGGCGGCGGGCTGACGACGGGCCAGTACGCGGCTGCACTCTTCGTCGATGGCCACTTCCATGGCGTTGACCTTGTAGTCGCCGCTGATCACTTTCTCGCCCAGTTCCGCATCACCGTTGACCAGGGCGTTGATGGCAGCGTTCAGCTGCTGCTCCACCAGGCCGCCCATGCTCATGACACGGTTGCGGATGTCTTCCAGCTCGGCGTTGTACTGCTGGGATATATGTTGGCCGATGTTAATGTTGTCCATATCGCTCTCTCCGCTTTCAGCTTGGGCGCCTAACCGTAACGTCCGGTAATGTAGTCTTCGGTCTGCTTCTTGCTCGGGTTGGTAAACAGGGTATCGGTGTCCCCGAACTCCACCAGTTCGCCCATGTACATAAAGGCGGTGTAATCCGAAACACGCGCCGCCTGTTGCATGTTGTGAGTGACAATCACGATAGTGTAGCGATCCTTGAGCTCGTAGATCAGCTCCTCGATTTTGAGGGTGGAGATGGGGTCCAGCGCCGAGGCCGGCTCGTCCAACAACAGTACCTCGGGCTCGATGGCGATGGCGCGGGCGATCACCAGACGCTGCTGCTGACCGCCGGACAGACCCAGCGCCGAGTCGTGCAGGCGATCCTTGACCTCATCCCAGAGCGCCGCGCCGCGCAGAGCCTTCTCCACCACATCATCCAGCTCCCGGCGGCTTTTTCTGCCCATGATGCGAAGACCATAGGCGACGTTCTCGTAGATCGACTTGGGAAACGGGTTGGGCTTTTGGAACACCATGCCGACACGACGGCGCAGCTCCGCCACGTTGACGTTACGGTCATACATGTTCTCGCCGTCCAGCTCGATGCTGCCCTCAATGCGCACACCGTCGACCAGGTCGTTCATACGGTTAAAACAGCGCAGCAGGGTCGACTTGCCACAACCGGAAGGCCCGATAAAGGCGGAGACGCGCTGGCGCGGGATCTGCAGATTCACATCCTTCAGCGCCTGTTTTTCGCCATAAAAGAGGTTCAGGTTCTTCACCTCCAGGCTCAGCTTCTCATCCTTTAGCTGACGCTGGCGCGGTTCGCGCTGCATAGCGCTGATATTGACGCCGTGGGTTGGGGCTGCTGACTCACTCATCGCTTGCTCCAGGTTTAGTGTTCCAGTGCGCGGTATTTCTCGCGCAGATGATTTCGTATGCCGATCGCCGCCAGGTTGAGCATGACGATCACCAGCACCAGCAACAGTGCGGTGGCGTAAACCAGCGGCCGTGCGGCCTCCACGTTGGGACTCTGAAAGCCGACATCGTAGATGTGGAAGCCCAGGTGCATAAATTTTCGGTCAAGATGCAGGAACGGGGCATTCCCGTCCAGCGGCAGGGAGGGGGCCAGCTTGACCACCCCGACCAGCATCAGCGGCGCCACCTCACCGGCGGCGCGAGCCACGGCGAGGATAAGACCGGTCATCATTGCCGGGCTGGACATGGGCAATACCGTGCGCCAGAGGGTTTCGGCCTTGGTCGCGCCTAGCGCCAGGCTGCCCTCGCGGATGGAACGTGGAATACGGGAAAGCCCCTCCTCGGTGGCCACGATCACCACCGGCAGGGTGAGGATCGCCAGTGTCAGCGAGGCCCAGAACAGCCCGCCGGTGCCGTAGGTCGGTGCCGGCAGCGCCTCGGGGAAGAACAACTGATCGATATTGCCGCCGAGGAAGTAGACGAAAAAGCCCAGGCCGAATACGCCGTAGACGATGGAGGGAACCCCGGCGAGGTTATTCACCGCAATGCGGATCAGCCGGGTCAGCGGCCCCTGCTTGGCGTATTCACGCAGATAGACCGCGGCGATCACGCCGAAGGGGGTGACGAAGATCGACATCAGGATTACCATCATCACCGTGCCGAAGATGGCCGGGAAGATGCCCCCTTCGGTGTTGGCCTCACGCGGGTCGTCGCTGATGAACTCCCACAGTTTGGCGAAGTAGAAGCCGATCTTCTCCAGCAGATTCATCTCATTCGGCCGGTAGGCGCGAACCACCTGGGAGAGGGGGATATTCACCTCACGCCCGTCCATCACCACGCCGGTGAGGCTGTCGCGGCCGATCTGTTCATAAAGCTCACGCAGCTGAGCTTGAAACCCTTCGTATTGGCGCTGCAGCACCGCTCGCTCTTCGGCGATGGCCTGGTATTCAGGACTGCCTGCAGGGACCTCGTCCAACTCAAGACGCCGCTCGTCCAGACGCAACTGTTCAATCTGATAGTTGATCGTGCCGATCTCGCCCTGCTCGATCTCCTTGATCTGCCCACGTAGCTCAACGGCCCGCTCGATTAGCGGCTGCAGCGCCTCCCAGGCCTCGTCGCCGCCGGCAACGACCTCTCCCCCACGGCGCACCTCTTTAAGGTAGCCATAAAAGTTGCCCCACTCGTAGCGCTCGATTGCCAGCAGCTTATCCGGGTAATGCCGATCCTCCAGACGCGGTTCCACCACCCAGCGAAAATCGAGCCCCAGGGTGTCGCGATTGCCTGTCTTGAACAACAGACGGGAGACGGTATGCGCTCCCTCCACCTTGAGGCCGGGATCCTGAATTCGCTCGATCGGCACCACCTCGCTGTCGTGGACCTCGCCGATAAGACGGCTGACACTGCCGTCCGGCGCATGGTACTCCGCCTCCATGATCGGCTTGGCCCAGAAATGGCCGAGTCCGCGAACACCGATGAGGATCAGCAATGCCGCGACCATCACGATGCTGATGCTGACCGCACCCGCATTGAGCCACACCCAGGGCTTACCGCTGCCGAACCATTGTTTGAGATCGTTGAACATAACTCTCTTCCGTTACAGGCTGCTGTATTTGCGGCGCAGGCGCTGACGCACAAGCTCCGCCAGGGTGTTGAAAAAGAAGGTGAAGATAAAGAGCACCAGGGCGGCGAGGAACAGCACGCGATAGTGGGTGCTGCCCACCTCGGACTCCGGCATCTCCACCGCGATGTTGGCCGAGAGGGTACGCATGCCCTCGAAGATGTTGAAGTCCATAATCGGTGTGTTGCCGGTCGCCATCAACACGATCATGGTCTCGCCCACGGCACGCCCCATCCCGATCATAATCGCCGAGAAAATACCGGGACTGGCGGTCAGGATGACCACGCGCATCATCGTCTGCCACGGTGTGGCCCCGAGCGCCAGCGAGCCGAAGGTCAGGTGCTTGGGTACGCTGAAAATGGCATCCTCGGCGATGGAGAAGATGGTCGGGATCACCGCAAAGCCCATCGCCAGACCGACCACCAGGGAGTTGCGTTGATCGAAACCGATCCCCGTCTCGTTATGCAGCCAGGCACGCATGTCGCCGCCGAACAGCCACTCCTCCAGCGGTATACTCAGCTGGATACTCAGCCAGACCAAAAAGACCACCACCGGAAGCAACATGGCCGCCTCCCAGCCGTCCGGGACGCGGTTGCGCAGTTCCCGCGGCAGGCGCTGCCAGCCATAGGCAAAGGCCAGGATCCCCAGCGGCATAATCAGCAACAGCGCGAAGATGCCCGGCAGATAGTTCTCCAATACCGGCGCCAGCCAGAGACCGGCGAGAAAGCCCAGGATGACCGTCGGCAGCGCCTCCATGATCTCAATGGTCGGTTTGACCACTTTGCGCATCCGCGGCGCCATGAAATAGGCGGTGAAGATGGCGCCGAAGATCGCCAGCGGCACCGCAATCAGCATGGCGTAAAAGGCCGCCTTGAGGGTGCCGAAGGCCAGCGGCGTGAGGCTGAATTTGGGCTCGAAGTCATTGCTCGCCGAGGAGGACTGCCAGATATATCGCGGTTCGGCATACCCCTCATAGTGGACCTTTCCCCATATGGACGACCAGGAGATCTCCGGATGCTCATTGTGCACGCGCCAGAAGTGCAGCCGCCCCTCACCGTCCTCGGCGAGATAGGTATCGGATCGCGGCGCATTGGCGATGCGCACGATGGGGGCGTCGGACACCTGTTCGACCAGCAGGTTGCGCTCCGCCGTCGAATGATAGACCCCGATGCGACCGCTCTTGTCCCCCACCAGAAAGCCCTTGCGACGCTCCTCGCCGGCGATCGTGCTCACCGCACTCTCCTGCGAATGGAACTGGCGGATACGCATCAGGTGGTAATTGTTATGCTCGTCCCGCACCGGGAACCACTGCACCACGTTCCCCTTGCTGCTGCCTGCAAGCAGGGAGATGCCGCCGACCAGCATGCGCAGGCTGGACATCTGTTCACCTTTGTCCAGCAACATCACCCGCTCGAGCAGGCGCACGGAGTCGCCATCGATCGCATAGTGCAACAGCGTACCGTCACGCGAGGCGATAAAGAGCCGCTGTTGCGAAGGCTCCAACAGGATATGGTCGGGCCGGATATCCACCCCGTCGACAAGCAGCGATTCGCGCTCCAGGGTCACCTCATCACTAAGAAAGGAGGTTTGCTTGGCAAAGCGCTCAAGGGCGATACGACCTTCGCCGTCGGCGGCGGCGATCAACAGTTGATCCTCATTGTCGCGCATGGCCAGATGGGTAATCGGCCCCGCCTGCTCCAGCATTTCAATCGGCTTCCGGCCATAGGGGAACTCAATCTCCGGGGTCAGGGTGCGCACATCGTTCGGGTAACTGACCTTGAAGCGGTGGCGAACGATCTGCACCCGTCCGTCATCCAGCCCCAACGCCATTAACGGACTGCCGGTCAGGGCGCGCGCCATACTCGTTACGCGATTGCCCTCGGGCACCAGGGGGAGCGCCTCCCGAACCGTCCCGTCAGCGGCATTGAAGAAGACCGCCTCCCCTTCCGCCGTGTAGCGCACCGCCATCTCCGACCGCTCTTCGATATCCAGCGCCATGGTCGCACCGCCACCGGGCAGGGCATAGTCAGCCACCTTCTCGCTGCCGGCAGGGATGAAGAGCGGAAAAACCACGTAGAGCAGATAAAAGAAGATCAGAACAATGGCGATAATGACGCCGATCCCGCCGACGGCAACGCCGTGGCGGGCCAACTTGTCCTTGAGCATACGCCAACGGTGGCGCGGGGTCGTGCTGCTACCGCTCAGAGAGTTACGGGATTTGGGTGAGGATACGGTTGTCATGGCGCCTATCATATTGGGCAAATATGACAAAACGATGACAACCCGAATAGTCCAAATAGATCAAAGAGTAACTACTCACCTCGTGAAGCTGACCGCAGAGGCGGAAAGACCTCATATTACAGGACTGTGCACTACATCACCCGGATATATAGCGGTGGTTGTCCTGTTCCCGACTGGATGAGTCAAGGCGGTTCGCCTCGCAAGCTCGGCACACCCTACATCAGTGGTAGGGTGTGCCATTAGGCGCACCGCTGTGTGGGCGCGTACGGTTATTAACGGACCGGATGCCAGTTCGTCTCGCAGGTCCTGCAAGCCCTACCAACTTAAGGAGTCAGCCTTTGCGTCTGGACAATGTGCTCCCTGCATTGTCTACCACCGCCAGCCATGGCGGCGTCTGCGGTGAGATCATTCTTACTCGGGGCGAGCATTTACTCCAAGGGGTAATATGCAAAAATCAAGCATGACGGGGCGGGTATTACATAAGGCGGTGCGCCGCCTCATCCTTCAGCCCCATCACCTGCTGCGCCAGCGAGATCGCCTGTTCGGAAAAGATGTCCAGGTCCTTCCAGGCGCCCGAGACATCCAGCTCCTTTTCCATATTGGGGGCAACCACCTTGAGCAAATAGTCGTCCGCCGACTGGCGGATGGAGAGGACATAAAAGTCCGGGTCGTTCTTACCATCCTGCACCATGGCGAATATATAGCGATAATCAACGTTGTCGTCGCTCTCCACCTCTCCCAGTATCGCAATGGAGAAATCCCCCATCTGATAGCGGCGCTTGGGGATGGCTGTTTTGATCTGTGGTGCGTTCATAGCAAACCTTTATCATGGAGTTTCTGTGTTTTGTGTTAAGGGTAGCCTCGCATAAAATCAAGGCCCGCTCTAGGATGTGACCCTACTGTTGATTAACCGGATATAACTGCTTGCATCATGAAAGATATCGCTGAAGAGGCCGAATTGCTGGACCCGCCGGGCGGAGAACAACTTCGACTGCGGTTTGACGGGCCGTTCGAGGGGCGCGAAGTCCGCTGGGACGCCTGTCTGGTCACACTGGAGAGCCGGCAGCGTGAGCATCCCGATGAGGCGGTCCGGCAGAGTATTATCGATATCGGTGCCGAGACACCCCATGGCATCGCCATCACCGTGGTGCTGAATGTCGACCGTATCGACCTGCCGACCGTGCGCAAGGCGATGATGATGATCCGCCAGTACAAGCGGCTGCGCCGCGGCCGCCATCTGTTCGGCCCCAAGGCCGGTTAAGTCGCCACTATGCCGCGGCAATCTCAGCGGCATGCAACCACGCCGGCAGGTGCCGTCCGGCCCGGCGCAACGCCCTATCGTATACGCGGTATTCCGGCTCCATTTTAGCCACCAGCCGCCAATAACGGGCGGAGTGGTTCATATGCCGGGTATGACACAGCTCATGGATAAAGAGGTAGCGCACCAACTCGGGCGGCAAAAACAACAGGCCGTAATTCAGGTTGATATGCTGTCGCGAGGAGCAGCTGCCCCAGCGTGTGCGCTGACAACGGATGCTCACACCACTATAGGTAAGACCGGTCTCTTCACTCACCTGCGCCAGCCAGGGGGCCAGGTGTTGCCTGCCCTGACGGGAGAGCCAACTCTTCAGGCTCCGCCGCCAGTGGAGACCGCCGCTGACACGAAGCCCGCCCTGTCGATGGACGCGACAGCCGTATCGACCGCCGTCATCACTCAGGTAGTCGACCTCCCACTCCTCACCGATAGCCGGTAGCCGGATCCGCCGGGGCGCCGTCACCGGTTGTAACCCCGTCCCCCCGCCCAATTTCTTCAGGTGGCGTAAGACCCAGGCTTCATGTTGATCGAGAATCGCCGGAACCCGGCGCTCATCGAACCCCCTCGGCACCACCAGCTCCACCCTGCCTGTGGGGTGAATCTTCAGTCTGATGTTGCGGGCCCGGCTGCTGCGGCGCAGTGCGAGGTGTTCGCGCCAGGACTCAAAGGGGGAGCTTAGGTCGGTCATGGCCCTATTATCCTGTGCGCACAGATCGCGGGCAAGTCTGCATGTCGCTGATACGATAATCGAGTCGGGTCATCCACAGGCGGGTAAAGTACGGTAAAATCCCCTCTCACCTTTCCTTTCAATAGCTCCACACCCATGCACAAATACGACGGCATTTTGATACACAAAACCCGGGACGATGAGGGGGAGATCGAGGTCGTCGAGGACAGCGTCTACCGCTCGCTGCACTTCGGCTCGGACCCCAAACAGAGCAGTATGCTGTTGAGGGATCCCCTCTACCTGGCGCTCTCCTACACCCGGGCCATGGCCTGTGCGGTGCTGTTCCATGAGGCGCCGAAGGAGATTCTGCTGGTCGGGCTCGGCGGCGGCTCGCTGGCCAAATTTCTGCTCCAGCATTTTCCGGAGTGCCGAATCGATGCGGTGGAATTCCGTCAGGCGGTTGTCGATGTGGCGCACAGCCACTTCCAGTTGCCGGAAGATCCGAGGCTTCATTTTCATATCGGCGACGGCGGAAGCTTTGTCCGCAACCACGCGGTCCGGCAGGAAGGGCGCTACGATCTCATCTTTGTCGACGCCTTTGTCGGCGGCGGGATCTCCCGTTCGGTCTGCGGCATCAGCTTTTTCGATGCCTGTCGCAACCTGCTCACCGACAACGGGGTTTTCTCCATGAACCTGTGGAACGGCGACTTTATCACCGCACGGGAGATGCTGGAGGATATCCGCGAATCCTTCGCCGGCAATGTGCTGAACCTGCCGGTTGACGGCAAGGACAACACCGTTGCCATTGCCGCCAGAGGCAAGACATTGAAAAAGCAGCTAAAACAAGTGGCCGATAAGGCGAAAGACATGGAACAGAAAACCGGCATCGAGTTCCCCGTCTTTCTCAAGCAGATAAAAAAACACAGCAGTTGGCTGTCGCTCTAGCTTTCCCGTTTCACGCACAAGAGGCGGCGCCATGAGCTCCGCCTGCAGGGTATGACCCGGGATTCCCAAAGCGATAATAAGAAGCTTCGTAACTACTCGCCCCCACACAATGGTGCGCCTAACGGCATACCCTACCACTGATGTAGGGTTTGCCGAGCTTGCGAGGCGAACCGCATTTTAGCTTTTTAGTATCCTCTTAATTGCTAACTGGCAATACATCAGGACTGGACTAAGTTAACAAAACCCCCTGACAAAGGACGCCGGAAGCAGGCAGGAGAGAGGAATATGCCACCGTTTACCAACACAACAAACAAACAGCGTGATATCAGTCTTATGCTCAGTTATGCGCCACTGGGGCTGGTGCGGGCGCTGAGCGCCAAAATCGGCCGGGACAGCATTCTTGTCGATACCGGCTGTATCACGCTCTACGACAATAGCGAGGTGGAGATCGTTCTCAGCATCCCCAAAGGGGAGCACTACATCACACACCGCATCCGGGCACTGGTGGCAGGTAATGAAGGTCGTGTAGTCAAGCTCGCCTTCCAGAACTGCAAGCGCAAGACACTCGAAGCCCTGCTGCCCTATATCACCCATTACTAGATCAAAAAACGCCCCGCAAGGCGGGGCGCTTTGTGCTGTGTTATACCGCAGAATTCATTACTGCAGTTTGGCCAGCTCCTTTTCCACGACGCCGGCAGGCAGCGGGATATAGCCGTCCTTGACCACCACTTCCTGACCGATGCGGGACATCACCATCTTGATGAACTCGCGCTCCAGCGGCGGCAGCGGCTTGTTCGGGTGCTTGTTCACATAGACGTATAGGAAGCGTGCCAGCGGATACTTGCCGTTCAGGGCGTTCTCGGTGGACGCTGCGATAAAGGGCTGCCCCTCTTTCTTGGCCAGCGGCACGGCGCGAACGCCGGAGGTTTTGTAGCCCACACCGGAGTAACCGACACCGTTGATGGAGCTGGAGACCGACTGCACCACGGAGGCGGAACCGGGCTGCTCGTTCACGGAGTTTTTAAAATCCCCCTTACAAAGCGCATGCTTCTTGAAATAACCGTAGGTGCCGGAAACGGAGTTGCGGCCGTAAAGCTGGATACTCTTGGAGGCCAGGCTGCCGCCCAGGCCCAGCTGACCCCAGCTGGTAACGTCATCCTTGTAGCCGCACTTGCGGGTCGCGGAGAACACGGCATCCACCTGCGGGATGGTCATGCCCTCGATCGGGTTGTCCTTGTGGACATAGACCGCCAGGGCATCGATGGCGACCGGAACCGGGGTCGGCTTGTAGCCATAACGCTTTTCGAAGGACTCCAGCTCCTTGTCCTTCATCTTGCGACTCATGGGGCCGAGATTGGAGGTCCCCTCGGTCAGCGCCGGCGGCGCCGTGGAGGAACCGGCGGCCTGGATTTGGATGTTCACGTTGGGGTAGAGGCGTTTGAACTCCTCGGCCCAGAGCGTCATCAGATTGGCCAGGGTGTCCGAGCCGACACTGGAAATATTGCCGGAGACACCGCTGGCGCGGTCGTACTCGGGCAGGTTCGGGTCGACCTTGGCTCCCGCGTAGGCCTGACCGGCCATCAGTGAGATGCCGAGCACGCCGGCAAGAATAGTCTTAACTTGTTTCATCGAGTAGCACTCCTGGTTTTTCACATCATCGATGGTAATACTATGCAAAAGGAAGATGACAGATTGATGAATCGCCGGTGAAGTTTAGATGACAGGACGAAAAATACCCTCAGGATACCTTTTCATCCACTATAAGTCGGGTTGGGAAATCAATCGTAAAGGTACTTCCCCTGTTAAGGACGCTGCTGATACGCAGGGTACCGTCATGCCGATTCACTACATGCTTGACGATGGCCAGTCCCAGGCCGGTACCGCCGGTCTCCCGCGAGCGCCCCACATCAACCCGATAAAAACGTTCGGTAAGGCGGGGGATGTGTTCCGGTGCAATCCCCACGCCGGTGTCCTCCACCTCAAAATGGGCGCCCTTATCATCCCGGTACCAGCGAACATGGATTTGCCCCCCCTCAGGCGAATAGCGGATAGCATTGGTAACCAAGTTGGCAAAGGCGCTGTAGAGCTCCTTTTCAGCACCGTAGATACGCAGCTGCTCATCGAAATCGAAACTCACCGACTGCAGTTTTTGCTCTGCCAGGTGCTCTGTCCCTTCCTTAATCAGCATCAGCACTACGCCCACGGAGACGATCTGATGAGGCGGGCCGCTGCGTTCACTTTCCAGCCGTGCCAGCAGCAGCAAGTCCTCGACAATATGCTGCATGCGCGAGGTCTGCTGACGCATCAGCTCCAGTGAACGCGCCACATGGGGCTCAAAGCCGTCTGCCTCCTCCTCCAGGTTCTCCAGAAAACCGCTGACCACAGTCAGGGGGGTACGCAACTCATGGGAGACATTGGCGACGAAGTCCCGGCGCATCTGCTCCAGGCGCTGCTGCTGGCTGACATCCCGGGCGATCAGCAACCGCTGCTCTTTGCCGTAGGGGATGATGCGTACATTCAAAGTCAGGTTGTCGTCGACCGGTGCGGGGATACGCACCGGTTCGTTCAATGCGCCCGTGGCGAGAAAACGGTTAAATTCAGGGTGCCGGATCAGGTTAATGATTCGCTGGCCGATGTCCTTGCCCGGATGGAGCCCGAGCAGGGTTTGCGCCGCGCCGTTAAACCACTCGATCGCCCCGTCGGCATCCAGGATCACCGTGGCGTCGGGCATCGCCCCGGTTGCTTCCTGAAACCGCTTGATAAGCCCCGTCAGGCGACGTTTGCGCCGGCGGTTACGCAGCTGCAGACGGTAGAGCAGATGAAAGAGCTCCCCCCACAGACCGCCGGCCTCGGGCGGATGGAAACGATGGCCGTCGTTCAGCCAGGTATAAAGCCGGTGCAGGTTATATAGATGCCATACCAGGTAAAGCGACACCACCACCAGCACGAAGGCACCGGGGTGGCCAAGAGGAAAGCCCGCCAGAAGGGCCACTGCAAGCAGCAAAAAAAGGCGTCGTAACTCCGCTGACCAGGGATTAAACAAACGTCTATCCTTTTGCCTTAGACTTGGGTCGAAAAACGGTAGCCGGCGCCACGCACGGTCTGGATATAGCGATCATAACCCTCATCGGCCAGGGCCTTGCGCAGGCGGCGAATGTGCACATCCACGGTCCGCTCCTCGACAAAACTGCCGCGGCTCCAGACCATATCCAGCAATTGTGAACGACTATAGACCCGCTCGGGGTGGGACATAAAAAACTGCAACAGACGAAACTCCGTAGGCCCCATGTCCAGGCCCTTGCCTTCGATAGTGATGCGGTGGTGGCGGGGTCGGCAAGGATCGCGCCATGCGGCGCCTCAAAAACGACGCGGGCGCC
>JAWOIT010000089.1:0-5251 GCA_046484535.1 Pseudomonadota bacterium | reverse complement strand
CGGCCATCGGAGGTACCGCCGGCGGTATTGATCTCCGGGGCATAGCCGCAGACCGCCTCGATCGCCTTTTGCGTGGCCTGCAGCAGCTCCCCCTCAGGGGTGAGGAAGGGGTTGCCGGAGAGTGACCATTCGATGTCAAAATCGAGCCGGTGTTTCTGCAGGACCGCTTCGACCTTTTCTCTTAACCCCTGTTCGGTCTGTTCGGTGGAGAAGCGGAAGTTGAGCAGGATCTCCAGCTCGCCGGGGATGATGTTGGTCGCTCCGGTACCGGCGTGGATGTTGGAGATCTGGAAGCTGGTGGGAGGGAAAAATTCATTGCCCTGGTCCCACTCGATAGCCGCCAGCTCGGCCAGCGCCGGAGCGGCCCGGTGCACCGGGTTGTCCGCCAGGTGGGGATAGGCCACATGCCCCTGCACACCCTTGATCACCAGGCGTCCGTTGAGCGAGCCACGGCGACCGTTTTTCACCACATCGCCTACCTTGGCGGTGCTGGTCGGCTCGCCCACCAGGCACCAGTCGATCTTCTCGCCGCGCGCCTCCAGCGTCTCCACGACCTTGACCGTACCCTCTTTGGCCGGGCCTTCCTCATCACTGGTAATGAGAAAGGCAATCGAGCCCTTGTGCGCAGGGTGGGTGGCGACAAAGCGTTCACAGGCGGTGACGAAGGCGGCAATAGAGCCTTTCATATCCGCCGCCCCGCGGCCGTGCAGCATGCCGTCCTCGATTACCGTGTCGAAGGGGCCATATTGCCACTTCTCTTCCGGGCCGGTGGGCACCACATCGGTGTGTCCGGCAAAACAGAAGACCGGGCCGCTGTCGCCGCGGCGCAGCCAAAGATTGTCGACCTCGCCGAAGCGCATCGGCTCGGCGCTAAAGCCGAGCGGGGTCAGCCGCTCACTGAGCAGGGTTTGGCAGCCGGCATCCTCGGGGGTGATGGAGCGGCGGCCGATGAGATCCTTGGCGAGGTCGAGGGTATCTGACATGGTAAAAATTATTTCCCGAAGGCCTTTTTGTACTCCGCCTCCTTGAAACCGACCATAATCCCCTCCGGGGTGATCAGCACGGGGCGCTTGATAAGGGTGGGATAGGCGAGAAACAGCATTACCGCCTTGTCCCGATCGACATCGGCGCGCTCGTCATCGGCCAACTGTTTCCAGGTGGTGGAGCGTTTGTTGAGCAGCACCTCCCAGCCCAGCTCATCGACCCACTTCTCCAGGGCGGTCTTGTCCACCCCCTGCTCGCGCAGGTCGTGAAAGGCATAGTCGACGCCGTTCTGTTCCAGCCACTTTTTGGCCTTTTTCACCGAGTCGCAGTTTTTGATCCCTACGAGTGTATTCATAGTACTTGTTCCAGGTATAAATGCCTCAACCGCAGAGGCGCTGAGTACTAATGCCGTACATGTCATTGCGAGGAGCCTGGGTGACGAAGCAATCTGGTTTTGTTGTGCACCGAGGTTGCTTCGTTGCTGATTGGCAATACGCTGAGTTTGCGGCCTTGTATGTAACCTCTGCGTCTTCGCGCCTTTGCGGTGAAATTAAGCCAAATTTAGGTGTGGCTGGGCATGCGATGCCCAGCCTATGTTGCTCCGAGTCCTCTGTGATCTCTGTGGCAACTATCTTTTAGATATCGCGCAGCAGCTCGTTGATGCCGACCTTGCCGCGAGTCTTCTCGTCCACCTTCTTCACGATCACGGCGCAGTAGAGGCTGTAGCTGCCATCCTTGCTCGGCAGGTTGCCGGAGACGACGACGGAACCGGCCGGTACGCGGCCGTAGTGAACCTCGCCGGTTTCGCGGTCGTAGATCTTGGTGGACTGGCCGATATAGACGCCCATAGAGATCACCGAGCCCTCCTCGACGATGACCCCTTCGACCACCTCGGAGCGGGCGCCGATAAAGCAGTTGTCCTCGATGATGGTCGGCGCGGCCTGCAGCGGCTCCAACACGCCACCGATGCCGACACCGCCGGAGAGATGAACGTTTTTGCCGATCTGGGCGCAGGAGCCGACGGTGGCCCAGGTGTCGACCATGGTGCCGGAGTCGACATAGGCGCCGATGTTCACATAGGAGGGCATCAGCACGCAGCCGGAGGCGATAAAGGAACCGCGGCGGGCGGAGGCCGGCGGCACCACACGCACGCCGCCTTCGCGCAGCTCGCGGGAACTCATCTCGGCGTACTTGGAAGGCACCTTGTCGTAGTAGTTGGTAAAGCCGCCACGCATCACATCATTGTCGTTGATGCGGAAGGAGAGCAGTACGGCCTTCTTCAGCCACTCGTTGACTTGCCAATCGCCCACACCCTTCTGTTCGGCCACACGCGCCTCACCGGAGTCGAGCATGCGGATCGCCTCATCCACCGCCTCTTTGACGTGGGTCTCCACGCTGCGCGGGGTGATCTCGGCACGGCGCTCGAACGCCTCTTCAATAATCTTCTGAATATCGCTCATTATTAATCTCCTGAAAGAAAAGATGTTTCACCGCAAAGGCGCAAAGGACGCAAAGAAATAATGACTGACCTTTCTGCTCACCTGATAGTGTTTCAGCCTAACATCAAATGTCTAAAGTGATGTGAGACCACCTGACGGCTAACCCCTTTGCGCTCTTTGCGTCTTTGCGGTGCATTAAATTAGTTCTTTTCAACAAACTCACGGATTCGCTCCGCCGCTTCGATACATTCGTCCAGCTCCGCCACCAGGGCCATGCGCACCCGGTTGGTGCCGGGGTTGCCGCCGTGGGCGTCGCGGGAGAGGTAACTGCCCGGCAGCACGGTGACGTTCTGCTCGGCAAAGAGCCGCTGGGCAAAATCGGTGTCGCTGATCGGCGTTTCGGGCCAAAGATAAAAGCCGGCATCGGGCCGCTCCACCTTCATCACCGGCTGGAGGATCTTCAGCACAGCCTCGAATTTCTGCCGGTAGAGATCGCGGTTTGCCTTTACATGCGCCTCGTCGTTCCACGCCACGATACTCGCCGCCTGGGTGGGCGGCGGCAGGGCGCAGCCGTGGTAGGTGCGGTACTTGAGAAAGCGCCCCAGCACCTCGGCGTCACCGGCGACAAAACCGGAGCGCAGCCCCGGCAGGTTGGAGCGCTTGGAAAGACTGTGGAAGACCACGCAGCGATGGTAGTCGTTGCGGCCCATCTCCGCCGCGGCCTGTAAAAGCCCCGGCGGCGGGTTGTCCTCATCGAAATAGAGTTCCGAGTAACACTCATCGGAGGCGATGACAAAATCGTGCTCGTCGGCCAGCCGGATCAGCTTCTGCAGGTAGGCCACATCCGCCACCGCGCCGGTCGGATTACCGGGGGTGCATAGATAGATCAGCTGGCAGCGCCGCCATACCTCGGCAGGCACGTTGTCCAGTTCCGGCAAAAAACCGCTCTCGGCGGTGGTGTTGAGGAAGTAGGGCTCCGCCCCGGCCAGTAGCGCCGCCCCCTCATAGATCTGGTAGAAGGGGTTGGGCGAGAGCACCAGTGGGTCGGTAGTGCGGTCCACCACCGCCTGGGCGAAGGCGAACAACGCCTCACGGGTCCCGGCCACAGGCAGCACGTGGCGTTCGGCATCGACAGAGCCCTCGGGCAGACCGAAACGTCGGGTGAGCCAGCCGGCGATCGCCTGGCGCAGTTCGGGCCGCCCCTTGGTCAGCGGGTAGTTGGCCAGGCCGTGCAGGTGGGTGATCAGCTCCTCCACTACAAAGCCCGGCGGCTGGTGCTTGGGCTCGCCGATGGATAGAGCGATATGGGGCTTGTCGACAGGCGAGACCTCCCCCTTGAGCTTGTTCAGCTTCTCGAAGGGGTAGGGCTGCAGTCTGTTCAGATCAGGGTTCATTATGTTTTGACTGACAAAGATTAGCCCCTCATTATATGGTATTGGGACCGCCCCATAAACCATCGGCTTCATAGGCCTATTTGCTAGCAAAACAATGAACCGGGCGAAATCCGGGAACGCGGAACCCTTTTCCCTGACATGAGGTCGGTCATTAGGGGCTAAACGAGGGGGTGCCCCTTCATCTCACGCCTTATTGTGAATGGGGCTGTGGGGGAAATGCCGTGTCATGGCCGAGAGAATTAACGCTGCGCAAAGGAGGCACTGTGAAGGGGTGGTGGTCACGCTCGTTTTCCGTAAAATAACCTTGTGATTTATAAATATATTGCATCGATATCTGTTGGCTCGGCGAGCCGCATGTCAGCGGATGGCCGCACTGCGGCGATGAGTATTGAGGAACTAATCACGTATAGTGTGCGGTAGTTGCCCGTAACCCACATATTCCTGATGAGAAAATCTATTTTCGTGGTGCCTAATGAATAAAGTAAAAATCGATTCAAAGGATCTGCAGGTTGGGATGTATGTGGCCGAACTGGATCGGCCTTGGCTGGAAACCCCTTTTCTATTTCAGGGGTTTGCCATTACAAGCCAGGGGGATATCAATGAACTTGAGCGTTGTTGTAACTATGTGTTCATTGATGAAGATCGCAGCAACTACGAGAAAAAGCTTCCCTTGTCGTCGTGTGCCTCACTCGATGAGGTTGGCGACAAGGAAAGGAAAAAATATCAGCGTCCGGAACATAAGGTCTCGGTGGAAGAGGAGTTCGGCGAGGCAAAAGATATTCGCCACGAGGCAGAGCAACTTGTCACCAGGCTGTTTCGCGATGTCAGTGGGGGAGGAAAGTTGGATTACTCTCAGGCCAAGGGTGTGGTCAGGGATATTATGGAGAGCCTGGAGCGCAGCCCGGATGCGCTGCTGCTGTTAAGCACGATGAAGAGCCACGACCGTGAGGCGGAGGCGCATGCAATAAACTGCAGTATTTTATCTATCACGCTGGGGCGCTATATGCAGTTCTCCCACGACATGCTTGAAGAGCTGGCGCTGGCCGCGCTCCTGCATGATGTGGGTGAAGTTAAGATTTCCCTTGATTTACTCAACAAGGGGAATAAAACTCAGGCGGAGAACGAGCAGGTGATGAAGCACACGACATATGGTGCGGAAATATTGCTCAGTGCCAAGGATATGCCCAATAGCGTGGTCGAGGTGGCGCTTTCACACCATGAGCAAATAGACGGTAAGGGTTACCCGCGACAGCTTGGGAAGGATGAGATTAGTCTCTTTTCCAAGATCGTCGCGATTGTCGATACCTATGACAGACTGACTACCGGCAGTGAAGAGAAAACCATTCCCGCTACGGAGGCGCTGCGCTACCTCTATCTCTATCGTGATAAATTTTTCGAGGCCACCCTCACCGAGGTATTCATCAAGTGCCTGGG
>JAWOIT010000108.1:0-8622 GCA_046484535.1 Pseudomonadota bacterium | reverse complement strand
GCAAAATCCTCATGGAAACGGGCGGGCACCTTTTTGAAGGCTCCCTTGGCCGGTGCCGGGTCAAACGGCCCGATACCGATAAGATGCACCTCGTGGGCGCCAAAAGCCTCGGCGCTGCGAAAGATCTTGGGCACATTAAAACCGGCCTTGAGGTGGTCCAGCACCACTACAAACGGCTGCTCCCCCGGCTTTGCCAGCAGGTTTCGACGACGATGCTTTTCATAGCGTTTGAGGGCGTTACGACGCTCGGCGCGTAACCGCTCACGGCACTCACGACTCACCACGATAAAAGAAACTCCTCAGCCCGTTTTGGGATAACGCTTGATTGTACACTCTACACATTCCCCCGCCATTCACGACCACCTACTCGCCACGTTCCCGCACTTCAGGTAGAATTTTCCTGATTGGCGATGGAATGAAAAATAAAACACGGGGGAAATTAAGGTGAAAATCAAAAAAACCGTTCTAGCTGTGGTTATCGGCAGCATGAGCAGCGCATGCTGGGGCTCCGGTTTCGGCATTAGCGGCAAAAGCGCCAGTAACCTGGGTAACGCCTTCTCCGGCACCACCGTTTTGGCCGAGGATGCCAGCGTCGCCTACACCAACCCGGCGGCAATGCAGGATATAGATGGGCAGGAATTCAGTTTCCTGATGAACTATATCGGTTCCGATGTGACATTTACAGACGATGGTTCCAGTACCAGTGGGGACGACAGGAGTAATGTAGACGATCCACACTATGTTCCCAATTTCTATGCCGTCACACCTTTGAACGATGAGACCCGCTTCGGTTTCGGCATTTACGCCCCCTTCGGGCTCGGTCTCGACTATGAAGATGATTGGAAAGGCCGCTACATCACCACCGGCTCAAATCTGAAAATCATCAACTTCAGCCCTAACGTTTCCTACGATGTGGATGAAAAGCTGAACCTCGGCTTCGGTGTCGATTTTCAATACCTGGATGCAGAACTGGCCAATGCCGTTGATTTCGGCACTATCTGTTACGACTATGAGGCCTACGGTGTAATTCCCGGCGGGGCATGCGCCGCCTCCGGCTTAGCGCCCCAGCAGAACGATGGCTCACAAACCCTCACCGGCAGCAACTGGGCAATCGGCTACTCTCTCGGCCTGACCTACGATATCAGCGACGCCACCCGCTTCGGCATGGCCTTTCATTCAGCCACGCGCCACGATATCTCCGGTAAGTCGGACTTTGAGGGGCAGCCGGATTTGCTCGCCTCCGTCTTCTCGGACACCGATGCGGACCTGACCCTGGTACTGCCGGAAACCCTCAGCCTGGGGCTCGGCCACAAGGTGTCACCCCGGTTACAGCTGATGGCAGACGCTACCTGGACCCGCTGGAGCCGTTACGATGAGCTGGTCGTCACCTTTGACAACAATGTACCGACATCACGCACCGAACAGAACTGGAAAGATGTATGGCGCCTCTCTGTCGGGGGTAACTACCGGATAAATGACAAGTGGCTGATGCGCGCCGGTTTCTCGCATGATCCGACCCCGGTCCCTGACGCCGAACATCGCTCGCCGCGAACCCCTGATGAGACCCGCAACTGGATCTCACTTGGCAGCAACGCCCGGGTCAGCAAGAACATGACGGTCGATGTGGCAGTCTCCTACGCCAAGGCCGACAGCATCAAAATCGATAATACCGACAGTATGGATCACAACCTGCAAGGGGAATTTGAAAACGAGATCCTGTATCTCACTGCCCAGTTGAACTGGCGTTTCTAATTTCCGGCCCGACCGGCGGCTTCTACTCCGCTAGAAGCTGCCGCTGGTTGCCGCATAGGTCTCTGTCTCACCCGTATCGGTGTTGTATGCGTAATCCAATCGCAGAGTCACGTCGACAAATGACTGCACCCGCCAGCGTAAACCCACCCCGAAACTTGTATAGAGACGGGAATCATTAATCTCATCCACCTCCGGCCAGACGTTCCCTGCGTCCGCAAAGAGCACCCCGCGCAGTTGGCGATAGCCGCTCACATGGTGGTGGTACTCAAAGTTTCCCTGCACCAAGAAGTTGCCCTCCACGGTATCGCTCGGATAGCCGCGTAACGAGGTTGAACTCCCCAGGGAGTAGGGCTCACCGTCACCAAACGCCAGCCCCAGTTTGAGTTGGGTATTTATATTCGCATCAAAGGAGTCGAGGGGCCTGTAACGCCGGTAACGGAAGGTATTACGGAAGAATTCGGAGTCCGATCCCAGGGTCTCGTCGGCCAATGACACCGTGTAGTCAAACACCTGACCTTTTCGGTGGTAGGGGAACCGATCGACCATGACATAGCCGACATTACCGAGCAGGGCGATTTCATCATTATCCTCGAATTCGCTCACCCCCTCGATATCCCGGTAATCGTTACGTTCCGCATACATGCCAAGACCTCCGCGCCACCCTTCACTGGCTCCCTTACGGTTGAGCCAGCGGGAGACGAATAATCCGGCGAAACGGCGCTTGAAATCAGTATTTGCAACAATCGTCTCATCCTCACCACGGGTATAAATACCCTTTTCCTCATGGGCCAGATCCACATCCAGGCGATAGGGCGTACCGATAATGCGCGGGTAGCTGTACGCGATCTCCGTCAGCTTCTCCATCGGCTCGATGTCATCGATATATTGCTTTTCTTCATAATCGATCTTCAGCCGCTGATTCAGCCCGAACAGATTATCGAAGCGAATCTGTCCGCCGTAGCTGTAGTTGGTTACGGTTTCATCGGCAAGAAAGTCGGGACGATAACCCAGCAGAGGCAAGGGAAGGATGTAGTAGCGCTCCTCGACCTCGACTACGAGGATATTTCTGCCCTGTTCTTGCAGGACCTCGGTCTCTACCGACTTGAACAGCCCCAGGTTCATGATCGCCTGACGGCTCGTTTCCACCTTCCCCGGCGTGTAGGGCCTGCCCGCTTTCACCGCCATCTCCTGAAGCAATACCTCCTCCTGCGTCACCTTGTTGCCCTTAAAGCGGATCTCATCCAGAATCGCCCCCCCCTCTCCCTCCTGCGCCATAATCGGCGCTGTGAGCAACAACAGAATTGACAGTGCACCGAGAAGACGCTTCATCATGATCCCCCCAGCAGCATGCGCAGCCCGAGGAGGGCCAGGAAGAGGGCGAAAAGCCGTTTCAGCTGCACTGCCGGAAGCGTGTGGGCCAATCGCGCCCCGAGCGGGGCGAAGAGCACACTGGCGATCACGATCCCGGTAAAGGCGGGCCAGTAGAGATAGCCGCTGCTCATCGGCGGCAGTGATAGATTGTTCCAGCCGCTGACGACAAAACCGAGCGCACCGGCCAACGCGATGGGCAACCCGCAGGCGGCGGAGGTTGCCACCGCCTGGCGCATCGGTACGTTGCACCACTGCAGAAACGGCACGGTCATGGTTCCCCCCCCAATGCCCACTATGGCGGAGACAGAACCGATTGCTCCCCCGGTCAGCCCCATTCCGAGCCGTCCGGGCAGTCCCCGGTGTGCCGATGCCTTAAGGTTCAATCCCATCTGCAGCGCCACCAGCAATTCAAACACACCAAAGATGATGCGCAGGGACTCGCTGGGCAATCGGTCGGCCACTGCCGCTCCCAGCCAGGCACCCAAAATAATCCCCGGCGTCAGCCGGAGCACTACCGGCCACTGTACCGCACCACGGCGGTGGTGGGCATAGACCGAGGAGAGTGAGGTAAAGACTATCGTCGCCAGCGAAGTGCCGATTGCAAGATGCATAATCACCGGCGGTGCCATATCGGAATGGGTGAACAAAATCGCCAAAACCGGCACGATGATCAGCCCGCCACCGACCCCGAAAAGGCCTGCCAAAACACCGGCAAATGCACCCAGCCCGGCATACGCTATCCATTCCACCATCAGGGGAGCCACTGCCAAAGCTGAAACAGGGCGAATGCCAGAGAGAATATAAAGCCTGTCATCGGCAACCAGCGTGGAATTACCATAATCCCTATCGGACGAGGGTCCCGCCACTTAATCCGCCACAGTGAAAGATTGACCAGCGAGAAGACCACCAGGGTGATCATACTGGTGATCCCGGCCAAAGTAAGAAGCGGCAGCGAAAGCGCCAGGATCAGAATCGCCGCACTCACCAGCAGCATACTGCGCAGCGGGGTGCGGGTCGTGGGGTGGACCGCCGCCAGGGAAACCGGAAGCCAGCCCTGCATCGCCATACCGTAGAGTACGCGGGAAGCCATGATGATCTGGATCAGCGCACCATTGATCACCGCGACAAGGCTGATGAGGGTAATTACCACCGGCGACTGACCGGTGGCCTCCTGATACAACAACGCCAGCGGTGCGTCACTGGCAGCAAGCCGCGTTGGGGAGAGGAGCGAAACCGCGACCAGGGCAACGAGCATATAGAGCAACGTGGATAACACCAGGGCCAGTATCACGGCACGGGGAAGGTTACGGCTGGGCTCTTGCACCTCCTCGGCGACATTCACGATATCCTCAAAACCGATATAGGCATAAAAGGCGATAAAGGCCCCGCCGATGACGCCACTTAAGGTGAGCAGCTCCGGGCCCGGCTGCAATGCCTGATGCATTACGACTCTCAGCTCCGCAAACGACCAGCCGACGCCGATGACCAGCAGCAATCCCGCCACTCCGATCAAGGTGGTAAACGCGGCGACCCAGGCGGACTGACGGATACCCCACATACTAATCCCAGAGAGCGAACCGAGCACAAGGCTAATAATCAGCCAGCCTGGAAGCGGCAGGAACACCTGCAGGTAACCGACAAAACCATTGAGCAGCGTGGCGGTCGATACCAACCCGATGCAGACGATTAACAATCCGACGAGCCTCGCCAGCCAGGCTCTCCCGAAGGCCCGCTGGGTATAGACCGCCTCACCGGCACTCAGCGGAAACCGTGCCGAAAGTTCAGCATAGGAGAGCGCTGAAAATGCCGCAAGTACGGCCGCGAGAAGAAACGCCAGTGGCGCATAGATACCGGCACTTCCCGCCACCTTCCCGAGCAGCACATAGATACCGGCGCCAAGAATGGTGCCCAGCCCGTAGAGCGTCAACAACGGCAGGGTGAAGGCGCGTTTGAGGGAGACGTTATCCGGCACAGGCTTTGTGTATTCTGGTTTTGTCGTTGAGTGACGTTTAGGGTTTCAAGTTCAAAGTTTCAAGTTCAAGGTTTCGCGTTGAAAGAGTCGGGTTCAGCGTTTTACGTTCAGCATTTCGGGGCATGCAGCGCCCCCGTGGGCGCCATGTTACGGTGCTTACAACCGCCCTGTACCCTTGAAACTTCCAACTTGAAACACCCAACTTGAAACTTTCAACTTAACGACCCGTTACTCCCACAGATCTACGTGGATCCCCTGCTCCTCAAGCCTATCTGCACGGTCCTGCACAAACCGCTGGAACTCGGGCTGCTCGCGATAGGCGCCGCCGGCCACATACTCCATTGCCGACTGCAGGTGGAAGGGACGCAGGTAGGCCTCGGTGCGGAAGACCTCATCGCCGCTGTCATTAAAGAAGACCATGCTCGGCACATACTGCACCTTGAGCTGTTGGGTCCACTCTTTGGCGGAGATCGACGTACCTGCCGGGGTGGTCAATTTATCCGTAGACCAGATGTCGACCACGGCGATGTCAAACTGCGCCATCAGTTCACGTGACAGCGGACGGCGGAAGGCATCCCCGTGCATCTCATCGCACACGGCACACTCCTTCTGCTCGAACAGGACCATCAGCGGTTTATCGCCCTTGTCACGTTCCAGATTATAGGGGGGCTGCAAGAAGCGTTTTTCGATATGCAGTTTGCCGCTGGCCGCCCGAGGTTGTTTTTCTTTCAGATAATCGCGGAAAGCGATATTGTCCTCGTGTTTACCCGCCACATACTCAAGGGCCGTCATGAACTTGTGCGGCGGATAATAACCGTTAACCCGCAGCGCCACCTCACCCTGCTCATCCAGAAACAACAGCGTAGGGGTAAACTGAACCTTAAGCTCGCGGGAGAAGGCCTTCTCGCTGACATCCCTGCCCTGCAGATCGGTCACGGTGGTATCCCCCCACATGTTGATGGCGATCACATCAAAATTTTCGCGGGTCTTCTCGACGATATTGCGTTGGGCGAAGTTGGTGTTGATCAGCTTTTCGCAGTAGGGGCAGCCGTCCTGATAGAAATAGAGCAGGACCCGTTTATCCTCATCGGCCGCTTCGGCCACATCCTCGCGCAGATCCAAAAACGAGCTTTTGAACCACTGCGGTTTCTCCACATAGCCGGGATTGACAAAGCCTTCCTCCAGCGACTCCCCTTCCTCCGCCCAGGCGGCGTGCACCAGCAAGAGTAACAAGGCGGTAATGAACTGAACTGGCAAAGCAAGACGCATATCGGTAACTCCTCTATTATTTTATCCAGATGGTCTTGGCATTGACGAACTCCCGAATCCCCAGGGAGGAGAGCTCGCGGCCATAACCGGAGTGTTTTATTCCGCCGAACGGCAGGCGGGGATCACTTTTTACCATGCCGTTGACGAAACTGCAGCCTGCCTCGATGAGCCGCGCCAGCCGCTCGCCCCGCTCCGTGTCGCGCGTCCAGATGCTGCTGCCGAGACCGAAGTCCGAATCATTGGCGATACGCAGGGCATCCGCCTCATCCCGGGCACGGATGACAATCGCCACCGGACCGAACAGCTCCTCGCTGTAGGCGGGCTGGCCGGGCTGCACCTGGTCGAGAATGGTCGCGGCGTAGTAGGCTCCCTGCCGTTGCAGCGGCTTGCCGCCGGTCACCAGCTTCGCCCCGTTTGCGACACTCTCCTCCACCTGACGGTGCAGCTCATCGCGAAGATCGGTGCGCGCCAGCGGCGGTAGGGTGGTCGCCTCCTCCATGGGATCGCCGGGCTGCAAGGCCTCCACCGCCTCGCGAAAGCGCTCGACAAAGGCATCCGCCACCGCCTCCACCACGATAAAGCGTTTGGCGGCGATGCAGCTCTGGCCGCCGTTGAGATAGCGCGAGGTCACCGCCTGCTCCACCGCCCACTCCAGGTCGGCATCCTCCAGCACTACAAAGGCGTCGGAACCGCCCAGTTCGAGCACCGACTTTTTCAGCATCGCCCCGGCGGTGGCGGCGACCTGGCGGCCGGCAGGCTCCGAGCCGGTCAGCGTCACCGCATGCACCCGCCGGTCTTCGATCACCGACTTGACCTGGGAGGCGCTGATCATCAGGGTCCTGAACACATCCTGCGGAAAACCGGCCTCGCGAAACACCTCCTCGATAGCCATGGCGCACTGCGGCACATTGGAGGCGTGCTTGAGTACCGCGGTGTTGCCCGCCACCAGCGCCGGGGCGGCGAAGCGGAAGACCTGCCAGAAGGGGAAGTTCCAGGGCATGACCGCCAGCACGGTGCCGAGGGGCTGGTAACTCAGCAGGCTGCGGTCGGCATCGGTCTCGATGAGTTCATCAGCGAGAAAGTCAGGGCCGTTTTCCGCATAGTAGTCACAAACCCAGGCACACTTTTCGATCTCCCCCTGCGCCTCCTTGAAGCGCTTACCCATCTCCAGGGTGATAAGCTTCGCCAAATCATCACGCCGCTCCCGCAACAGCCCGGCGGCCTGCTGCATCAGCGCCGCACGCTCCGCCATCAACGTCTCCCGCCACCGCGGAGTTGCCGCGGCCACAGCGGCCAGCGTGCTGTCGAGCTGCTCCGGCGACCAGGCGGGAAACTCCTCCAACAGCTCACCGGTTGCAGGATTCAGCGAACGAAATGCCATGGTGATCTCCCTGTGTGTTAACTTTTACTTAATATTATAGTTAGTTAGTGTGGCACCCGGTCCCATACATGAAAAGCCCTTTTGCATAGACCCCTCACAGGGAGGCCCATCGCTATGAAGACACATCAAATCTGTATCCTCGGCGGCAGCGGTTTTGTCGGCCGCCACCTGGCCGCCCGACTGGTCAGGGACGGCCATCAGGTGCGCGTGCTGACCCGACGTCGGGAGCCGCATCGAGACCTGCTGGTCCTGCCTACCCTGGAGTTGCGCGAGTGCAATATCCATGATGAGACGGCACTGCAGGAGGCGATGGCAGGCTGCGATGTGGTGATTAACCTGGTGGGCATTCTCAATGAAAAGGGCCACAGCGGACAGGGCTTCTACCGTGCCCATGTCGAGTTGGCCAAAAAGGTCGTGACCGCCTGCCGGGCCAACAGCATCACCCGGCTGCTGCACATGAGCGCCCTGGGGGCGGATGCGGAGCACGGCGGCAGTGACTACCAGAAGAGCAAAGGCGAGGCGGAAAAACTGGTCCACGCCGGCGAGGGGCTGACCGTCACCAGCTTCCGCCCCTCGGTGATCTTCGGCCCGGACGACTCGTTCATTAACCGTTTTGCCGGACTGCTAAAACGGGTGCCCCTGGCCTTCCCCCTGGCCTGCGCCCAGACCCGCTTCGCCCCGGTCTACGTCGGTGATGTCGCCGAGTGTTATGCCCGCGCCATCGACAACCCGGCCACCTTCGGCAAAAGCTTCGAACTGTGCGGACCCAACCAGTACACGTTATATCAGCTGGTGAAATACACCTCGACACAGCTGGGCCTTCACCGATGGATTATTCCGCTACCCGACTGGGCCTCCAAACTGCAGGCACAGGTCT
>JAWOIT010000043.1:0-19746 GCA_046484535.1 Pseudomonadota bacterium | reverse complement strand
ACCAGCTTCCGGATCGCGAGGCCGACGAGCGTGCAGGCAAGCATCATCTTGTCGTGCGCCTCGGGCCACAGCGTGCACGCTGGGGTTACCTATTGCTGCTGCTGGCGGCGAACCTCTATCTGCCCATACTGGTGATGTCGGTAGGTGTGACCCCCTGGGTGCAGCTGGCACTGCTCGCGTCGCCGTTGAGCATGGTCGCCGCCGCGATCCTACTGCGCCACGCCGAGGAGCCGGAACATTTGGTGCCGGCGATTCGCCTGACGATTGTCGCTGCCCTTGCCCACGGGTTGTTGCTGACGCTGGGGCTTATGGTTGGGCGTTAGGGCGTTAGGGCGTTAGGGCGTTAGGGCGTTAGGTCGGGAGAGCGTGAGGTCGGGAGAGCGTGAGATCGTGAGGTTGTTAAATTGCGAGATCGTGGGTTGCAGGTTTGAGGGGGAAAAGAGACCCTTTTGCCGCTCTCCCGCTAACAAATCCGCGGCAGCGGCTCATCCTCCAGTTCCGGCAGCAGCCTCTCTCCGCCGATATCGGTCTCAAGGAGGACCGTCTGCCTACCGTCTTCAAACTCACCGACGAGGGCCGCCGATTCGCCTTGCGGCAGAGTCCGCCAGCGAGTGAGTATTTCATCGGCAGCCTCGGGGGCGGCGACTGCCGCCACTCTTCCCTCGCAGGCCAGATAGAGGGGATCGTATCCGAGGATATCGCAGGTCGAGCGCACTGCATCACGTACCGGTATTTGTGACTCGTATAGACGCAGGCCGCAACCGGAGCCTCTGACCAGTTCCCAGCCCACCGTGGCCAGGCCGCCGCGGGTCGGGTCTCGCATGAAACGGAGTCCATCGAGCGCCTGGATAGATTCGGTCAGAGGGTAGACTGAGCCGGCATCGGAGAGCAGGTCACCGCGCAGCCCGAACTGTTCACGCGCGAGCATGACCGCGGTGCCGTGGTCGCCGATAGGGCCACTGACCAGCAGGCGATCACCCGGACGGATTTTTTGCAGATCAAGCTGCAGCCCCGATTGGCGTATACCGATCCCGGTCGTGACCAGGTAGAGACCGTTGGCGTCGCCTTGAGGGACCACTTTAGTGTCGCCGGCGACAATGCTCACACCGGCGTCTGCTGCGGCGCGCGACAGGCTGTCGATGATGCGCTTCAGTTGCGCTAGCTCCATGCCCTCTTCGATAAAGGCATTGAGAGTCAGACAGTGGGGCCGGGCGCCACTTACTGCCAAGTCGTTAACAGTACCGTGGATCGCCAGTGAGCCGATGGTTCCGCCGGGAAACTCAAGCGGTTTGACGCTAAAGCCGTCGGTGGTGATCATCGGCTCACCCTCAGGGAGCATCAGGGCGGCGGCATCGCATTGCAGTAGATGGCGATCACTATAGAGCGGGGCGAACAGCTCGTCGATTAACTGCTGCATAAGGCGGCCGCCGTTGCCGTGAGCAAGTGTAATGTGTGCCATTGTCTTCACAACGAAATTAACTGGGCTCGCTCATCCGTTCTCGCTTATCTGAACGGCTGCTTGCGTAATCTGTAAGCGATTAACTATCCGCTTGTTGCTGCGCCACCGAACCTTCCTGGTGAATGTGATATGTATTCTTTCCCATGCTCTTGGCGATATACATGGCGTCATCGGCAAGGCGCAGGAGTGTATCGGCGTCTTTCGTTGAGTGGGGGAACATTGCGATACCGATACTGGCGCCCACATGGCAAATGCAACTGTTTACATTAACCGGCTTATTGATGTGTTCGATCAGTTTCTGTGCGACCAATGTGGCATCAGAAGAGTCGGTCAGTTCACCGAGAAGAACAGTAAATTCATCGCCACCCATGCGCGCAACAATATCCTCCTGTCGCACACTTGCCCGCATCCTGTTGCTGATCTCCTGCAGCAGACTGTCACCCGCTTCATGACCATAGGTGTCGTTAATCGCCTTGAAGCCGTCGAGATCAATAAAGAGAAGAGCCGCCGTTCGCCCATGTCTACCGGAATTGTTGAGGACAATATCCAAATGCTCATTGAACAGAGAGCGGTTGGGCAGACCGGTCAGGTTATCGTGTGTAGCCAGGTAGGTCATCTCCTGCTGGGCCTTTACCCGTTCATGGATCTCATGGCGCAGTTTTTCGTTGCTGCGGGCGAGTTGCTCCGTTCTTTTTATTACGCGTTTTTCCAGTTCCTGGTTGAACTGCCGAAGCTTATGCTGGGCCTCTTTCTTTTCGCTGATGTCGCGAATCACCACAATGTAGACAATGTCTCCGTCAAGTTCGATTTTTGAGAGATCGATCTCGGCAGGAAAGGATTCGCCGGTGCTGCGTCTGCCCATAATTTCGGTGCCAGTTCCCAGCATTCGCTTTTCCCAAATTTCAAGGTGGCGGCTGAGGTCTCCATCGCCGGGATTGGAGATCGCCTGGGGCATCAGTTTATGGGCGTTTTTTCCGATCAAACTCTGTTGATCATAGCCGAATATGGCCTCACCGGCCTTGTTGCAAGAGAGAATATTCCCCTGGATGTCCAAAGTGAGTAGCCCATCGATGATATTTTCCCGAATGGTGCGCTCTCGCAATTCGCTGTGGCGCAAATCACTTTCCGTTTCCAGGCGGCGGTTTATTTCATTGCTGATGCGATGATTGATGAGCATGGCGATGGCGATGCTGAATAGTACACCGAGCCCGCTCAGTAGCAGCATCAGGCTGTAAGTGTGCTGGATTTTCAAATCTGTGGCTTTCAGTATCTCAAGGTTTTGTTGTCGTTTGAGACTGATAAACTCGTCCATCATCGCCATGGCGCGCCGCTGTCCGGGCAGGGTGGTGTAGAACAACAGCTCAGCCGCCGGCTCGTGCTCTTCGTTACGCAAGTGGTTGATGATTGTATTTTGTGAGGTCGCGGTTTCAACTGACTGGGCATGCTGGCGTTCCAGCAAGCGAAGCTCTTCCTCCGCGATGGCGTGGGTGAGCAGTTCCTCCCGGGCGGCAATATAGCGTGCGGCTTCGGCGCTCATATCCATGGCGTAGTCGTCGATGAGGAAAGGATCCCGGCTAATCATCATCGATTGCAAAAGAATGGATCGTTCGCGGGCCACTTTTTGTATTGTGTGCATCAGGTCGATTTGCACATCGCGTTCTTGTATTACTTCGGTAAGACCGGAGGAGAGGTTATGGATGCGATAGAGTCCCGCCCCGGTGATTGCCAGAAGAACGGCAACGACCAGAAGAAAACCGTATACGATGATGCGTCGTGATGTCCTGTGAGCGGACATAGTGACATTCCCTGTTATGACTCTTTAGCGGAGTATTAATTTAAAATCGTTATATTTTCATGCAAATAGACTAAATTAACAGCGTTTTTCCAGCATTTTCGAGTATACCAGTGGCATAGCAAACATGGTAGTGCAGCGCCGGGATTCAATTGTTACAGACTTTTCAAGCTTTACAGGACTAGAGATGATCAGTCTGTATTATTTGCGCGGAATGTATCATTTCGACAATCTGTCCCAGGGCAAGACCGGCATCATTGCAGGGAAAGTCGTGCGCCGAGCGCACAGTGAACCCGTGTTGGTGCAGCAGTGTTCTGATGCTCTCGACCAAGTAGCGGTTTTGGAAAACACCACCGGCCAGTCCAATAGTGTGGATCCCGTACTCGGCACGTGCCTGGAGCGCTTGTTGCGACAGTGCATGGGCGAGGCTGTGGTGGAACACGGCAGCCCTCTTTTTTATGGGCGTACGCTTGTCGAGTAGCATGGGGATGAGGGGCTTCCAGTCACACTGCCAAATCCCCTCCGCGGTCTTTTCCAGTGGCAGGGAAAGACGGCTTGCACTTTGGTCCGCAGCCGTTTCCAGCATCATGGCGGCCTGTCCTTCGTAACTGCTGATATGCAACAGGCCCATCAGTGCTGCAGCGGCATCGAACAGGCGTCCCACCGCAGTGGTTTTCGGGCTGTTGAGGCCGCGTCGCCAGGCTTCGGTTAGCAGATCCGCCTCTGTCGGTTGGGGTGTATCCTTCCAGTCGATATCACTTTCGAGGCAGAGCCCGAGGGCGCTGCGCCAGGGTTCTCGGGCAGCTTTCTCGCCGCCGGGCAGGCGGAAAGGGCGGAAGCGGGCAAAGTGCCGCCAGTTTCCGGGGCGGCCGATCAGGGTCTCTCCGCCCCATAGGGTTCCGTCAGAGCCGTAACCGACACCGTCCCAGGTGGCCACCAGCCATTGCTCTTCGCCCCTTTCCGGCCAGTGCTCGGCATAGAGCGCGGAGGCGTGTGCGTGATGGTGCAGGACCGAATGGGCCGGCAGGCCGCAGCCTTTGGCCCAGCGGCTGGAGTTGTAGTTCGGGTGGGCGTCATGGGCAACGGCAGTGGCTTCAATGCCGTAGAGCTGTTGCTGGTCGGCGATCACCTGCTCGAATAGCTGAAGCCCCCGTGGTGACTGTAGTTCGCCGATATGGGGGGAGAGCGCCAGGCGGTTCTCCCACGCCAGCGCCACCGTGTTTTTCATCTCACCGCCGACGGCTAATACCGGCGCACTTAGGGTAAAGGGCAGCTCATACTCCAGCGGCGCATTGCCCCGCCCCAGGCGAAGTGGGCGGGGACTGCCGCCAATTTCTCGATAGACCGGGTCATCGGCGGGGCGGCGAATCGGCCGATTGTGGTGCAAAAAGGCGTCGGCAACCTGCATCAGCCGCTGTTCAGCCTCATTCTCATCGGTGATAACCGGCTCGCCGCTGATGTTTCCGGAGGTCGCAACCAGTGGGGCGTCGAAGGCCTGGCATAGCAGGTGGTGCAGGGGAGAGTAGGGGAGCATCGCACCGACCTCGCCGAGGTCCGGCGCGACACCGAAAGCCAGTGTGTCGTTATGGCGTTTTCGACAGAGTACGATGGGCCGGAGCGGAGAGCGGAGAAGGTCCGCCTCCTTTGTGGTGGGTTGCAATGCCTGCCTTATGTGAGACAAACCGTCCCACCCGGACTGAGGAAACATCACCGCAAGGGGTTTGTGGGGGCGCGCCTTGCGCCGGCGCAGGCGCTCGACCGCCTGATCACTGCGGGCATCGCACATGAGGTGATAACCGCCCACCCCCTTGACGGCGAGGATGCCACCTCCGGCCAGCAGTTTGACGGCGGTATTGAGAGAGGGCTCATTACCGTTCAATCGAGTCTGTTTGTCGATATAACGTAAACGGGGGCCGCAGTCGGGGCAGGCGATGGGCTCGGCGTGAAACCGTCTGTCATGCGGATCTTCATATTCCGCACGGCAGGCAGGGCAGAGTGGAAAATCCGCCAGGGTCGTGTTGGCCCGGTCATAGGGCAGTCTTTCGATCAGGGTGTAGCGGGGTCCGCACTGGGTGCAGTTGATGAAGGGGTAGCGGTAACGCCGGTTGGCCGGGTCGTTAAGTTCAGCAAGGCAGTCGTCGCAGACAAAAAAATCAGCCGGTATATGGGGGTGTTGTTCGGAATGTTCGGCGCTCGGCCGGATGTGAAAGCCGTTGCAGGGGGGGGAGTGGACGGTTTGCTGCTCGATAAGCCTGGGACGGGCCGGCGGAGGGGGACGGTGGAGCAGCTCATCAAGCAGAGCCGCGGTGGATTGCGCCTTGCCCTGGAGCAGAAGCAACACCTCAGCGCCGTGATTTTGCACCCAGCCATGGAGTCCCGCCGCCGTGGCCAAGCGGTAAACGAAAGGCCTGAAGCCTACCCCCTGCACCTGACCGCCGATGCGCAGCAGGGTGCCGGGGAAGAGGGGAAGATCCGTGGCGCTTTTCATGCACTGAAGCATAGCGCGGGTCGGCGTTAGGCAACAGCCTGACTTCTATCGCGGTCGGCTTGTGTGTCTATTCTCGACAACGCCTATAGCTGTTGTAGGGTGTCGCCGTCAGGCGCACCGAACCGCCTCAACGGTGCGCCTGACGACAGCACCCTACGGATATCGGAGTAAATTCCAGGCTGGTAGGGCTTGCCGAGCCAGCGAGGCGAACCGCCTTGACGGTGCGCCTGACGGCGGCACCCAACGGATATCGGAGTAAATTCCAGGCTGGTAGGGTTTGCCGAGCCGGCGAGGCGAACCGCTGCAATGGTGCGCTTGACTGCAGCACCCTACGGATGCCCGGCTTAGCCGCTTGCGGCGTAACCCGACAATTGGATGTCAGATTACGGCTGCGCCTAATCCATTATGCCGTGTGCAGATTGGGAAACATTGCCCGGCATCCCGCATACGCCGGGCATGCCATTCCCAGCCTGCGCGCCATAAGATCTTTTCTCTTTGCGTCTCTGCGCCTTTGCGGTGGGCTTTACGAGGCGAATCGTTACATGACCGGAAGGTCTGTTCCTACGGCAGGTGTTGATCGATAAAACTGCGGATCTCCGGGGCCGATTTGGCACCGCCGAAACGGGCGATCTCTTCGCCGTCGACAAACATAATAATGGTGGGAAAGCCCCGCAACTTGTAATGACCGGCCAGTTTCATGTTCTCATCCGCATCGATCTTGGCCAGCAGGACCCGGCCTTCGTACTCGGGGATCACCTTTGCCAGCACCGGCGCGATCATCAGGCAGGGACTGCACCAGTCGGCCCAGAAATCGACCAGTACCGGCTGTTGGTGGGAGGCGTCGATCACCTTCTCCTGAAACTGATCGCCGTCGATATCGAAGATATAGGGGGATTTTTCGCTCATACCGGGTAGTGCCTTCAACTTGTCAGACCGGGCATTTTGCGAGCAGGGGTGGTATTTTTCAAGTTGACGGAGAAATCTAATATGCAGCTGCACCACCGACACCCATGGGACCTGAGTCCGAAGGAAGCGATCGCGCTGCAGCAGAAGCTGCGTGATTATGTGCGCATCGAGGATGATTTTGGCGAAATTCATACCGTCGCCGGTGTGGATGTCGGTTTTGAGCGGAACAATACCATCACCCGCGCTGCCGTGGCGGTACTCGCCTTTCCCTCCTTGGAGCTGGTGGACTCGGCAATCGCCCGCCGGCCCACCCGCTTTCCCTATGTCCCCGGTCTGCTGTCGTTTCGCGAGATCCCGGCGGTGCTGGAGGCGATGGCGCAACTGACCCGACTGCCGGACATGCTGCTTTGTGACGGCCAGGGCATTGCCCACCCCCGCCGCCTGGGCATCGCCTCGCATCTTGGCCTGCTGCTCGACCTGCCCGCCATCGGCGTGGGCAAAAGCCGGCTTATCGGCACTCACGAGGAGCCGGGATCCGAAAAGGGGCAATGGCAGCCGCTGTATGACAAAGGCGAGGAAATAGGCTGTGTGCTGCGCAGCCGAAGCGGCGTCAAGCCGCTCTATATCTCACCCGGACATCGCATCGGACTCACCTCCGCCCGGGAGTGGGTGATGCGTTGTCTGACCCGCTACCGCCTTCCCGAAACCACCCGCTGGGCTCACCGCCTCGCCTCGGGGCCGGCTTTAGAAAAGTTTTAAGTTCAAAGTTTCAAGTTTAAAGAGGCGCATTCTATATTCTCTGTAATCAGACACCTCCTCTGCGCTTATTGGCTGAAAGTGATCTTCAACTTCCAACTTGAAACGTAACTACTGAATAATGTCGGATTAGGCGCAGCCGTAATCCGACATCCCTATTGTCGGGTTACGCCGCAAGCGGCAACCGGACCTACACCTTGGAACTTAGCCAGGCATCTGTAGGGTGCTGCCGTCAGGCGCACCGTTGCGTCTTTCAACTTGAAACTTGAAACTTATATCTTTCAACTTCCCCTACCCTTGCCTACAATGCAGGAATAACCCATCCAGAGGGATAGTGCCGATCGGTTAAACGGTTATTTAACCTGTAGGAGCGGCTTCCAGCCGCGATTTTATGTTTATTTCGCGGCTGGAAGCCGCTCCTACGAGCTTATATTTTCCTTAACCGACCAGCGTTACTCCAGAGGGGAATTAACAAACAACAACGGAGATAACAATGAACCTGGAAAAGGTCATCTTCGGTTTTTTTATCGTACTGGCGCTCACCCTCAATTTCGGCTTCTTCATCGGCGAGATTGAAAACCCCGCCCACCACAACGTCTATGAGCTGTTTTTCGCCATTGTGGTGAACCTGATCGCCACCGTACTCAAGTTCGGTGATCGAACCCAAATGGGGGCGGTTTTGCTGGCCACCTCCCTGGTGGCGGACCTGCAGCTGATTACAGCCGCCATTGTGTGGGGCTATGCAGTGCACATCTCGGCGGCAGGAATGGAGGCCGCCGTGATGGCCAGCATCGTTTCCCTCTCCGGTGGGGCGCTGCTGGCCAACATCACCTCGGTGGTGCTGTTGATCATCGAGACGGTCAACCTGCGTCGCTAAGGTTGCAATGAACCAGGTCATCTTCCTCATCCTGCGGCGCATGCGTGCACCGCTGGTCGTGCTAATCATCGCCTATGCGCTGTCGGTGCTCGGCATGGTGTTGATCCCGGGTAGCGATCCGGAGGGGAACCCCTGGCGCATGGACTTTTTTCATGCCCTCTATTTTGTCAGCTACATGGCCACCACCATCGGTTTCGGTGAGATCCCCTATGAGTTCACTACGGCGCAGCGGATGTGGACGGTGGTGGCCATCTACCTGACGGTGATCGCCTGGCTCTACGCCATCGGCAAGATCCTCTCGCTCATCCAGGACCCGGCCTTCAAGCAAGCGGTGGTGGAGCAGGCGTTCGCCCGCGGCATCCGGCACATGGTGGAGCCGTTTTATATCGTCTGCGGCTATGGCGATACCGGCAGTCTGCTGGTCAAGGCGATGACCCAGCGAAATATGCGTACCGTGGTGGTGGATATTGATCCGGAGCGGATCACGGCGCTGGAGATGGCGGATCTGGCCATCTATGTCCCGGGTGTCTGTGCCGATGCCGGTATCTCCTTTACCCTCAAGGAGGCGGGACTGTTACACAAAAACTGTGTCGGCGTGGTGGCGCTGACCGATGATGAGCACGTCAATCTCAAGGTCGCCATTACCACCAAACTGCTTCACCCGGGCATCAAGGTGATCTGTCGGGCGGAACGCCACGATGCAGAGGCCAACATGGCCTCTTTCGGCACCGACCGGGTGATTAACCCCTACGACACCTTCGCCAACCGTCTGGCCCTGGCACTGCACTCACCCGGTACCCACCTGCTCTATGAGTGGCTGACCGGGGTACCCGAAACGCCACTGCCGGCACCGCTCTATCCCCCTCACGGCACCTGGGTGCTGTGTGGCTACGGCCGCTTCGGCAAGGCGGTTAAGGCCAACCTGGACAAGGAGGGTGTGGAGACGGTGATCGTCGAGGCCGACCCGGAGGGCACCGGTTGCAGCAACTTTTGCGTTGTCGGCCGCGGCACCGAGGCGGGCACACTGAAGACGGCCGGGATCGAGTCGGCCGCGGGCATCGTCGCCGGCACCGACAATGACGCCAATAACCTCTCTATCATTATGACCGCCGGCGAACTCAATCCGGACCTGTTTATGGTGGCGCGTCAGAACAAACGGGATAACCACGACATCTTTCAGGCGGCGCTGCTCGACCTGGTGATGCAGCGCAGCGAGATAATCGCGAGGGATATCTTCGCCATGCTCACCACACCGCTGCTGGATGATTTCCTGAAGTTGATCCAGCGCCAGACCAATGAATGGGCCAACGAGCAGATAAGTCGGCTGAGCGCCGTAATCGGTGAGGTCGTTCCCGACATCTGGTACTGCGCCATTGACGAAGAGCATGCGCCGGCAGTCTACGAAACTCTGCAGGAGGGGGAGAAGGTCATGCTCGATGATCTGATGCGCGACTCACGCGAGCGCAAGGACTACCTCCCCTGCCTCCCTTTGCTGCTGCTGAAAAAAGGCGGTGAGGAGCTACTGTTTCCCAACGGTGAGGAGTATCTGCAGGCCGGTGACCGGCTGCTGTTTGGCGGTAAGGCCCTGGCGTACAGGCGGATGAAATGGACGCTGTATAACCGCAATGTGCTGCACTATTCCCGCACCGGTGAGGAGAGGGCGACCGGCTATTTATGGCAAGCGTTAAGACGGGCAAAGTCAGGTAGCTGAATAACAGTAACTGCTCGCCAGTTAAGCTAACCGCAGACGCCGCCATGGATGGCGGTGGTAGACAATGCAGGGAGCACATTGTCCAGGCAAAAACGTGTTGGTAGGGTTTGCCGAGCCTGCGAGGCGAACCGTCTCGACGGTGCGCCTGACGGCGGCACCCTACGGGAGCCAAGGCAAGTTCCAAGCTGGTAGGGTTTGCCGAGCTTGCGAGGCGAACCGACTCTCACTCGAAACTTAAAAAGTAACCACTCACCCCGACACTTTCGAGGCGATGTAAATCGCTGTCATTGCGAGCCGAAGGCGAAGCAATCCTGCATCAGGCTGGTTGCCCAGCCCCGATGCATCAATTGTAGCTTGGCATGTAGAGCGGATAGAGGGTCTCTTCCTCTCTGCGGATTCGCTCGCCCAGGACCTTGCCGATGGTGGCGAAGTCTTCGCCGAAGTGGTTGGCAAGGTCTTCATCGACACCGATGGTCGAGTACTTGTTGATAAAGCCCATGGCCACCTTGGCGATGTCGTCCATTTCCCGGCGAAAGCCCCGGATCAGTTCGCTGTTGGTCGGGTCGTGGGCGAGGCTGCGATCGAGATAGATATAGAGACGCACGTTCTCCGTCAGCAGGTGCCCTTGCAGTTCCCCTTTGAATGTCTCCAACTTCTCGGAGACGGCCGGGTAGTCCTTGTTCTCGAAATCGGACTGGATTTCGCCGTAGAGGGCGAGAAGTTTTTGATGGTCTGATTTGAGTGAGTCGATCAGCTCCGGGGAGTAACGGATTTGTGTTCCGGGTGCGGTGGGAGCCTCTGTTTCCTGTTGCTGACTGTTCTGCGCGTTGTTGGATTTATTTTTAAAAAAGCCGAACATCATGTTTCTCCTTGTTCCTGTGTGGTGTTTTTGAGTTTTGTCAAGGAAATTCTATCACCCCAATTTCGGTTATGGTACTGATTATATTTAGTTAGATCGGACTGCTCGCCCCTATAAATTAACCGCAAAGGCGCAAAGACGCGAAGGTTTAAACCCATTGCCGAAGATATAACGCAATTCTCGTTCCAGGGTCTCTTCCTTTTTCACTGGCAGACAAGGCTCCCAGTTAGCAAAAAAAAGCGCCTAAATCCGGCTACCAACACCAGTAGCTTGAGAGAGCTCATCCTCACAACTCTGCGCCTTTGCGGTGAAAACAGCTTGCCAGAGGGACGAGTAGTTACGTTAGATCATATTCTGTGACGCCACCATATCTGGCAGGCCCCTTCGTCGGAAACCATACAGGGGCCGATCGGTGTGGTCGGCGTACAGGCGCTCCCGTAGAGCGGGCATGCATCCGGGTAACGTTTGCCCAGCACGACTTCGCTGCAGGCGCATCCCGGCGGCATCTCGCCGGCACGGCGCCTCGCCTCGGCCCGGTAGTCCGGTAACTGAAACCGGGCATCATGTTCCTGCCAGGGATGGCGCAAATCGAGGCCGGAGGCGGGGATGGCGCCGATACCGCGCCAGCCGGCCTCAGCCACCTGGAAGACTTGCCGCAGCATCGCCTGCGCCGCCCGGTTGCCATCGGCCTTGACCACCTCCGGGTAACAGTTCTGCAGCTCGGCGCGCCCCTCAAGGTGTTGCCGCACGACGTGGTAGAGGGCCTCGAGCAGGCTTTCGGTGCTGAAGCCCGAAACCGCGACGGGAAGGTGGTGGTCCCGGCAGACAAACTCCCACTCCTTCGCCCCCATGATCGCCGCCACATGCCCGGGGGCGATCAGGGCATCAAAACCGGCCTCCCCGCTGTCGAGCAGCATGGCCACCGCCGGCCAGGTCAGGCGCGCCGCCATCAATAGCAGGAGGTTATCCGGCAGGCCTTGAAGGATTTGGGCGGCCAGCGGGGCGGTGGTGGTTTCGAAGCCGGCGGCAAGGAACACTGTTTTTTTCTCCGGCTGGGCGCGGGCGATAGCGACCGCCTCCATCGGAGAGGCGATGGGGCGTACATCGGCGCCGGCGGCACGCGCCTGTTCCAGCGAACGCGGGGTGCCTTTGGGGGCGTTCACCACCACCCGCAGCATATCGCCATAGGCGAGGACGGTAAGCTCCTGCTCCAGGCCGTAGCGGATCGCGGCGTAGATATCCTCCTCGGGACAGATGCAGACCGGGCAGCCCGGTCCGGGGATCAGCTCGATCCCCTCCGGCAGTAGCGAGCGCAGACCGCTCTGACTGATGGTGCGCTCATGCCCGCCGCAGACATTCATCACGCGTACGGGTGAGTCGAGGGGCAGCTGTTGCAGGCGGTGCAACCAGGCCCGGGCTGAACTCATGTTCCTCCCAGGGGGGAGAGCAGTGGAGGGCGTTCGGAGGCGAGCGGCCGGAATAACCGGTTGGCCTGCCGTTGTTGCTCGATGCCCCGTTCTATCCATTCGAGCCACTCGGCCATGCCGCTGCCGTTTTTCGCCGATAACTCGAATACCGGCGCCCGGTTGGCCAGTTGTTGCAGGTGATCCCGTGCCCGCTGCGGGGAGAACTCTTCAATATGCGGCAGCAGATCGGTTTTGCTCAGCAGGACGAGATCGGACTGGCGGAACATGACCGGATACTTGGCCGGTTTGTCATCGCCCTCGGTGACCGAGAGCAGGGTGATGTTGGCGTGTTGCCCCAGATCGAAGCCGGCGGGGCAGACCAGGTTGCCGACGTTTTCGATAAACAGCAGATCCAGCTCAGCCGGATCCAGCCGGTGCAGGGCGTCATGGACGAGGTGCGCATCCAGATGGCAGGCGCTGCCGGTGGTGATCTGTATCGCGGGGATCCCTTTTGCACGGATGCGCTCGGCATCGTTTTCGGTCTCCAGATCCCCTTCGATCACCGCCATCTTCAACTTTCCTGCCAGCGCCCCGATGGTCGCCTCCAGCAGGGAGGTCTTGCCCGAGCCGGGCGAGGACATCAGGTTGAGGCAGCATACACCATGACGTTCCAGATGCTCCCGGTTATGCCGCGCCTGGCGGTCATTGGCCGAGAGCAGATTCTGTAAGACCTCCACCGCATTGTCGCCGTGGTTGTTTTTCTCCTGCGCAATATGGGCATTGCCGGGGGTGATGTTGCAGCCACAGGTGTCACACATGGTCGTTGGTTATCCCCGTTATCCTGTTGCACTATAGCTAAGAGCAGAACCCCGGTCGGGTCAAGCGCTATCTCACTGGCGTTAGAGTGATACCGATACCAGCAGCAGCTCATCGCCGCTTATAAGGCGGGTCTCCACCGAAGCGCATGCGGGGCAGCGCAAGTCTGAAATCTCTGCGGCGTGCTCCTTGTCGCAGCGCGTGCAGTAAATGCGCAGCGGAGCAGCCTCCACGCTGAGCGCGGCATTGGCGGCCACGGTGTTTTGACGGGCGACGTGAAAGGCGTTTTTTAGCAGCGGGATCTCCACCCCGGCGAGGGGGCCGATGCGCAGGGTTACGCGAGAAATCGCCTCTGCCCGGTGCTCTGCGGCGATGGCATCCACCTGTTGTAACAGCCCGCGGCAGAGAGAGAGTTCATGCATCGGCTTGCGGCGGGGTTACCCGCTGTGTTGACCGTTCATCTGCGCGAACAGAGCCCGGCGTTTTCGCGCCTCCTCGGGCTGGACCATCTCGATGGCATAGCCCACGTGCACCATAACAAAATCACCGATATTCACCTGACGGTCCTGCAGCAGGAACAGGTTGACATCCCGCTCCACACCGCCGGCGCTGCAGCGGGCCGTATGCCCTTCAATAGACTCTATCCGCATGGGTATGGCAAGACACATGGCAGGCCCCTCATGCCGGGTTGGAATGTGGTACTTCAGGCCGTTTCGTTCGCCAGCCAGTCCAGGCGGTAACCACATTGATAGATAGAGACCAGCTGCCATCCCTCTTCCGAGTGTAGCTTGAGTTTTTTGCGCACACGGCTGATATGGGTGTCGATGGTACGGGTATTGAGATTAGTCGATTGTCTCCAGACCTTCTCCAGCAACTCCTCACGGGTAACCAGTTGCCCGTGTTTGCTGAGCAGATAGTGCGCCAGGGTGAACTCTTTCTGGGTCAGTTTTATCGGTTCTCCCTTTCTGCGCAACAGTCGGCTATATATATCGAACTCAAAGGGGCCGATGACCTGGCGGCCTGTGTCGGGCCCGGGCTTGCCGTTGCGCCGCGTTAACGCCTCAATCCTTGCCAGCAACTCGTTGCGTCCGGCCGGTTTGACCAAATAGTCATCGGCGCCGCTTCTCAAGGCCGCGACGATGTCGTTTTCAGCATTCCGGCGGGTGAGAAACATTACGGGGAGACTTTGCCCCAGCTCCCGGCGTACCCAGCGCAACACATCCAGCCCCGAGCGGTCCGGCAGCTCCCAATCGAGCAGGAGCAGATCGAGCGTGCCGGGATTGGGATTATTGGCGGTAAAGGTTTGATAATTCTCGAAGCTTTGGCAGCTGTATCCCGCTTCTTCAAGCCACGCGCAGACGGGTTTGCGCTGGAGTGGATCATCTTCGACAAATGCAATATTCACGGATCAGTCCTTGGCCCGGTTGTTTAAAGTGCTAAAGTATAATCAAAATATGGCATAGATGTTAACTCCCCCAAACAGGGGGTATTCGTTTTTCTCCGGGATGGGCAAGCTAATAAAGAATGAAACAGGACAACGATAGCCATATTCACCTGATTAAGGCGCTGGATAATGTCAGCCGCGGGGACAATGCCCATGCCCTGTTGCATGAAATCGTCAAATTGCTGAAGCAGCTGCTTGAACGGGATGAGCCGAGCCATATCGATCTGCAGGCGATCCCCCTCAGTCAGGATGATCTGGAGATGCTGGCCGAAACCCTCGGTGAAGGAGATATCACCGCCGAGGTGGCCGATATCGGCCTCACCCATATCAGGGCGACGGGTATACCCGGCGTTTGGTGGGTGCTACAACTGGATGAGTCGGATCAGATCATTGGCGAGTTTATCGAAATCAACTACTGCCCGGTGGCCCTGATCGTCCCGACAGATGATATCCGCGATGGGCGTGAGGCGCTCCAGGCAAGACTGTTCGAGGCGGGGATGAAGCACAAGCGCCGTAAAGTCCCGAGAGGTTGAGCGCCTGATGAAGGAGTAGCGATGGCGACGAGTACGCAAACCGGTTTTCTGTCCATCGAGGGGCTGCGGCGGCTGGAAAACCTGCTGCGTCAGGCCGGTTACCGTGTTTTTGCCCCCAAGGCAGAGGATGGGGCGATTCAGTACCGGGAGCTGGAAAGCATGGCGCAGCTGCCGTGGGGGGTGAGGCAGACCCAAGCTCCCGGCGAGTACCGCCTTCAGTACCAGGATACCCCTCGCGCCTTCGCCTGGGCCAACGGACCGCAGGCGCTAAAGCCCGCCCTGTTCGCACCCACCGAGACCCTCTGGCGGGTCACTCGCGATGAAACCGGCGCGCTGGATTTCACCCCCGCCACCCCCCGGCAGCAACAGCCATTGGCCGTCATCGGCGTGCGCTCCTGTGACCTGGCGGCGCTGGAGCTTCAAGACCGGCACTTTCTCGGTGGTGAAGCCGATCCCCAGTACGCCGCCCGGCGTGAAAACCTGTTGCTGGTCGCCGTCAACTGCAGTCACCCGGCGGACACCTGCTTCTGCGCCGGCACCGGTGACGGCCCGGCGGCGGAGCAGGGCTATGACCTGCTGATGGATGAGCTGGACGAGGGTTTTGTGATCCGATCGGGGAGCGAGGCGGGCCGGGAACTGTTCCAGCGCCTGGCGCCGGCTGAAGTCAGCGATCAGCAGTTCGAACTTATCACCCGGCAACAACAGCAGGCGGCGGAAAGACAGCAGCGTACCCTTCCCGGTCGCGATCTGCAGAGGCCGCTGTTTGCCAACCTGGACCATCCGCGCTGGCAGGAGGTGGGGGAGCGCTGTCTTGCCTGCGGCAACTGCACCGCCGTCTGCCCCACCTGCTTTTGCCACAGTGAAATGGAGATGCCGGCCCTCGAGGGGGACGCCGGCGAGCATATCCGCCAGTGGGACTCCTGTTTCACCCAGGGCCATAGCTATATCCACGGCAAGACGCTTCGCGCCGAGATCCCCCAGCGCTACCGCCAGTGGCTCACCCACAAACTGGGCAGCTGGCACGAACAGTTCGGCCGCTCCGGCTGTGTCGGCTGCGGCCGCTGCATCAGCTGGTGCCCGGTGGGCATCGACATCACCGAAGAGGCCCATGCGATCTGCGGAGGTGATCAATGAACCACAACCGCATCATGCACGAGGCGGAGATCGTAGAGCGCATCGAAGAGACCCCCTCCATCTTCACCCTGCGCCTGCGCTTTACCGACCCGAAAGTCCACGCCGCCTACAACTTCAAACCCGGTCAGTTCAACATGCTCTACCTCTTCGGCGTCGGCGAGGTGCCCATCTCCATCGTCTCCGACCCGGAAGATGAGCGCATGTACGACCACACCATCCGCGCCGTCGGCCGGGTCACCAATGGCCTGGCGCAACTGCGAGCGGGAGACCGGCTCGGCGTGCGCGGCCCCTACGGTCGCGGCTGGCCGATGCGCGAGGCAGAGGGGCAGGATATCGTTATCACCACCGGCGGCCTCGGCTGCGCCCCGGTGGTCTCGGTGATCAACTATGTCCTTCGCCGGCGCGAGCGCTACAAAAAACTGACCATCATGCAGGGGGTCAAACACGCCGACGACCTCATCTGGCGCAGCCGCTACGAAGAGTGGGACCAACTCCCCAACACCCAAGTCCTGCTCGCCGCCAGCCGCGGCGGCCCCATGTGGCCGCACCGAGTGGGCCATGTCCCGGTGCTGTTCGACGAGGCCGATATCGACCCGAACAACAGCACAGTAATGATGTGCGGACCCGAGGGGATGATGCTGGCCGTGATCAAAGAAATGCTCGCCCGCGATCTGCCCGAAGAGAAACTCTGGCTCAGCATGGAACGCAACATGCAATGCGGCGCCGGCAAATGCGGTCACTGCCAGCACGGCGGCAAATTCGTCTGCAGGGACGGTCCGGTGTTTGCCTATCCGGAAGTGAAAACGCTATTAGGGGTAAAAGGTTTTTAGAAGCGACACCGCCGGTCTTGTAGGAGCGGCTTTGCCGCCCACGGATGGGCAAATGCCGCGGGCGCACGGATGCGCAAGAGCGGTCCAGCCGCGAAAGAACAGAGGCAGGAGAGGTCATCGCGGCAAGATGCCGCTCCTACGGCAGAGAGGGTGGACAGGAGCGGACCAGCCAGAAGGACCAAAACCGGGTCCTGTAGGAGCGGCTTCCAGCCGCGAAGGAACGGAGGCAGGTTGTTCAGGTCGCGGCAAGATGCCGCTCCTACGGCAGAGATGGTGGACAGGAGCGGCCCGGCCAGAAGGACCTAAGCCGGGCCTTGTAGGAGCGGCTTCCAGCCGCGAAGGAACGGAGGCAAGAGAGGCCAATCGCGGTAAGATGCTGCTCCTACAGCCAGATGGCATCCCAGTGGGGGGTAATGGCCGATCTTGTGCACCAGCCCGGCGCGAAGAGGATTTGCGATGATATAGCGAGCTACCTTCTGGATATCTTCATCCTGCCGCAGCGCACGATCATGGTATGCGGTTTGCCAGACAGGCGTATTTGTCGCGTATCGTCTTGATAGCTGGTTTGCAGTCCATGACTTCAGGCTGTGCATGAGCGATGCAAGGGTGTGCCCAGGGTAAGGGGTTATGAGCCAGTGAAAATGATCTGGCATCACGACAAAGGCCATCGAAGCGAGTCGCTGCTCGTTATGTAAAAAACGCATGGCGTGAATCACTGTTCGTGCATTGCTTAAATCGCTAAAAAAAGGTTTCCGCTTGTGGGTGACTGCTGTAAGGACATATGGACGGTGCGGCTCGGTATAACGTCCCTTGCGCAACGCGCTGTGCCCAGAAGAGATGATGGTTGGCATGATATACCTCCTTGTATCTCACACGATGGAAAACTAGCATCAAATGATAAAGGAGTGAACCCGCTACGGCAGTAGAATATTCTCATTTGGTCGCGGCAAGATGCCGCTCCTACGGCAGAGAGGGTGGACAGGAGCGGTCCAGTCAGAAGGGCCTAAGCCGGGCCTTGTAGGAGCGGCTTCCAGCCGCGAAGAACAGAGGCAGGAGAGGTCATCGCGGCAAGATGCCGCTCCTACGGTAGAGATGGTGGACAGGAGCGGCCCAGCCAGAAGGACCTAAGCCGGGCCTTGTAGGAGCGGCTTCCAGCCGCGAAGGAACGGAGGCAGGTTGTTCAGGTTGCGGCAAGATGCCGCTCCTACGGCAGAGATGGTGGGCAGGAGTGGTCCAGCCAGAAGAACCAAAGTCGGGTCCTGTAGGAGCGGCTTCCAGCCGCGAAAGAACGAAGGCAGGTTGTTCAGGTCGCGGCAAGATGCCGCTCCTACGGCAGAGATGGTGGAAAGGAGGAGCCCAGCCAGAAGAACCAAAGTCGGGTCCTGTAGGAGCGGCTTCCAGCCGCGAAGGAACGGAGGCAGGTTGTTCAGGTCGCGGCAAGATGCCGCTCCTACGGCAGAGATGGTGGACAGGAGCTGTCCAGCCAGAAGGGCCTAAGCAGGGTCTTGTAGGAGCGGCTTCCAGCCGCGAAAGAACGAAGGCTGGTTGTCAGCTACGAGATAGCAGAACGGGATAATCATGAAACCAAAAGTAGCAGTCCACAAATTCTCTTCCTGCGACGGCTGCCAGCTGGCCTTTCTCAATGCCGGCGAGGCGCTGCTCACCCTCAGCGAGCTGATGGATATCGCCCATTTCGCCGAAGCGGGGTATCTGGATGAGGAGACGCTGGTCGATATCGCCTTTGTCGAGGGCAGTATCTCCACGCCCCACGAACTCGAGCGCATTCAAAAGGTGCGCGAGAAGAGCCGCTATCTCATCACCATCGGCGCCTGCGCCACCGCGGGCGGTCTGCAGGCGCTACGCAACATGCACGATCACAACCAGTGGATAGAAGGGGTCTACGCCGGCCCTGAGCACATCGATCTGCTGGCCGACTCCACCCCCATCCGCGAACATGTGAAAGTGGACCTGGAGCTATGGGGCTGTCCGGTCAACACCCGCCAGGTGATGACGGCGGTGCGCTCGCTACTGTTCGGGGTCCCACCGGTCGAGGAGAACGACAAGGTCTGCCTCGAATGTAAGCGCTCGCAAACTGTCTGTGTGCTGGTGGCAAAGGGCGAGCCGTGCCTGGGGCCGGTCACCCGCACCGGTTGCGGCGCGCTTTGCCCCAAGGTCGGTCGCGACTGCTACGCCTGTTACGGCCCGACCGAAGCGGCCAACACCGCCTCCCTGGCCAACCGCTTCGAGGGGCTGGGGCTGCAGCCGGATGCCATCGCCCGGCGCTTTTTGTTTATCAACAGCCATGTGGAGCCGTTTAACCGCGAAGGGCGAAAATGGCAGGGGAAGGGATCATGAGCGAGCACAAAGAGGTGAAGATCAACGTCCCCGTCCTCACCCGTGTCGAAGGGGAGGGGGCGCTGGACCTGGAGATCCGCAACGGGCGGATAGACAAACTCCACCTGCGCATCTTCGAACCACCCCGGCTGTTCGAGAAATTCCTCGAGGGACGCAGCTACACCGAGGTGCCCGACATCGTCGCCCGCATCTGCGGCATCTGCCCGGTGGCCTACCAGATGAGCGCCGGCCACGCCATCGAATCGGCCTTTGATATGACCCCCGGCTCCTGGGTGCGCGCCATGTGCCGCCTGTTCTATTGCGGTGAGTGGCTGGAGTCCCATGCCCTGCATATCCACCTGGGGCCATTAATCCCTTGGTGCTCTTCTTGACTGCATTCC